>CAYPNI010000121.1:0-12011 GCA_964411925.1 uncultured Nitrospirales bacterium
AGATGCTGCAGACGGGAATCTTTACGGCGTATTTTCCGTACGGGCTGGAGGAGACCGCGCGGCGGATTCGCGAGCACGGGTTTAATACGGTCCAGTTGGATCTGTCGTTCAAGGACATGGACCTGTCTGATGGGAACATCACGTCGGAGAACTGCAAGAAGATCGGCGATACGTTCCGGCGGCACAACCTCGCGATCTGCGCCGTGTCGGGGTATACGAACCTGGTGCATCCGGACCCGGACAAGCGCAAGGCGAACCACAAACGGCTCAAGCAGATCATTCGACATGCGCGCGATCTGGGCACGCCGTACGTCGTGAGCGAGACGGGGACCTTCAACCCGGACAGCGACTGGGTCGCGCATCCGACGAACAAGACGAAAGAAGGCTACGCACAGTGCCGGGACGCCATCGGCGAGATGGTGCAGTGCGCGAGCGACCACGGCGCGGTGTTCTGCGTGGAGACATATGTGAACAACGTGATCGGGTCGGTGGAGGAGACGCTGAAACTCTTCTCGCAAATCCCGGACCCGTGCCTGGGGCTGTTGATGGACCCGACGAACTACTTCGAGGACCACAATATCGACGCGATGGACGAGACGCTCGATCACATCTTCGATGCGCTGTCGGACGACATCAAGATCGCGCATGCGAAGGACGTGAAACGGGCGGCTTCGGACCAGGGCGTGCAGATGGCAGACATCGACGCGAGCGAAGGGCATGCACTGCGCGGCGTGGGCAAGATCGAGCTGCCGCCGCCGGGATTGGGCTCATTGAACTATGAACTGTACCTGCGGCGGTTGTCGCAGGTGCATCCGAATATCCCGATTGTGATAGAGCATCTGGATGAGGCGGATGTGCCGCGGGCGAAGAAGTTTCTGGATGAGAAGCTAATCGCTGTCGGGTGTTAACCCGAAGCCCCTTGCCAACGAGAATCGTCAACCGGGAGGGGAACTGCGCCCAAGAAGGGTGTACTTCGTAGTGAGGACACGCATCGCGATCGCCGTCCCGTCCGTCACGGTTCACATCCGTGTCATCCTTCGGCTTCGCTCAGGATGACGGACTGGTCAGATTGACAGATTGGTCAGGATGACGAACCGAACGGGCCGCGCGCCGGTTTACTTGAATGCGGAATGCGCCGTGTCGCCGCCGGACAGGACGTAGGCCAGCAGGTCCCAGATTTCCTCCTGCTCGAAGGTGATGAGCAGGTCGCTCGGCATGGGGGAGATGTTGACGCGATCGGTGGACGCGACGTCGGATACCTTTACGACGACGGCCGTTTCCGGCTTGAGCGGATTCTCGAGGATGGTGATCTGCTTGTCGTCGCGCGAAACGATCTGGCCGACGTATTCCCGGCCGTCCTTCGCCTCGACGATGAAGGTTTTGTATTCGTCGGCCACGTCGAGCGAAGGATCGAGGATGTGTTGCAGCATCGCGACGGGCTCGTACTTCGACCGGACATCGGTGAGGTCGGGGCCGATCGCCTGGCCTTCGCCGGCGATCGTGTGGCATTGCTGGCACGACGCGACGCGAAACAACTCCTTGCCGCGGGCGAACGATCGCTTCGCGAGCGCCGCGTTCACGCATTCCTTCAAGTCGTCGAATTCCCAATACGCCACCACCTGGCGGTTGCTCGCCTCCGGCACCGCTTCGTCCGCAAGCCGGTTCACCGCGACAATGTCGCCTTTGAGTTTCGGCACGACGTGCATCACGCCGCGCATGAGCTGCGAATGCCCGGGGAACGTGCAGAGGTAGTCGTAGTCGCCTGCTGCCTTCGGTGCCGTAAAGTCGAGAATCTGCGAGTCGCCGTGCGCGAGCATGCGCGATGCAAACAGAATTCCGTTCACGTCCGGCCGCCAGTGCTTCTGGACCCCGGTGCCGTCCTCCTCCAGCTTCAGCGCCGCGAACGCCACGCGCGCCGCCGCGCCCGGCTCGGTCATGATCAGGTTGTGGTCCATCGCGTCCGGGTTCGTGAAGATCAGGCGTACTTTCATGCCCGACGGCACTGTGAACTGCGTGCGGTCGTAGCGCATCTGTTCCTTGATCGTCTGAATGTGGATCTCGAACACGTCGCCGTCCATGCGGGGCTCGGGCGACGGCTCCTGTTTGAGGTACTCGCGCGCGACGGCCAGCGCCGCCTCGGCGTCGTTCGCGTGATGGTGCTTCGGCACGGCCGCCACTTTCGGGTCGAACTTCCCCTCGATGTCCCACAGGTACTTCACGCGCTCGGCCGCGCGTTGAGCGTCCGGTTCCGGTGATTCGAGCAGTGCGTTCAGCAGCGGCTCATTGACGACGTTGAACTGCTGGTGGAGCCACAGCGCCTCTAGCAGATGGTGCGCGTCGCCCTTCTTCTTCGGATCGAACTGGGCGGCCCACTTCTGCGCCGCGGCGATGACCGCGTCCGGGTCGCGCTCGCTGAGTTCGATGCGCGCGCGCAGGCGGACACCGTCGGTCGGGTGCTTGAGCACGTCGAGCAGCGCCTCGATGGATTGGCCGTCGATCGCCACGGGGTCCTGCAGCGGCCGCCCGGCGACCGTGATGCGGTAGATGCGACCGTGTTCGTGGTCGCGGTTCGGGTCGCGGATGTTGTGCTGCATGTGGCCGATGATCGGGTTCGACCAGTCGGCGACGTACAGCGCGCCGTCATCGCCCACCTTGAAGTCCGTCGGCCGGAAATTCGTGTCGCTGGAGACGAGCAGATCGTCGGTCTCCGTGCCCCAGGCTTTCCCGTCGGTGTACTCGAGCGTGTACTGCTTGATGCCGAGGAACCCGATCGAATTCAGGATGATGAAGTTGCCGTTGTTCTTCTCGGGGAAATGCTGGCTCGAGAGGATGCCGCTCGACGGCACCGGCCGCACGGTCTTTTTCAGCAACTCGTGCATCTTGAACTTGCCATTGCCGTCCATCCGCACCTGGTACGCCTCGCCGCCGGTCGCGCTCGTCGCGAAGTGGTAACCCCAGTAGTCGAAGTCGCCGCCATGCGCGTTCGGCGGGTTGATGGCGTGCAGGCTGAATCGGTGCGTGCGCGGGTTGAAGCGGTACATGGCGGACTCGCCATGCGCGCGCGCCGGACCCCACGGCGTCTCGATGTTGCTGACGATGAAGATGCCGCGCTGGTAGTAGATGTAGCCGTCCGGGCCGAAATCGAAGCCGTTTGCGGCGTGGTGCGTGTCGGCGGAGTCTTCGCCGCTCAGGATGACTTCGCGGAAATCGGCCACGTCGTCGCCGTCCGTGTCTTTCAGGAACCAGAAGTCCGGCGCGGAGGCGACAATCACGCCGCCGTTCCAGAACGTGAACCCGGTCGGGTTGTGGATGTACGCGAAGGTGATCGCCTTGTCCGCGACGCCGTCGCGATTTTCGTCCGGCAGGATCAGCAGCCGGTCCTTCATTTCGTGATCGGGCTGCCACTTGGGGTACGTCTGCCACGCCGCGACCCAGAGCCGCCCCTTCGTGTCCACGTCCATCTGCACCGGGTTCACCAGTTCGGGGAACATCTTCTCGGACGCGAACAGGTTCGCGACCATGCCGTCCTCGAGCTTCAACGTCTTGACGCCCTCGTCCGCGTCCACAAATTCGTGGCCGCCGTCGTCCGCGCGTTTGTCCGGCGCGGGTTCGAGGTTGGTGATGACCTGGATCGGGTCGGGCACGTTGCTGTCGTCCGGGGTGATGCGCCTGCCCTGCGCCGCCGCCCAGATCACCTTGTCGCGGTTCGCCGTCATGAGGTCGAGCATCAGCAATTCGTGTTGCAGCACTTCCTCGTTCGTCTGGTCATTGACGAATTTCAATTCCGCGCGGCTGCCCCAGATGTCGTTGCCGTCCGTCGCGCGGTACCGATTGAACCAGCACCAGTTCTTGTCCAGCACGGCCGCGCGAAGGTCCGCGACGTTTGAGAGGTCGGCGCCGCCGAACAGTTCCTGCACGATGGCTCCGGCGATCGCCTGGTTGCCGTCCGCGTTGAGATGCACTGTGTTGATGGTCAGCGGTTTGTCGCTCTTCTTGTAGAGATCCTCCGACGCGTAGAACAGATCGACGAAAGGGACCTTTTTGCGGCGGGCGACGCTCGCCATCGCGTCCGTGTACACCGAGAGCCACTTGTTGCCATCGGCGACGTCGGGGAAATTCGGGTCGCCGAGATCCTCGCGCGCGATGGGCGAGAACAGCACGATCTGCGGCGCGGACTCCCCGTTGTACTTCCACGCGCGCGTGTCGTCGATGAACTTCTCGAGTTGTTCCTTGAACGCCTCGGGGTCCTGCGAAAACGACTCGTTGTACCCGAAGAATGCGAAGATGACGTCCGCGCCCACGTGCGTGAGGTAGTCGTCCGAGTTCATGAAGTTCTCGTTGCGCGGGCGCGACGCGACCTGGTCGCCCGTGAAGCCCATGTTGCGGATCACGAGTTGCTTGTCCGGATTCGCCTTCTGGATGTAGGTCTCCAGCCAGCCGTCGTGCTGCATGCGGTCCGGCAGCGCATTGCCAATGAGGGCGATGGTGTCGCCTTTTTCGAGCGTGAGTTGCGCGGAGGCGATGTTGGCGATGGAGAATGCGAGGGATAGGGAGAGAAATCGGAAAATCATAGGCCCGCCGGAGTTAAACGAAGGCGATTGTAGAAGTGGGTGGGGGGAAGTTCAAGGGCGTGTCCGCAGATGGCGCAGATGAGCGCAGATGAAGCGCACTGTCTCACGCGGAGGCGCGGAGGGCGCGGAGATCTTGTTCTGCTCGCTAGTTCGTTCGCTCGTCTACGCTGGCAGATATACACAATCCGCATTAATTAAGCGGATGCCCGCGCATGTGCCTCACGAAAACGGAATCGTTCCCTGCTAGTTCAAACAGAGCGCTCAAGGTCGGGCGCCAGAACCCGATAGTGCCGAAGTAGCCAAGGAACATTTGAGTTCCGTTCTTCGCCACGATGACGTCGGTCCAGCGATTAGCTCGCTTCATATCAATCCAGCGAATCTCGACGACATCTCCCGTCGGGTATACCTTCTGCAACTTGGTTCTGTCTGCGACGAAGTGGCATTGGAACCATGATTCCCGCCGGGCAACGTATAAGAAGTAGATGAGAAAGACCAAGAGCCCGAGTGCAAGAGTAAGAAAGGGCTCCCCTCTCGATTCGCTTAGTCGCGGGTTGAGTAGCGCTGGATGAACATACGCAGTCAAGGACACGATTGACCCTGCGACTGCGAGGATAGGTATCGACCAGAGGACGCGTTTTTCCGACGGCGACAACGTAATCATCACCGAATCAGAGACGATGGTGACCAAGATCATGCTTCCGACTTTTGGGCAATTGCAGAGCACTACAATTGGCTCACCGGCGTTATTCGTTGATTAGGACGTGCTCCGCCGGCATCACGCCTTTCTTATGCGTGCCGAAGCCAATGTCGGTGGGGTCGTAGGTGCCGACGTAGTCGACGTTGGCGCGTTCTGGGATCTGGTCTTCCAGGCCGACGGCCCAGTACGCGGCGTTGACCAGCAGGCGGCGAAATCCCTCGCTCTTGAGGTCGTAGGAGTGGCCCATGGTCGTCGTGAAGATGCGTGACGGTTTGCCGCTGGCGCCGGTGTAGGTCTTGGTCCACGCGACGGGGAGTTCCTTCTTGCCTTCGACGGGTTTGTCGGCCGGGTTCATGCCGGTGAGGACCTGGCCGAGGATGACGGGTTGGCTGTCGCCCGTCAGCGTGCGCACTTCGTAGACGTCCGACTCGCCCCAGATGTCTTCGCAGCCGCGGACGATGGGCGAGTTCTCCATTCCGGGCGCGATCACGCCGCGGGTCGATTCGACCTTGTGGTTGCCGTAGTGGCTGACCCAGGTCTCACCGAGGACGAGCCGGCCGTAGCCGCCCTCGGGGTCCTTGCTGTTCCAGTTCCATTTCGCGTTCGGGTTCTTGGTGTCCGTGTAGAAGAAGGGATGCGTCGAGGTGCGCAGCGCGAGGATGGGCTTGCCCGAGTTGGTGTAGTCCATGATGTGCTGGAACTGGTCGTCCGGCAGTTTGCGGAACCGCAGGAACATCACCATCAGGTCGGCGGTGTCCAGCGCTTCGAGGCCCGGGATGTTGTCCTGCGTCGCCGGGTCGATCGCGCCGGTCTCCCGGTTGATCGCGAACAACACCGTGCATTTGAAACCGTGGCGCACGGAGAGGATTTTCGCAAGCTGCGGCATGGATTCCTCGCCGCGGTATTCGTCGTCGCCGGTGACGAACACGATGTGCTTGCCCGCGCCGGGGCCGTCCCCGCCGGGGTAGGTGACCCATTGCGCAGGCTGGGCCTGGGCGAGTGCGGGGAGGAGGGCGATGAACGTGAATGCGAATCGATTCATGCGTAGTTCCTGTCAGGTATTGGTCGTCATCGTAGCATAGCAGGGCGTCTTTGAGGCCCGATTACGATGAGGATAACGATGAGGATAACGATAACGAGGCGGATGAGCCGCTGGAAGTTTCCGGAATCGATCTTGTCAGTTCCGTGACACAGTTTGTATTGTTGGCGGCTCAACCGGATGGGGATTGCGCATGAAAATCGGAATGAACCTGTTGTTGTGGACGGCGGCGGCGGACGAGTCGCACCTCTCGTTGCTGGGCGACATCAAGAAGTGGGGCTACGACGGCGTCGAGCTGCCGATGTTCACGCCGGACTGTTCGCCGTGGGACAAGATTCGCAAGACGCTGGGCGATCTCGGGATGACGTCCACCGTAGTCTGCGTATTGCCGGCGGACGCGAGTCTGATCTCCGACGACGCCGCGACGCGCAAGCGCGGGGTCGATCACCTCAAGGCGTCGATCGATTCGTGCGTGAAGGTCGGCGCGGAGGCGATAGGCGGGCCGATTTATCATCCGGTGGGTGCGCTGGTTGGCCGCGGCCCGACGGACGACGAACGCAAACGCTGCATCGAGTGCCTGCGCGACGTCGGGAAACACGCGGAGCAGGCGAAGATCAAAATCGCGTTCGAGCCGCTGAACCGCTTCGAGACGTTTGTCGCGAATTCGCAGGAAGACACGCGCAAGATGGTGGACGCCATCGGCAGCCCGGCCGTGGGTATTCTCTATGACACGTTTCATGCGAACATCGAGGAGAAGTCAATCGAGCACGCGATCCGCACCGCCGGAAACAAGATCGTGCAGGTCCACATCTCAGCGAACGACCGCGCCACGCCCGGCGAGGACCACATCGACTGGGCAACGACATTCAAGACGCTCAAGGCGATCAAGTTCGATGGCTGGTACACGATCGAGTCGTTCGGCAGCCGGCTGCCCGAACTCGCCGGGGCGACCTGCATCTGGCGCAAGATGGCGCCGAGCGAAGAACACGTCGCGACGCGGGGGATCAAGTTCATCCGCGACATGCTGGCGAAGTCGTAGCGCTTCGCAACCGCGGGGAGGGTCGCGCTGCTGCGCGACCGTGATGGGTTTCGCGCCGGGTTGAAGAGATTGCTTCGTCGCAAACCCCGCTCCTCGCAATGACAGGTGGGGCGGCGCTGTCGCGCGATCACAGCGCAGCGGTTGGGTAGCGCCGCCGTCCCGGGGGCACCCCCCGGTCATCCTGAGCGAAGCCGAAGGATCTTCTCGCCGAGCGACACCTGCATCGCGAAGATCCTTCGGCTTCGCTCAGGATGACATGCGGAAAGTAGCCTCGCCGTCCACACCGTACATATCGTCCATCGTGTCCATCCGATCCATCCCCACACCCGCTTGAAGCCGTCCATCGCATCCCTCAAAATGACCCCCATGCGAACCCTCCCGCTCCCAGCGATCCCAGCTCTACTCTGTCTCGCGTTTTCCGCCTCCGCCCAGACCCCCGTCTCCTTCACCGATGACGTCCATCCCATCCTCGTCGAGCGTTGCTTCAAGTGCCACACGGGCGACGAGAAAAAGGGCGGGCTTAGCATGTCTACGCGGGCATCGCTGCTCGAGGGGGGCGAGTTCGGCGTGGTCGTCGTGCCGGGCAAGGCCGACGAGAGCGTGCTGATCGAACTCGTCACCAGCGAGGACCCCGAGGAACGCATGCCGAACAAGGGCGACCCGCTCTCGCCGGAACAAATCGACATTTTGCGCCGCTGGATCAATGAGGGGCTGGTGTGGGATCTCGAAGCCGGGCCGCCCGAGGGATACACCGCCCCCGTGGCGCCGCGCGAGGTCCAACTGCCGCGCGGGCGCGGCATTCACCGGTCAAACGATCCCATCGACAAACTCATCGCCACCTATTTCGAGGAGCGCGAAGTTGCAGTCCCGGAACTGGTCGATGACCGTACGTTTATTCGCCGGGCCTATCTTGATTTGATCGGCTTGCTGCCGACGGAAGCGGAGTTGGCCGCATTTCTGGCCGATTCGTCCAAGGACAAGCGCGAGAAACTGGTGGACGATCTGCTGGCCGATCGCCGCAGTTACGCGGAACACTGGATGACGTTCTGGAACGATTGCCTGCGCAACGATTTCCAGGGCACGGGCTACATCGACGGCGGGCGCGAACAGATCACGCACTGGCTGTATGGCGCGCTGCGGGATAACACGCCCTACGACGAGTTCGCGCGCGAGTTGATCGACCCGGCGCGCGGCGCGGAAGGCTTCGTCAAGGGGATCACCTGGCGCGGCGCGGCGACCGCGAACCAGACGCCGCCGCTGCAGGCCGCGCGCAGTGTCGCGCAGGTGTTCCTCGGCGTGAACCTCAAGTGCGCGTCCTGCCACGACAGTTTCGTGAACTCGTGGAAGCTTGCGGATTCGTACGGCCTCGCGAACGCGTTTTCCGAGGAGCCGCTCGAACTCGTGCGGTGCGACGTACCGACGGGCAAGATGGCCGAGACGAGGTTTCTATGGCCCGAGATCGGGGCAATTGACGGCGCGGCGCCGATCGAGCAACGCCGCACGCGCGTCGCGGAGCTGGTCACCGCGCCGGAGAACGGCCGGTTCGCGCGGGTGTTTGTGAACCGTGCATGGGCGGCGCTGCTAGGCCGGGGGCTCGTCGAGCCGATGGAGGACATCGAGTCCGAGCCGTGGTCGGCGGACGTCCTGGACTGGCTCGCGGCGGATTTCGCGGCGAACGGCTACGACGTGCGCGCATTGCTGGCGCGGATCGCGAAGTCGAAGACCTACCAACTCGCCAGCGACCACGCCGAGCGTGCGGACGGCGAGGCGTACGCGTTCCGCGGGCCGCGCGTGAAACGCATGACGGCCGAGCAGTTCTATGACGCGATGTCTTGCGTGACGGGGCAGTGGCAGGCGGACCCGAAGTTCGAGCCGCCGCCGGATGATGGTTCTCGCAGCGCGGGGACGGTGCGCGCGTGGCGTGCGAACGCGGACCCGCTGATGCGCGCGCTGGGCCGTCCGAGCCGCGAACAAGTCACGATGCGCCGTCCCGCGGAGTACTCGCGTCTGCAGGCGCTGGAGCTGACCAACGGCGACACCCTGGCGATGTACGTCGCGGCCGCGGCGGCGCAGGTGGGGAGTACTGTGTCGCGGGACCGGCTCGACGTGCTTTTCCTGCGGGCGCTGCAACGCGAACCGAGCAGCGCCGAGCGGGCGGCCTTCGAAGCCTCGGGTTTGAGTCTGGAACGCGCAGAAGACGTTGAGGACGCTCTCTGGGCCGTTTTCATGGCGCCGGAGTTTCAGTTGATATACTAGAATGGATACGAGAACACGCGAAGCGACGCCCTTTGTCCCGTCATCCTGAGCGAAGCCGAAGGACGACGGTATAGGCGAAGATGGCCATGAACCGACGAGACTTTCTGAAAACTGCAAGCGCCGCGACCCTCGGCGCGCTGGCTGCCGGCGCGCCCCGAATTGCGCTGCCGGAAGAGATCGAGCGCATCGAGCCGACGGCGGACACGCTGATCGTCCTCTGGATGGGCGGCGGCATGGCGCACACGGAGACCTTCGACCCGAAGCGCTACCGCGAATTCGAGGTCGGGCTGTCCAGCTCCGAAGTGCTGAGTACGTTCCAATCCGCGCCGACGGTTCTCGACGGGGTCCATTTCAGCGAAGGCCTCGAAAAGATCGGCCGCATCATGGATCGGGGTACGCTGATCCGGACGTACACCGCGGGCGACCTGGGCGCGATTCTGCATTCGCGCCACCAGTACCAGTGGCACACGGGGTACGCGCCGCCGCTGACGGTCGCCGCGCCGCACATCGGCGCCTGGATCGCCAACGTCCGGGGACCGAACCATCCGGATTTGCCCGCGTTCGTCGACATCGGCCAGAAGCTGACCGTCGGCGAGGGCGAGGAACTGAAGGCGTTTCACACCGGGGGATTCCTCGGGTCGGAGTTTGGCCCGTTTTTCGTGCCGGACGCGATCGAGGCGCAGGCGACGGTACGTCCGCCGGCCGGCATGACGGGCGCGCGTTACGCCCGCCGCCGCCAGTTGCAGCAGGACCTGGTCGCCGCGAGTCCCGTCATGCGATACGGCAGCGAGTACCAGCGCGATTCGCTGTTACGCACGCTGGACAACGCGGACAAGCTGCTCGCGAGTCCGGCGGTGAAGGCGTTCGACCTGAGCGAGGAGCGGCCGGAGACAATCGCGGCGTACGGCGATTCGCGGTTCGGCAAGGGTTGCCTGCTCGCGCGGCGGCTGTGCGAATACGGTGCGCGCTTCATCGAAGTCACGACGGAGTACGTGCCGTTCGAGCACTGGGACACGCACGAGAACGGGCACACGCGGCTGATTGAACTGAAACAGCGGATCGACGGCCCGGTGTCGCAACTCGTGCTCGATCTCGAAGAGCGCGGACTGCTCGATCGCACGCTCATTGTCCTCGCGAGCGAATTCAGCCGCGACATGCTGACCGAGGGCAAGCCGGACAAGAAGGTCAAGGACCAGGTTGAAGTCCCGGACGTGATGACCGAGTTGAAGCACTACGGGATGCACCGGCACTTCACCGACGCGGGCTGCGTGTTGATGTTCGGCGGCGGCGCGAAGAAGGGCCTGGTCTACGGCACGACGGCGGACGAGCGGCCGTGCAAGACCATCGAGAAGCCTGTGTACATCGAAGATTTGCACGCGACGATCTTCCACGCGATGGGCATCAGCCCCCGCCACAACTTCGTCGTCGAGAAGCGGCCGTTTTACGTGACCCGCGACGGCGTGGGCAAGCCGATCATGGAATTGCTCGCGTAACGGTCAAGTTCCAACCACGAAAAGAACCTAAAAAGCCTCGAAAGTTCACGAAAAAATTCTTTCGGTTAGCCACGAATTGACACGAATGAACACGAATTCAGAATAAGAAACGATTCGTGTTCATTCGTGTCAATTCGTGGCGGAATTTTTCGTGTAATTTAGTAATTCTTTCGGCTCTTTTCGTGGTGAATCCGTTCTTGTATAGTCTCGGCTCCGAATCGATTTGAGGAGAGTTCCGTGAGCATTCCAGTGGCGAAAAATGTATCCAGCGCGGCCAAGGCGGCATTCGAAGCGGGGGAAGGCATCCTGCGCCTCGCGCCGACGTGGGTGCCGCGCTCGTTCCTGCAGCCGGGGCGGCGCATCAAGCTGCACCCGGACGACTACTACGCGTTCGGCAAGCACCGCGGCGGCATCGACGAGCGCTGGTTTGCGTCGACGACGCCTGCCGCGAACGACAACCGCACGCCGGACGAAGGACTCAGCTATGTCGTTCACGAGGGCAAACGGTTCACGCTGAAAGACACGGTGGATGCGCTCGGCGGCGACCTCATCGGGCCGGCGATCTGCAAGAAGTACAAACGCTGGCCCGTCTACAGCAAGTTCTTCGACAACATGGGCCCGATTCCGCACCACATGCACCAGAACGCGAAACAGGCAAAGCTGGTCGGGCAGGAAGGCAAGCCCGAGTCGTACTATTTCCCGCCGCAACTCAACGCCATCGGGAACAACTTCCCGTACACGTTCTTCGGGCTCGAACCGGGAACGACGAAGGCGCAGGTGCGGCGCTGCCTCGAGAACTGGAACAAAGGCGACAACGGCATCCTCGATTTGTCCAAGGCGTACCGGCTGAAGCCGGGGACTGGCTGGCTCGTGCCGCCGTGCATTCTGCACGCGCCGGGGTCGCTGGTGACGTATG
>CAYPNI010000122.1:0-11940 GCA_964411925.1 uncultured Nitrospirales bacterium
GGGATGTGCCCCGCGGCGTACGCCTTCTCGCGGTAATCGACCGTGAGCGGGAAAAAGTCCTGACCGGCCTTGGCTTCCGGCGCAAAGCCGACCGCGGAGAGTACAATCGTCTCTCCGCACCTGAGCCAGCAGGATCCGTGGGCTTGCTTGGCCACCTTGCCCGTCTCGAAGACGAGCTCGCTGGCTCCAATCGTTACTGAGGTACTGTGCATGTAGTTATCGCTCCATTCTTCCGCTTCGACGCACCCGCCGTCGAAACCCGGTAATGGAACGACTCCCACGGCGTTCCAAAGTCTCGCGCGGTCCTGGCAAGTGTGCTATGTGTGCACGCCGCCGGCCCTTCCGGCGGCGCAATGCGTGAATTTACTTGCGCAGACCGAGCTTCTGCACAATCTCGCGGTATCGCTCGAGGTTGTTCGTGCGAAGGTAGTTGAGCAGACTGCGCCGCTGGCCCACCTGCTTGAGCAGGCCGCGCCGCCCCGCAAAGTCCTTCTTGTGGACTTTGAAGTGCTCGGTCAATTGGTTGATGTTCTCGGTGAGCAGGGCGATCTGGACTTCCGGCGAGCCGGTGTCGCCCTCGTGTTGGCCGAACGACTTGATGACTTCGGTCTTGCGGTCTTTCGTCAGTGACATGTCACCTGATTCCTTGTGTCCGCCCTTGTCCCAGGCCGGCGCCGGTGACTGCGCCCGCCCGAGGCGAGGGTAGCTTCGTCAATCGGACGTCACGCGACGTCCGTCAATACCGCGATGCCCGGCAGCGTCTTGCCCTCGAGCATTTCGAGGGACGCGCCGCCGCCTGTCGATACGTGCGACATCCGGTCCGCCAGGCCGAACTGCGCCACGGCCGCCGCGGTGTCGCCGCCGCCGATGATGCTCGTCATCGATCCGGCCGCGAGCTTTTGCGCGATGGCGCGTGTGCCGCCCGCGAACGGTTCCATCTCGAACGCGCCCAGGGGCCCGTTCCAGACGACCGTCTTCGCGCTGTCGATCGCCTTGCCAAAGTCGGCGACCGTCTTCGGACCAATGTCGAGCCCGCGCCAGCCCGGCTCGATGTCGCCCAATGGAGCGACCCGGGTGTTCGCGTCGGCGGCGAAACGATCCGCCAAAATCGCATCGACAGGAAGGCGCAAGTCTACACTTTTATCGCGGGCCTTTGCCAGCGCGGCGCGGGCCGTTTCGAGGCCGTCCCGGTCCAGCAGGGAATCCCCAATTTCATGGCCCTGCGCCTTCAAAAACGTGAAACACATCCCCCCGCCGATCAGCAGGGAATCGACCAGGTTGAGCAGGTTATCGATGACTTGAATCTTGTCCGAGACCTTCGCGCCGCCCAGAATCGCCACCAGCGGCCGCTCCGGGTTCGTCAGCACCTTCGTGAAATAGTCGAGTTCCGCCGCCACCAGAAAGCCCGCGGCGCGCTGCTTGAAATGGTGCGCCGCGCCCTCGGTGGACGCGTGCGCGCGATGCACCGTGCCGAACGCATCGCTCACGTAGACGTCGCCAAGTTTCGCGAGCGCCTCGGAGAGTTTGGGATCGTTCTTGGTCTCGCCCGGCTCGAAGCGGGTGTTTTCCAACACGAGCACATCGCCGGGTTTCAGCTTTGCGACGGCGGACTCCGCCTCCGGCCCGGAGACGACGTCGATCTTCGTCACGTTCCCGCCGATGAGTTCGCGCAGCCGGTCCGCGACGGGATCCATGCGGTAGGTCTTGTTCTCCCGCAGGATGCGTTCGCGGTCGGCGTCGTCCTTGGCTTTTTTGGGGTTCTCGGGCCGGCCGAGGTGCGACATCAGGACGAGTCTGCCACCGTGCTCGCGGACGAAACTAATGCTCTTGAGCGCCGCCCGAATGCGAGTATCGTCGCTCACACGGCCGTCGTCGTGCTGCGGGACGTTGAAGTCCACGCGCATGAGCACGCGCTTGCCGCGCACGTCTAAATCGGCGAGGCTCAGCTTGCGCATGGTTTCGGCGTGCTGAGAAGCGAAACCACCGTTGGCATCGCGAAAAGCGGACTCACACCTGTCACTGCGAGGAGCGGGGTGTGCGACGAAGCAATCTCATTACCACCCGGCCGCGGTTCGCGAGTACGCCCGCTCTCCCAGATCATTGCTACTTCGCCATCTTGCGGAACAGGTCCACGCAGCGGTTCGAATAGCCCCATTCGTTGTCGTACCACGAGACGACCTTGACGAAGTTGCCCTCCATCACCGCCGTCAATTCGGAGTCAAAAATGCTCGAGTGCGGATTGCCCACGATGTCCCGCGAGACGATCGGGTCGGCACAATACTGCAAAATACCCTTGAGCGATCCGTCGGCCGCTTTCTTCGCGGCCGCGTTGATCTCCTCCGCCGTCGTGTTCTTGCCGAGTTCCGCCGTCAAATCCACGACCGAACCCACCGGCACGGGCACGCGCAGCGCAAAACCGTCCAGCTTGCCCTTGAGCGCCGGCAACACCTTGCCGACCGCGCGCGCCGCGCCCGTCGTCGTCGGGATGATGGACTCCGCGGCCGATCGCGCCCGCCGCAGGTCCTTGTGCGGCGCGTCGAGCAGCGCCTGGTCGTTCGTGTATGCGTGAATCGTGTTCATCAGCCCGCGCTTGATTCCGAAGGCTTCGTGCAGCATCTTGGCGAGCGGCGCCAGGCAATTCGTCGTGCAGCTCGCGTTCGACACGATCTTGTGCTCCGGCTTCAACGTATCGTCGTTCACGCCCATCACGATCATCGCGTCCACCTCGTCCTTCGGCGGCACGCTCAGCAACACCTTCTTGGCACCCGCGGCCACGTGCTTCATGCACGCTTCGCGCGAAGTGAACACCCCGGTCGATTCGAGCACCATGTCCACGCCGCGCTCGCCCCATTTCAGCGCCGCGGGGTCCTTCTCCGCCGTGATGGCGATCGACTTGCCGTCCACCACCATCGCCCCGTCCTTCGCCGCCACCGTGCCGGCATAGGGGCCGTAGGTGCTGTCGTATTTGAACAGGTGCGCGAGCGTCTTCGCATCGGTCAAGTCGTTGATCGCGACGATCTCGAACTCCTTCGACGCAACCAGGATCTTGAACACGTTGCGCCCGATTCGTCCGAACCCGTTGATGCCGATTTTGATTGCCATGGTCGATGGATCCTTTCGATTAAGGTGGAAGCGGCGTCTCGCTGCTTCAGGCCGCCCGGAAGGCGCGCCTGAATTACCGCTGTACTGCGAAACGGCCCCGGGCTCCGTGGGAGGAGGCAGTGCGCTGTCGGCCCGTGGAACGCCGTTAGTATAGCGAATCCCGCCGCCCCGGCTTCAATCTATCCAGCCCAACATCGCCGCCGCGAGCACGATTCCCGCGAGCACCATGCGGTAGACGCCGAAGACCGCGAAACTTCGCCGGCGGATGTAATTCATGAACCCCGCGATGGCCGCATACGCCACGATGAGCGACACCACTGACCCGACGATCAACAGGCGCCACTCTTCGCCGGTGAACTCGAGCCCGTGCCTGAGCAGGGAATACGCCGTCGCCGCGAAGAGCGTCGGCACGGCCAGAAAGAACGAGAATTCTGCGGCGGCGGGCCGGCTCGCGCCGACCAGCATCGCGCCGATGATCGTCGCCGCGGACCTCGATGTGCCGGGTATCATCGCCAGGCACTGGAATAGGCCGATGTAGAACGCCGTGCGCACGGGCAGATCGGCAACGGTCTCGTAGTGTATGCGGTGTGTCCTTCGTTCGACAACGATCAAGATCGCGCCGCCCACGAATAGCGCGATCGCGACGGGCACCGGCGCGAACAAGTGCGTCTCGAGGAAATCATTGATGAGCGAACCGAGCACGATCGCCGGCAACACCGCGACGAACACCTTGGCCCACAGCGTGAACCGATCGCGCCGCGCTTCGCCCGTGTGCATGAATGGCCAGAGGTCCGCCCAGAAGTAGATCAACACCGCGAGAATCGCCGGAAGTTGAATGATGACGAGGAAGGCATTGTTGAAACTTTCGTCCTCGGACAGCTTGATGAACGACTCGACTAGGATGAGGTGCCCCGTGCTGCTCACGGGCAGAAACTCGGTCGCGCCCTCGACGATCGCCAATAGAATGGCCTTGAAGTATGGCGCCACGATTCCCCCGGCAAGCAATGCTGTCTGATGGTACCACGAGAGATGGAAACCCGCGGCTCAATCTCCCGCGAAAAACCGTGAACGCGCGATCACTCAACGCGTTCGCGCAACGCCTTCTCGATATTCTCCCCCGTGATGTCATAGTGCGACGTATCCCAGACGCGCAGCCCGTCTTTCACGAGAATGAGTTGCGGCGACTTGTGGGTCACGCCGAGCCGCTCGGCAATCGCGTTACTCACGGGACGCGACTCATGGACGCGCACCAGGCTGATTTCCGGCACAGGTGCCCCGCGCTCCCCGGTCTCCTTCAAATACGCCTGGACCCGCCGGTTCGCGCTCGCGGAAATGGGGCAGGTCGTGCTGTGCTTGAAGAGAAACGCCGGACGGCCAGCCGTGCCGGCGAGAAACAGTTCCAGCTGCTCGAGGGTGGTGATCTCGGTCATGCGCACTCCAGGTGGGACACCAGTATAAACACCGCCCGACGTTGGGCGCTTCCCTCCAGATACACAAGTCACGGGTTCCGCACCGACCAAAAAAGTTTTACCCATCCTGTCCAGACGAACGCTTTGCTAGAATCAAGCTGGCCGGCGTGTGAATACCGGGGAGGTAGCCAGGCGTGACGACCGCCATACGCTTCGCAGCCGTACTCGCCAGCGTTTTCGCCGCCTGCTCGCTCACGTCCGCGCAGGCCGTCAAGGGATCCGTCGCGGCCGATGCACCGCCCGCCGCCGTGTCGTATCACGGGCTCGTGCCGGGCCTCGACACGATGGATAGGGTCAAGGCCGCGCTCGGTGAGCCCATCTACGCGGGCCGCTGGTACAACTACAAAATGTATTACGCCGCGCAGGATCGGCCAGGCCTCATCGACGTCGTCCACATGCACGGCGACAAACCCGATTCCCCGCTGGCGGAGATCGAGGCCGCGAGCGTGCCCGATGGGTTCGCCACGGAGACAGAAATCCGCGCGAAACTCGGCGCACCCGAGTACGAACTTCGGATGTCCACGTGGAAAATGCTCGATTACAGCAGCGGCGGCGTACGATTCGCGCTGAAAACTGACGGTGACACGATCGGTGTGGCCCATATCCCGCAGCGCGTTCCGCGCGTCCCGCCGGGCGAACGCGCGCTCATGGATCTCACGCACCTGCGCTCCGGGCCGCAGCCCGCGCCGGCGCGGCCCGCCGCCCTGCGCGGCCTCAAGGCCGGCGCCGCCGAGGTGGACATCACGCCCACGGGCGAGGACTGGCTCGGCCACAAATATGCCGTCGTCACGCCGCTCAAGTCGCGCATCGTTGTGTTCAGCGACGGCGATCTGACCGTCGCCTTCGTCGGTGCCGATCTCTTTGGCGTCGGACATGCGGACAACCTCGCGATTCGCGATCGCGCGAAGGAGCTCGGCGTCGATCACACCATTGTCGCGTCCTCGCACAACCATGCGGCCGGCGATACCATCGGCGTCTATGGCCACTACCCAACCGAATACATCAAGCACATCCAGGACCAGACCGTCGCGGGCATCCAGCAGGCGCTGGGCTCGATGCGGCCGGTCAAGGAACTGCGCGCGGCCTCGCGCGAACTGCCCATGGACGGCATCCGCGTGCAGGGGTTGTTTCGCAACGCGCGCAACCCCGGCCTGCTCGACCCGACCCTCTCGACCTTGCAGGCGATCGGTACGGACGGAGAGCCGATCACGACGATCATTCACTTCGCGTGCCACGTCGAGTCACTCGAGAAGGGCGCGCGGGAGATCAGCGCGGATTTCCCGGGCTACATGTGCGACCAGATGAAGGCCGACGGCCTCGGCCAGCCGGTCTTCCTGAACGGCGCGCTCGGCGGCATGGTCAGCGGCGACAACCAGGCGCGGACGCACGAGTCATCGCGCGAGATGGGCCTGCAACTCGCGGCCATCGCGAAGGAACTTGCGGCAAACGGCGTGCAACCCGCCGAGTTCGAGTTTCTCGCCGACCGTCGCCCGTTGCACATCCCAGTCGCGAACCAGGACTTCATCGCGCGATACAAGGCCGGCGCGCGCGAACTGGTCCGCGGGCGCATCGTCACCGACATGACGTACGTGCGGCTCGGCGAGGCGCAATTCATTACGTTGCCGGGTGAACTCCTGCCCGAGGTCAGTTTCGAGATTCTCGAGAAGATGAACGGCTATCCGCGGATGCTGCTCGGTCTGGCGAACGACCAGATCGGGTACATGGTCCCGCCGTACGATTTCCGCGATGATTATTACGAGGAAACGGTGTCGCAGGGCCCGGCAACCGCGACGCAGGTGCGCGACATGGCGCTGCGGATGCTGGCGGACGAGCACGAGAAAGAATCTGAATTGACCGACTAAATCCAGAGCCGCTGTAGGGGCGGCCCCCCGTGGCCGCCCGCGCGGGCATCGGAACGGCGAGACATGCGGGCGGGGACGGGGCCCCGCCCCTACAGCAATCGATTCGGGGGATACATGTGCGGCATCGTGGGGTACGTTGGGCCGGGGGACGGCGTGGGCATCGTCGTCGAGGGCCTGCGCAAGCTCGAATACCGGGGCTATGACAGCGCGGGCATCTCGGCGTGCAACGGCGGCGCGCTCGCGTCGCTGCGCGCGGTCGGAAAGCTGCGGTCGCTCGAAACGCGGCTCGCCTCGGAGCCCGTTCGCGGCTCGCCCGCCATCGGCCACACGCGCTGGGCCACGCACGGCGTTCCCAGCGAGGCGAACGCGCACCCGCATCACGACGGCCAACTCGCCATCGCCGTCGTGCACAACGGCATCATCGAGAACTACCTCGAGCTCGGCGCGATGTTGCGCGCCGAGGGCGTCCAGTTCCGCAGCGAAACCGACACCGAGACCGTCGCGCACCTAATCCGGCACTACTACGCCGGCGACCTCGCCGCCGCGGTCGCGCGCGCGTTGCAGGATGTGCGCGGCGCGTATGCGCTCGGTGTGATCTCGAAAGACAACCCCGGTGTGCTCGTCGCCGCGCGCAACGGCAGCCCGCTCGTCATCGGCGTCGGCGAAGGCGCGCACTACATCGCGTCCGACGCGCCCGCCCTGCTCAAGCACACGCGCAAGTTCATGTATCTCGAAGACGGCCAGATCGCCGCGTTGACGCCGGACGGCGTCACGATTCGAGACCTCGCCGGCGAAACGCAGTCGCTCGACGTGCAGACGGTCGATTGGGACCAGGCGATGGCCGAAAAGGGCGGCTTTCCGCACTTCATGCTCAAGGAAATCCACGAGCAGCCGGAAGTCGTCGCGAATGCGCTGCGCGGGCGCATCGGTGCGGACGGCGCGAGCGTCAATCTCGACGAGATCAAGCTCTCCGCGGACCAGCTCACGAACTGCCCGCGGATTTTCATCGTCGCCTGCGGCACAGCGTGGCACGCGGGCCTCATCGGCAAGCGCCTCATCGAATCGCTCGCGGGCGTGCCCGTCGAGATCGACATCGCGTCCGAGTTCCGCTACCGCGACCTCATCATCCCGCCGGGCAGCATCGTGATCCCGATCACCCAGTCCGGCGAGACGGCCGACACGCTCGAGGCGCTTCGCGTCGCCAAGCGGCAGGGCGCGTCCGTGCTGGCGCTGGTCAATGTGCAGGGGTCGACCATTGCGCGCGAGTCGCATGCCGTGTTGCCGCTGCGCGCGGGCATCGAGATCGGCGTCGCGTCCACCAAGGCTTACACCGCGATGACCGTCGCGATGATTTTGCTCGCGATCCGGCTCGGCCGTCTGCGCGGGCACTTGACGCAGGAGAACGCCGCGGCGCTCATCTCCGAGTTGCGGATGATCCCCGAGAAGATGAACGCGATCCTCGCGAACCAGGGCGCCGTGCTCGCCTGCGCGGCGGACGCGCGTTACCGCGACCCGGCGAGAGCGCTGTTCCTCGGCCGCGGTTACAACTACCCGATCGCGCTCGAGGGCGCGCTCAAGCTCAAGGAAATCAGCTACATCCACGCCGAGGGCTACGGCGCGGGCGAAATGAAACACGGGCCGATCGCGCTCGTGACCGAGAAAGTGCCGTGCGTGTTCATCGCGCCGCGCTCCGCCACGCGCGAGAAGGTCGTCTCGAACATGCAGGAGGTCCGCGCGCGCAACGGCATCATCCTCGCCGTCGCCACCGAGGGCGACGCCGCCATTGCCAAACACGCCGACGATGTGGTCTACGTCCCCGCCTGCCCCGAGCCGCTCTCGCCCCTGCTCACGGCGATCCCGCTGCAACTGCTCTCGTACTACATCTCCGTCAACCGCGGCTGCGACGTCGACCAGCCGCGCAACCTCGCGAAAAGCGTGACGGTGGAGTAGTGACTCCCATTCTCGCCGCGATTTCCGAAGATGCGAATTCCTGAATGGTTTGCCAAGAGATGACCAGCCGGGCGCTCGCACCCCCAAATCCGATCATTACAGATTGACAATATCCTAGTTTAACTCTATCCTCATTGTTTCCTCACGGAGCGGAAACAGCCATGCCTACGACGCGATTTCTCGCCTTTGCCTATCCGATAGTCCTGCTCGCGAATCTCGCGTCAGCACAGACGGTGAGCTACGACCTCGGTCCCGAGGCCGCGCTCCTCGACGCGGCGTTCTACGCGGGTGAAGTAGTGGACGGATCGGACGTACTGGGGCGACAGGTCGTCTTCTCTGGAATCAACCCCGCCGGGACTCGAGTGGCTTTCAAAGCTGTAAACAATGCGACCAGTGAAAACGGAGTGTTCTTGGTCGATGTGGGTGATCCTTCGAGCTGGCGCAGATTGACACCCGACTCGCCATTCTCGACGGATGCGGTTGTTTGGACACCGGACGGTTCGCGCATTTATGTCGGCGGCGATTCTCTCTACGATGCAACGACCGGCGATTTGGTCTATGACCTTGATGCGGCGCTTGGAGTCGATACTCGCCCGACTGCGACCACACAACTCCCGTCGGGCAACTGGCTATCGTCGAATTCAGACGCTCTGGTGAATAACGTCTACGAGGCTTGGCTCGTTCCCATTCTCCCTAACGGTCAGTTCGACAACTCCAGGCTGCCGGTTCAAGTCACGAACTTGAATTTGGGCACATTCCCTACAGGCACCTTCGTCTCTGCTCCTACGGTGTCCCGCGACGGACTCCAATTGGCCTTTATGGCGTGGACAGAGCAGGAGCCATCGGTATCCGTAGCGGACTTGAGCGACGTCTACGTTCTACACGACATTCCGAGCATCATCAACGCGTCCCGAATCAACACCTATGTATCGACGCTCGCCCCGACCAGTTTGAGCGACCCCGATATCGTCGCCTTGCGAGCAGCAGAGACTCCAAACTTCGCCTTCGGAACTCACTCCAGCGAAGACGGGTCACTCGTCTTCGTCGGCGAAGATTTTAACAACGAGTTCAACGACGACAATTTCTTTCCGAGTCTGGCGATCGGCGATCACGATGTCGTCGTTTCGAACTCTTCCGACGGGAGCGACTTTCAGATCGCACGACCCGGTAATCAGGTACTCGTCCAATCATTTCCCGGGGGATCGCGGCTGCTCTACGGAAGCAGTGTAGGCGGAAGCCTCCACATGTTCGCGACGTCGCTGATCACGACGACAACAGTGTCCGGCACGACGGTCGGGCCCCCGCTCGACAACGTACTCCAGACGACGTCTAATCAATCGCAAGCGGACGGCAGTGGCACAGTTGTCGAACTGCCCACGGGCACGACAATTGACTTCCCTGACGGCGAACCCCAAGCCATTGTGATTTCGACGCCGATTGATCCAGTCGCGGAGGCAGAACTACCTCCGAATGCCGCCGTCGATGCGCTGCCCGTCGTGCGCGAATTCGGCCCGGACGGCACGACGTTTAACCCGCCCATCGAGGTCACCATTACCTACACCGACGCCGAGATCGAGGGCATGGACGAGGATTCGCTCGTCCTCTACCTCTACAACGACTCCACGAACGTGTTCGACATCGAAGTGCCGGAAGGCGACATCGTACTGCGTGACCCCGCCAATAACAGCATCACGTTTCTGACGGATCATTTCTCCGTGTTCGGTCTGGGCGGCGACCTCGTATTCTCGGCTCCGCAGAAGCCGTGGACGCTGCTTGTTTTGCTCAGCATGCTGGGAGCGCTCGCGGGATTCGTGATCCCCCTGTCGTATCGGGCGCGGAGACTGTCTAAGTAGGCTGATCGCTCTCCAGGATGACGGCCATTGCGTCACTCACAACTGCGACGTGCAGTTCGGGCAGCGTTTGGCGGCGAGGGGGATGTCGGTTGCGCACTGCGGGCACGGCTTGGTCGTCGGAGCGGCGGTGGGCTTGCGGTCGAGCCGCTGGATCAGGCTGATGAGAAAGAACATCACGAGCGTGACCAGCATGAACGCGATCACGTTGTTGATGAACACGCCGTAGTTGATCGTGGCGGCGCCGGCGGCTTTCGCCGCGGCGAGGCTCGTGCCCGGCGCGATCTCGGCGGGCGCCTTGACCACGACGTACAAGTCCTTGAAATCGAGATCGCCCAGCAGCGCGCCCACGGGCGGCATGATGATGTCGTCCACGAGCGATTTGGCGATGGTCGTGAACGCCGCGCCGACGGTGAACCCGACGACGAGGTCGATGACGTTCCCGCGCAGTGCGAAGTTTTTCAAATCGTCGATAATCTTCATGGGTTCCCCTCCGATTCGGCGCCGCATTGTCCGCTGCGCATTCAAACCCTATAATACAGAGGCTCGAATGTGCCTCAATCCGGCGGAATCCAATGAATCTAGGCAAAACCCTGTACAGCGAAATCCTGCCCCGCGTCGAGAAGCCGTCGCGCTATCTCGGCACGGAGCTGAATACGTCGCACAAGGACCCCGCGTCCGTTGACCTGCGCGTGTCGCTCGTCTTCCCAGACCTCTACGATCTCGGGCTGGGCAACGTCGGCATCCTGATTCTCTATTCGATCCTGAACGACCTCGACTGGGTCTGGTGCGAGCGGGCGTACGCGCCCGCGCCGGACCTGGAGGCGGCCCTGCGCGAGCGCGGCCTGCCGCTGTTCTGCAACGAGTCGAAGGACCCCCTCGGCGCGATGGACCTCATCGGCATCACGCTGCAGTCCGAGCTGACGTACACGAACATCCTCAACATCATCGACCTCGCGGGGTATCCGCTCCGCACGAAGGACCGTGCCGAGGACGCTCCGCTCTTCTTTGCGGGCGGGCCCGCCGTGTTCAATCCCGAGCCGCTCGCGCCGTTCATGGACTTCTTCGCGATTGGCGACGGCGAAGACATCATCGTCGAGATTGCCGAGTGCATCCGCCCGATCAAGGACCGCCCGCGCCGCGAGAAGCTCGAAGCGCTCGCGCGGATCGAGGGCATCTACGTCCCCGAGCTGTATCCCTTCGAGACGCTGCCAAACGGCCAGATCCTGCCCGCGGTGGACGCGCCGAAGATCGTCAAGCGCGTCGTCGATACGCTCGACGGCGCGAAGTTCCCGACGAATTACATCGTGCCGTATACGCAACAGGTGCACGACCGGCTCGCGCTCGAAGTCTTGCGCGGCTGCACGCAGGGCTGCCGTTTCTGCCAGGCGGGCATGGTCACGCGGCCCGTGCGCGAGCGCACGCTCGAAAACATCGACAAACTCATGGAAGACGCGCTCGCGAAGACGGGCTATGAAGAAGTCTCGCTCGTCTCGCTCTCCACCTGCGACTTCTCGCGGCCGAAGCAACTCGCCGCGCAGGCCGCCGCGCGCGCGGGCCGCGAACGCATATCCGTCTCGCTGCCGTCGCTCCGGCTGGACTCGTTCAGCGTGGAAATGGCCGACGCCGTGGCGGACGTGCGCCGCAGCGGGCTCACGTTCGCGCCGGAAGCCGCCACGCCGCGCCTGCGCGCGCTGATCAACAAGT
>CAYPNI010000123.1:0-11878 GCA_964411925.1 uncultured Nitrospirales bacterium
AACCCTTCCTGCGAGGCACCATGGCCAAAGGCATTACCAAACGCGCCGACGACTATAGCCAGTGGTACATCGACGTCGTGCTCAAGAGCGAGCTGGCCGATTATTCGCCGGTCAAAGGCTGCATGGTCATTCGCCCGACGGGTTACGGCATCTGGGAGAACATCCAGAAACATCTCGATCGGATGTTCAAGGAAACCGGGCACGTCAACGCCTATTTTCCACTCTTCATCCCCGAGAGTTTCCTGAAAAAAGAAGCCGAGCACGTCGAGGGCTTCGCGCCGGAATGCGCCGTCGTCACGCATGCCGGCGGCAAACAACTCGAAGAACCACTCATGATCCGGCCGACGTCCGAGACGATGATCTGGGCCATGTACAAGAACTGGATCAGTTCCTGGCGCGACCTCCCGTTGCTCATCAATCAGTGGGCGAACGTGTGCCGGTGGGAAATGCGCACCCGCCTGTTCCTGCGCACCACCGAATTCCTCTGGCAGGAGGGCCACACCGCGCACGCCACGCGCGAAGAGGCCGAGGAAGAGACGCTGCGCATGGTCCACGTGTACCGCGACTTTGCCGAAAAGTTCCTCGCAATGCCCGTCATTGTGGGCGAGAAGACCGCACAGGAAAAATTCGCCGGCGCGATCCGCACCCTGTCGATCGAGGGCATGATGCAAGACGGCAAGGCATTGCAGGCAGGCACCTCGCACTACCTCGGCGAAAACTTCGCGCGCGCTTTCGAGGTGCAGTTCCAGGACAAGGACAAACAGATGAAGTTTGTCCACGCGACGAGCTGGGGCGTCTCGACGCGCCTCATCGGCGGCATGATCATGTCGCACAGCGACGACAACGGGCTCGTCGTGCCGCCGCGCCTCGCGCCATTGCCGGTCGTGTTCGTGCCCATCTGGCGCAGCGACGAGGAAATGGCGCGCGTGCTGGACGCCGCGAAAAAAATCACCGACGGCTGGGATCCGCTCTTCTACAAGATCGACAGCCGCGACCAGTACAAACCCGGCTACAAATTCGCCGAGTGGGAACTGAAAGGCGTGCCGATTCGCATCGAGGTCGGCCCGCGCGACGTCGAATCGGGCACGGTCGTCGTCGTCCGCCGCGACACGAGCGAGAAGATCACGATGCCGGCCGAAGGCCTGCGGGCGAAACTCGAAGCGCTGCTCGACGAAATCCAAACTTCGCTGTTCAACCGCGCCAAGGCCCATCTCGCCGCGCGCACGAAAGACTGCGACGCTTTCGAGGACTATGCCAAGTCTGTCGGGGACGGCGGCTTCTTCCGCGTCCATTGGTGCGGACGCGACGAATGCGAAACCAAGATCCAGCAGGACACCAAGTCGACCATCCGCTGCATCCCCCTCGACGCGCCCGCCGAGTCCGGTAAATGCCTCGTCTGTGGGCAACCCTCGACCCGCCGCGTGATCGCCAGCCAGGCGTATTAGTTCGGAATCGTCTCCAGCGCGCCGCACTGAACGCGATACGCGGAGATCTCGCCGCGATGACGATGCATGGAGAGGTGGTCAATCTCGGTAAGATCGCACGGGATCTGCTCGCGTAACTCCGGAAAATTGTCACTCCGGCAGATGAACCACTCGAACTGACCTCCGGCAAGCTGGGAAGGATCCGCATTTCGCTGGTGTAGCCCCAGTTCGTACGAGATCATCGTCTCCGAGTCCCACACCAGCACCTTGCCGGCCTCGGCGTCAGCCCGAAATCGTTCGACGAAGGTGCGTAGTTTTGCGTACTCGGTCGCGGATGAGCGTGACTTGAGGACGTTGTGGCGGTCCAGCGCGAGCAGGAACGCGTATGCCACAGCGATGGCGCAAACGGCGGGCGCAATTTGCGATCGCCGGGCCAGAACGACGGCAATCACGCCGCACACCGACACGCAGCCAGTCAGGATCCAGATCGCCGATGGGATGGGGCTTCGGGGCGAGGCGAACGGGAGCACTACCGGCGCGGACATGAAGATCACGCTTAGGCAAAGCGCGATCCTGCGCGTAACGCCCGGAGACCTTCGCACCAAGTAGTCCATGCCATACCCGGCCAGCAGGAACACGGGTGGAAGCATCGGCAGCAGGCGGTCGCCGCGCTTGGACGAGATGGCACTGAATACGACGAAAACCAGCAGCGCCCATATCGCAAGGAACCGGATCGTACGCCACTCCGGCTGCTTGCGCGCAGCGAAGACTGCAATTATGGCGACGAGACACCACGGCGCCGTCCGTCCGAATAACACCGGGACATACCCGAATACGTGCGACGAACTATCATCGTTTCCCGTGATGCGGTCGAGGAACTCCGCATGGACGACGCTCTCTTGAAACTGCGGCTTGTTCCACACCAACGCCAACCAAATCCCGGCGATGACGAGCGGGATGATCGCACCCACGATTACTTTGGGATACGCGCCGGTGTTGCTCAGCGTCCCCTCGTGGAACGCCCACCACGCAAACCAGAGTAGAAACAGCGGCGGACCGATCGGACCCTTGACGAGGAAATCCGCAGCGAGCACCGCTCCGATAGCGACCGGCTTGGTCCACGAAGCCGGCATTTGGTACACGAGATAGATGGCGAGAAAGACGCCGAACGTCATTAGCATGTCGGTGCGCGCGAACCACATCAGTTTGAAGAAGATGTACGACGAGCCCATCGTGAGGACGGCCCAGAAGGCCGCGTATGGATTCAGAAGCTGCGCGCCCAACGCGTAGACAATGGCGAGTAGTCCGAACGCGGCCAGCAGCGAGGGCAGCATCATGACCCACGGGGCCGTCGAGCCGGTGACCCACGCGAAGGCGGCGGAGATCCAGTTGTAGAGTGGGGGCTTCGTCGCGATCGGCCCGTCCACCTCGTACTGAATGGACAAGTCCCCGCCGTGCAAGATGTCCATGATGTAGCCGACCTGTTTAAGCTGATCGCTGCTGAAGAATTCGTTCGGACACGTGACGCGCAGAACTACGATCAGCACTACGAGCAAAATGAGCAACCAACGCGAATTCACCCCGAAGTCTCCACGCGCGCCCGCCCGGATACGCCGAAACTATGGACACGCATGCGTGAGGTCGTCAAGCAGCGCTGACCGATGGATCGAAATTCACGTCCCCAGGGCGAATGTAGTCAGAGTTGATCTTGCGCTGCTGAATCCGCAGCACGTCCGCCCGCGAGAGAACGGCCACGGGCCGTCTCCCCTGCGGGACGAAGCAGGTGACTGGCCCACCAGCGGTCGAGAGACCCGCAGTCCAGACGGCCAAAATGATTCACCCCCAGGTGAGGCGCACCTGGGGGTGAGGCGCATAGGGCCGTAAGAGGCGGAATGACCCTATGGGGCGGAGATTCTTGCGCCGACCGCCGAGGTCTCGCCGGGTCGGGGTCCATTGAGCGCCCCTGCGGATGCGGCACAGTCGCAATTGAAACGCGACGTGTCTTCAAGTGGTCCGTTGCCTTGACGCCAGCAACGACCACACTTTAGCCCCGGCGTGTTAAGGCGAGATTAGCCCTGGATGCGACTTGATTGAGGCGTTCGCCAGGATCGAGCCGGCCCCACACGTCGTTTCGGGAGGCGGCTAGGGTAGTTTGGGGAACTGGCCGAAATCGGGCTTCCGCTTCTCGTTATACGCGTTGCGGCCCTCCTGGCCTTCCTCGCTCATGTAAAACAGGCGTGTGGCGTGCCCCGCGAGCACCTGCAGTCCCGCCTGCCCGTCTTCGTCCGCGTTCATCGCCGCCTTGAGGCACGCGATCGCGATCGGCGAGTGACTCAGGATTTCCCGGCACCACTGAACCGTCTCGTCCTCGAGTCTCGCAAGCGGAACAACCGTGTTCACCATGCCCATCGCCAGCGCCTGCTGCGCGTCGTATTGCCGGCAGAGATACCAAATCTCTCGCGCTTTCTTCTGCCCCACCATCCGCGCGAGGTGGGCCGAGCCGTAGCCCGCGTCAAAGCTCCCCACACGCGGACCCGTCTGCCCGAAACGCGCATTGTCCGCCGCAATCGTCAGGTCGCACACGACGTGCAACACGTGCCCGCCGCCGATCGCATAGCCCGCGACCATCGCAATGACCGGTTTGGGGCACGCGCGAATCTCGCGCTGGAAATCGAGCACGTTGAGCCGCGGCGGCGCGCCGGCATGTTGATAACCCGCGTCGCCGCGCACGCCCTGATCGCCGCCCGAACAAAAAGCATCCGGCCCCTCGCCGGTCAGGATGATCACGCCGATCTCGGTGTCCATCCGCGCCTCGTCGAGCGCGTTGCGCATCTCGTCCACCGTCAACGGCGTAAACGCATTGCGCCGGTGAGGCCGGTTAATCGTAATCTTCGCGATCCCTTCCGCCTTGTGATACCGGACTTCCTTGAACTGTTGACCGCAATCGGCCCACGAAATAGTTGACATGTTCAATCTCCTTCCGAAGCCGCGCATTAAATCACAGGAGCGAGACGGACTTGTAGAAACGCCCCGTTTTGAAGCGCTTCGCGGCTAAAGATTCCGCGTTTGCCGGCCGATACTATCCTTGCAACGGCCGAGACACGGACGTCAAGGCATACCGACACGGATGTCGACATACGAGGCGCGGCCGCTCGCAAGTCGGCCCGGACATCCCACCGGACCAGGGCGCCCAGCCTTACCACCTCCTTGAGTGCGCGATGGCGAAGTCCGCCATCGCCGCTCACTTTTTTTGCCCGCCGTTGCGCCGTGCGCATCCCTTCCACTACAGTACCGGCCTTTCCACATGCCGCCGCGCGGGGCGCGGTGTTTTTCAGGGAGCGAATCCGGCACATGACCACCATCTACAACTTCAGCGCCGGCCCGGCGGTTCTGCCCAAAGCCGTGCTTCAACAGGCCCAGGCCGAGATGCTCGATTACGCCGGCTCGGGCATGTCCGTCATGGAAATGTCGCACCGTGGCGACGAATACATCGCGATCCAGGCCGAAGCGGAAAAGAACGTGCGCTCGCTGCTCGGCGTTCCGGACCACTATCACGTGCTGTTCCTCCAGGGCGGCGCGACAACTGAGTTTGCGCTCGTCCCGATGAACCTGTTGCACGCGGGCCAATCGGCGGACTACACGAACTCCGGCTCGTGGGCGAAGAAAGCGATCGACGAGGCGAAAGGCTTCGGCAAAGTAAACGTAATCGCAGACACAGACAAAGCGCGCCCCTGCCGCGTGCCCACGCCGGCCGACCTCAAGGAATCGCCCGGCGCCGCGTACGTCCACATCACCAGTAACGAGACCATCTCCGGCGCGCAGTGGAAGGCCTTCCCGAAGACGAACGCACCGCTCGTCGCCGATATGTCGTCGGACATTTGTTCTCGCGCGATCGATGTAGGCCAGTTCGGCGTCATTTACGCCGGCGCCCAAAAGAATCTCGGTCCGAGCGGCGTGACCGTCGTCATCGTGCGCAAAGATCTCGCCGAGGGCGCGCGCAAGGACATCCCGTCGATCTTCCGCTACCAGACGCATGCGGAGGCGGAGTCCATGCTGAACACGCCGCCGTGTTACTCGATCTACCTGCTCATGCTGGTGACGCGCTGGCTGATGAAGCAGGGCGGCATCGCCGGCATACAGAAAATCAACGAGACAAAGGCCGCCAAGCTCTACGCGGCCATCGACGCGACGGATTTCTACCGGGGCGCGGCCGACCCCGCGCATCGCTCGACCATGAACGTCACGTTCAACCTGCCCAGCGAAGACCTCGAGAAAAAATTCGCCAAAGAGGCCGACGCAGCCGGACTCAAACAACTCAAGGGCCACCGTTCCGTCGGCGGCATCCGCGCGTCGATCTATAACGCGTTCCCCGCGGCGGGCGTAGACGCGCTGATCGGGTTCATGAGGGAATTCGAAAAGAAGAACGGCTAAGACGAGATTCCATCCACCCGGAACGCGGCGTCACTGCGGCTGCGCCGGCCTTGCGTTCTGAACCGAAAACAATTCCTGATAGAGCAGGCCGAGGCCGTTTCTGATCTTGTCGACGCCGGTCCTCGCGAAGTGAGCGCCGTCGAACGCGAAATCCGCGTTTTCCAGCCCTTGGCCGCGTGGAATCTCCATCCAATAGACGAGTACGTTCGGGCGCGCCACCGATTCGACGATGGATTTAAAACTACGCTCCCTCTCGACCCGTAACGGCGTCGCTTGAATCAGCGCCGTGAACGCGTCGTTGAACGTCGGATAGAACAGAACGGTGTAGCCATCCGGCGGGGTGCTGTCCACGATCTCGCGCAACGCGTGCAACTGCACCTCGGACAGCGCCCCCGGGGGAAAGTCGATCGTGGCGACGATTTCCATAATCTTCTCGATGTCGTTTCCAGCCTGCTTGAGATCGTTGACCAGCTCCTCGACCTCCGGGAAGTGATCCCCCGACTGCGCCAATAACGTCTGGAGGCGGTCCGCATCGGAAGCATCGAGGTGCGTGAGGGCGTTCCACCAGGTAATGGGCCGGTACCGGCGCGACCACGCCGGAACGATGGTGTCGGCGAGCGCCTTCGCGCGCAGGAACGGGTCGTGGATCAGCAGCTTCTCCCGCAACGTACTTTCGCGGAAAAAGAGCGCGGAACTCTCGTCAAAATTCCGACCGAGGTACGCCTGCATCGGAGCGACATCGAGCACCGCCAAGTCGCTTTGGGCGAACAAGTCGCGATGACGCCTTCGCAGCGCCGCGATGTGCCAGAACGACTGTCCGGCGATCGAAGCGTTCATCAGTTCTTGGCCGCTCGTGGGGTTCGCTTCGCCTGTGGGTATGGAGCCAATGGAGCCCAGGCGGGACGTGCCGTGAAGCACGATGCGCGGCGATTGCGGCGCCGTCCTGCACCGGAGGTCCATTCGGTAGAACTCCAGTTCGAAAGACGCCTCGGGATACGTCTCGAAAGCGCCCGGGATGACGAAAAACACGCAACGCATCGCGCCGAAGAACACCGCGGTCAGTGCCGAGGCGATCAAGGCATTGCGAAGCTTAGAATTGGAAATAATAGAACGCACTGTTCGGTCCTTCACGCAGGAAGCAGAGTACGAATAGCGCCGCGGCGTATCCCAGCGCACGAATGACGAGCGGATGCGCCTCGGTAAACGGCAATTCGCGATCGCGATACCAGCACGGCGCATCGATCGCCGTGGACATCAGTCCAAACAGAACGACCGCGTGCACCATGCCCGTTGCCAATAGCGCCTGCACGTCAAATTCCCGGCCGAAGAGGAACATGCCCTGAGTGTACTCAATGGCATTGCTGAAATTGGGCGAGCGGAACCACAGAATCATCAGACACCAGATATGGAACATGCAGAACGTGCTGACCAGATAAACCACCCACTCGCGCGCGGATGACGGTGGCGGCTCCGCGCCAATTTTGCGATGGCGCGTGAAGAACCGGTGCACGGAGAGTACGACGCCGTTCATCGCGCCCCAGATGACGAAATTCCACGCCGCGCCGTGCCAGAGCCCGCCCAGCACCATCGTGATGAACATGTTGACGTACTGGCGCACCGACCCTCTGCGGTTGCCGCCCAGGGAGATGTACACATAATCGCGCAGCCATGTCGAAAACGAGATGTGCCAGCGCCGCCAGTATTCCGTGATGTTGCGCGAGAAGTACGGCTGCTTGAAGTTAAGCATCAACTCGATGCCGAACAGCCGGCTCACGCCGCGCGCGATGTCCGTGTAACCCGCGAAATCGCCGTAAATCTGGAACGCAAAACAATACACGCCGAGCCAGAGCTGCACGGCGTGCGCCGATCCGGGATCGCTGAACGTCTGCTCGATGTACGGCGCGAGGCTGTCCGCGATGGCGACCTTCTTCACGTAGCCCCACAGGATGAGCTGCACGCCCGACGTCACCATGTCGACAGTGACTTTGCGGGGCGCGGTGAGTTGCGGCGCCAGGCGCCCGAACCGCTCAATCGGCCCCGCGACCAACTGCGGGAAGTAGCACACGTACAGCGCGTAGGTCAGGAAGTCCCGCGAAGCGCGCTGTTCGCCCCGATACACATCGATGGTGTACGCCATCGTCTGGAACGTATAGAAGCTGATGCCCACCGGCAGCAGGAGTTGAAGCGTCGGCAGGTTCGGCTGAAACCCAAGTGACTCAAGCAATTCCGCCGCGGAATCGACGAAAAACCCGGCGTATTTGAAATAGCCCAACACACCCAGATTTCCGCACACGCTCACCCACAACAGCAGCCGCCGGCCGCGCGGGGTCGGCGCCGCCTCGATGCCCCGGGCCACGGCGTAATCGAGCAGGGTCGAGGCCGCGAGCAGACCGGTGAACCGCCAGTCCCACCCGCTGTAAAACGCATAGCTCGCCACGAGCAGCAGGACGTTCTGCGCGCGAAGACCAAGAAAGTGGTAGAGCGGCAGTACGATCGCCAAAAACGCGACGAACGTCCAGGAATTAAACAGCATCGGAAGCGCGACTCCGCGGATTCAGCGGCAAACTAACATGTACCCGCCGCAGTGGACAACTCAGAATCGTGCTGAATGACGTCGTAAACGCGTCCTGCAAGCGATTCAGCGAGGACGCACCTGCGCGAAAGATTCCTGATACTGCCGCGCGATGTCGCGCTTCCACACTTCGATGCCGCCCTGCCGTCTCAAGTGAAGCCCGTCCGCTCCATAGTCCGCTTCGGTCAAGCCAAACTGTTCCATGCTGTCGTACCAGCGGACAATGACGCGCGGACCGCCTACCGATTCCACGATGTCCCTGAACTCGCTCAACCGCGCGCGCGAATCCGGCGACTCGTCGAACACGGAGTCAAGGTCTGGCCGGTACGGGAGATGGACTAGCGATAGCGTACCCGCAGCGGGCGTAGTCGCAACCAATTCTCGCAGGGCATGCAGCTGTACGCGTGAGAGTCGTCCCTGCGGATTCACCACTCGCGCGATCAGACGCAGCGGATCGAGCTGGTCCTGGCCGACAGAGTCCAGTTCGTTCCCCCAATCGACCACTTCAGGAAAATGGTCCGCGGGCACTCGGACCACGGCCTCCAGACGCTCGCTGTCCGTGTCACGGACATGCGTCAGCGCGTTCCACCACGTCTCTGCCCGGTATCGCCGCGACCACGCGGGTACGACGACATCGGCCAGCGCGCGCGCCCGGACGAACGGACTGCCGATGCGCACCTTTTCTTCGATCGAACTCTCCCTGAAGAAAAGCGCGGAATCCTCGTTGAAGTTCCTGCCGATGTACAGTTCCATGGGCAACAGGTCAATGACGGTGAGCTCGCTACGCGCGAACAACTCGGGATTTCGCCGCCGCAACGCCATCATGTGCCAGAACGTGTTGCCCGCGATGGAAACGTTCATCATGCCGCCGTCTGCCCGGCGGAGCCTGTCGTCAATCGGCACGTCCTCCATGAACACCAGGCGCGAAGTACCCTGCAGCATCACCTGCGGCGCGCCGGCCGTCATGCGACACCGCAGATCCGTGGCATAGAAAAGCTGTTCGAAGGCCGCCTCCGGGTACGCGATGAACGCGTCCGCAATGACGAAGAACACGCAACGCATCAAGGCGAACAGGACAATCGTGCCGGCGATGGTCCGGAGTGTGTGCGGCGCCCTAGAACTGGAAATAGATGAATGCATCGCCGGCGCCTTCCCGCACAAAGGACAGAACAAACAGCGCTGAGGCGTAACCCAGCGAGCGCGCGAACCAGGGATGTTGCCGGGTGAAAGGAGCCTCGCGGTCGCGGTACCAGCAGGGCAGGTCGATCAACACCACCAACAATGCATAAAACGCCAGCGCAGGCAGCATGCCCCCCGCGAGCAGCGCATCCGTGTCCGGCGCGCCCGAGAGCTGGAACAACCCCCGGGTGTAATCAAGCGCGCTGGCAAAGGTCTGCGCGCGAAACCAGACCCAGGCAATACAGACGAGATGAAAAGTGACGACCGCGCCAATCGCATAACCAACCCAGGCCCCCGCGGACGCGGGCGGCGGTTCCGCGCCGATCCTGCGTCCGCGCGTCAGCAATTTATGCGCGGCTAAGTACGTTCCATGTAGTCCGCCCCAGATGACGAAATTCCATGATGCACCGTGCCAGAGTCCGCCAATCAACATCGTCAACAGCAGGTTGATGTACTGCCGCGCCCGGCCGCGCCGGTTCCCGCCAAGCGGCACGTATACATAGTCCCGCAGCCACGTTGAAAGAGAGATGTGCCACCGCCGCCAGAACTCCGTGACGTTGCGCGCGAAGTACGGTTGCCGGAAGTTCTGCATCAGGTCTATGCCGAACAGCCGGCTCACGCCCCGCGCGATGTCCGTGTAGCCCGAGAAGTCCGCGTAGATTTGAATCGCGAAGGCGTAAACGCCCAGCCAGAGCATTACGCCGTGCTGCGAGCCGGGGTCATCGAAAGCGCGGTTAGCGTAACGAGCGACACTATCCGCAATCGCCACCTTCTTGACGAATCCCCACAAAATCAGTTGGACCCCTGAATGGAGCATCGCCGGCGTTACTGTGCGCGGCGACTCGAGCTGGGGTAACAGACGGGCCGCGCGCTCGATGGGCCCCGCGACCAACTGGGGAAAATAGCTCACGTACAAGGCATACGTGAACAAATCGCGAGAGGCCCGTTGCTGGCCGCGGTAGACGTCGACCGTGTATCCGAGCGTCTGGAACGTATAGAAGCTGATCCCGACCGGCAGCAGGATCTGCAGTGCCGGGACATTGGGTTCCAGTCCGCCGGCCCGCAGCAGCGCGGCCGCGGAATCGATGAAGAAGTTGAAGTACTTGAAGAATCCCAGAATCCCCAGATTGACGCATACGCTCGCAATCAGCAGCAGGCGCCTGCCGCGTGGCGTCGGCGAGGCCTCAATCCCGCGCGCGATCGCAAAATCGAATACCGTTGAAAGCGCCAGTAGGCCCGTAAAGCGCCAGTCCCAGGCACCGTAGAACAGGTAGCTCGCCACCAACAACAGCGCATTTTGCGCGCGGAAACTCGCGAGGTGGTAGATCGGCAGCAGCACCACCAGGAACCCGGCGAAGATCCAGGAATTAAAGAGCATGGCACGCGGGGCTCCGCGAAAAGGGACGCTAACCTAACACGCAGTCGAGACAGGCAACAACCCTCGGCCCGCGCCAAATCTGCACCGGTTGGGCCCGGATCGCCGTTCCGATGCGATACTCCGCGCGCGGCGCCGGGGGGATGGCGTTCCCTTCCATTTTCCGCTCGAACGAAGTAATCTAGGCGGGCGAAACCAACCGACTGCAGGCCGCTGAGACCGGTCAAGAGTTGCTGAGGAGGCACCGATGGACAATGTGACGCGTAGGGACTTCATGAAGGGCGCGGCCAAGGTCGGCGCCGGGGCGGCCGTCGCCGCCGGCGTGCTCGGCACGTCCAAATCGGCATGGGCCGGCGCGAACGATCGCGTCCGCGTCGCCGTCATCGGTATTCGCGGCCGCGGCCGTGAACACATCGAACAGTGGAATTCGCTCGACAAGGTCGAAATCGCGGCCTTGTGCGATGTGGACGAGAACCAGTTCGAACCCTCGATCAAGAATTTCTTCGCCGAACGCCCCGATCCGAAAAATCCCGGCGCGACGATTCCGGCGAAAAAGACGCCCAACCTCGTCACCGATATCCGCAAGCTTCTCGAAGACAAGAACATCGACGCCGTATCGATCGCCACGCCCAACCACTGGCACTCGCTTGCCGCGATCTGGGCGATCGAGGCCGGCAAGGATGTCTACGTCGAAAAGCCCTGCTCGCACAACGTCTGGGAAGGCCGCCAACTGCTCAACGCCGCCCGCAAGCAAAACCGAATCGTGCAGCACGGCACGCAGATCCGCTCGAGCGCCGCGATTCGCGAGGGAATGGACCACTTGCACAACGGCACCATCGGCGAGGTTTACCTCGCGCGCGGCCTGTGCTACAAGAACCGCGGGACCATCGGCAAAAA
>CAYPNI010000124.1:0-11823 GCA_964411925.1 uncultured Nitrospirales bacterium
GATATCGACGAGAGCGGAATACTAAAACCCGATGTGGTCGAGCGTTTCGTCGAGGCTGTTGACGTAGTGGCCGCCGAACAGGCGGACGTGGACGAGCAGCGGGTAGAGATTGTAGACGTGGCGGCGGGACTCGAAGAATCCGGCGCTGATGGGCCGGATTTCGTTGTAGTGGTTGAAGAAGTTCGCGCCGAAGGTGTTGAACAGCGTGATGAACGCGAGCTCGACTTCGGGGTGGCCGAAATAGATCGCGGGGTCGATGAACCCGGTGATGTGGTGGTCGAGCGCGAGGACGTTGCCCGACCAGACGTCGCCGTGCAGCAGCGAGGGGCGCGCGGGTTCCTCGAGCACCTCCTCGAGCTTGTCGCACAGGCGTTCGATGCGCCGCAGGATGGCGCGGCCGATCTGGCCCTCGTTGAGCGCCTTTTCGGCGAAATTCAGCAGGCGCGATTCGCAGAAGAACTCGATCCACGATTCCGTCATGCGGTTCGGCTGGCCGAGCGAGCCGATGAGCGTGTCGCGTTCGAGGCCATAGCGCGGCGCGGTGACGCCGTGGAGTTCGGCGAGCAGTTCGGCGGCATGCAGGTTCGCGTTCGTGGAAAAGTGACTCTCCCCCACCACGAACGTCATCGCGAGCAGCTCCGGATCGGAATGAACGACTTTCGGCGCGGGGAGCGTCGTGTGCCGGTCGAGATAGTTCAGCATGAACCCCTCGACGTCGAGGTTGGGCTGCTTGCGCCGGTCCACCTTGACGATGAGGTCGCGGCCGTCGTCCATGTGCACGCGGTACACCTCGCCGACGCAGCCGCCGTGTTGGACGGTGAACTCCGCGACCGGCACGCCGAGGCGCGCTTCGACTTCCTCAGTGATGTGACCCAGCATGATCGGTAAAGTGTTCGGCGACGATCGCGTCGAGCAGGCCCGCGGACGCATCGCGTACTAGTTCAAAGACAGAGTCAAAACCGCTCAGCCCACCATAATACGGATCGGGCACCTCGGAAACGCTACGGTCGGGGAGAAAGTCGCAGAGCAGCGCAATCCGGGCCCGGTGGCCGGGGGCCTCGCCGCGCCGGATCAGGCGTAAATGCTCGCGATCGAGCGCGAGAATGTAGTGGAAACGCTTGTAGTCCTCCCTGCGGAAGATGCGCGCGCGCAGGTGGCCGATGTCCACGCCGTACCGCAGCGCGGCGTCCTGCGAACGGCGATCCGGCGGCTCGCCGGCATGGTAATCCGTCGTGCCGGCGGAATCGGCCTCGATGCGGCCCTCCAGTCCGCGCTCGCGAACGAGATGCATGAATACGCCCTCCGCCGTCGGGCTGCGGCAAATGTTGCCGGTGCAGACGAAGAGGACGTTGATCGGTTTCATGCGGACTCCCGAAAGACGCCTATTGTGCCGGATCGGGAGGAGCGGTGTCATCGATCGCACGCAACAACAGGATCTCGCGACGCTGAAAACCCAGCCACGTGAAGTACGGTTGGGTTTCGAGGACGGTGTACTCGCCGGCCAGCGGCTGGCGAACGACGGCGCCGGGCGTGATCCCGCCGCTCTTTCCCGCGCCGACGATTCGGTACTCGTCGCCGCGCGTCCACCAGCCCTTCGGACCGAAGGCTTTCTTGCCGGTGTCGCGCGACTCCTGCGCGAAATGGTCGCTGTGAAACCAGCCGTTGAACTCGTAACCCCCGTTGATCGACTCGAGCGGAGCGTTGTATTTGGCGCGCAGCGTTTCGGCCGCCTTCCAGCGTGCGCCGTTCCATGACAGGTAGTCCTGCAGGCAGAAAACGCCGAACAGGTAGAACACGCCCGGCAGGACGAAGGCGAACCGGCCCGGTTCGAATCGTGCGCCGCGCGTGACGGCGCGCGCGGTCAGCACCGCCGCCGGCACGAGCGCGCCGAGGAAGTACCGATCGAAGCGGTTCGCGACGGCCGGCAGGATGAGCACAACGATGAGCGCGGAGGCGCTGAACGCGAGGAAAAGGTCGATACCCAGCGATGCATTTGCGGGATTCGCTCGATCACGCACTGCGCCGACGAGGATCGTGGCGACGCGGACGAGGACGCACGCCGCGCCGAGCGCGAGGACGATATTGATGAGCGTCCACGCGGAGCCGAGGCGCAGCGGCGTATCGGGCAGTCCGTCGCGCTGGAGCCACGGCAGCAACAGCGGACCGACGCCGAAATCGTACAGCACGTTGCCGATCCACGGCGGGCGCTGGTACGGCGCGTCGATGAGCAGCCAGCCGATAACGCCCGCGATCGCAATCGCGGCGAGATGGCGCCACGCGAACTTGCGCGGGAAGCGTTTCTCCGCTGAATCGCGGGCCAACGCGAGGATCGGCGCGCAGAACAGCGTGAGGTAGAGCAACGCCGCGGCGCAGAACGTCGCCATCGCCGTCGCGCGCTCGGGCACCGTCCGCCCAAGGTCGTCCCAGTTCCACAGACCCGCTCCGAGTCCTTCGCCGCCGATGGGCAGGACCCGCAGCAGGACGGCCGCGGCGATCCACGGCACGCCCAGCGCCGCGAGCGCGCGGACGGGTCTTGCGCGAAACGTGTTCGCCGGCCGCACGAGCACGGCGAGCGCGAACGCGATGGGGACCAGCATCGCGAACTGGCGGATGAAGAACGCCGCGACGGCGATCGCGTTCGCGTACCAAATCCACCGGAGCAGTCCCGTGCGCAACGCGCGCACGAACGCGGCGATCGCGAGCGCGGAGAGCGCGAGCACGGGCACGTCCGTCATGAACGCGTAGCTGACGCTCATGTACATCGGGTTGGCGAGCAGAACCGCGCCGCAAAGAAACGCCCAGGCGCGCGACAGACCTGCTTCGATCGCGCACCAACATGCCGCCCACACGCCGGCGAGCCCCAGAACGAGCGTCGAAAGACGCAGCGTATCGAAACTGAAGCCGAACACCTTGACGAACGCGGCGCCCCAGTACGCCTGGAGGATGAATGTCGGGTCGGCGTAGGGGTTGGACTGGTATTCACCGGTCTCTACGAGGTGCTGGACAATCTTGGCGTAGATCCAGTCATCGTTCAGCGGGAAATTCGCGCGCGGCGGGACGAGGGCCAGCATCAGGACCCAAAGCCCCGCCAGCGCCAGATACGGCGCGAGGGGATGGGCCGCGCGCGTGGGCATGCTCAGCGTGGCGTTGCCGTGCGCGCGGCAGCGCCGAGGTAGCGGCGGCCTTCCACCGCTGAATACCAGACCGTCGGCTCCAATTCCGAGGTCTCCGCGCCCGGTACGCTCGCAGACATCACCACCGGAGCACCGGCGTCAACGTCGGTTGGGTCGGGCCCGCCGGCCAGCGCCTCGAGCAGCGGACGGCCCGTCATCGACGCGGGCGGGTCGATGCCGAGAATGCGCAGGACCGTCGGCGCGACATCAGGGTTCGCACTCGCGATGTCCGAGCGCACGCCGTGCTTGAACGCGGGGCCCTGGGCGATCAGCGTGTTGTGAATGTCCCATCGGCTGACGGATCCGTGGCCCGCGATGCCACCGGTCATCGTGCGGCCCTTGTAGCCGAATTCGTTCGCCTCGCTGTCCCAGTCCGGCGAGACGAATATGTCTCCCGAGCGATCGTGTTGCCAGTGGATCAGGTCGAAAGAGAACGTGCCGGGCACGGTGCCGGTGATGGACCCGGGCCCGTCGCCGCGGGTGAACATCGCGCCGACGGTGGGTTGCTGCCAGAGCAAGTCAACGATCGCGCGAATGCGGTCCGGGTCGTGGCCGTCCACGTAGATGGCGTCGCCGGCGACGTGTACGCCCGACGCGAAGCCGTTCTGCTTGAGCAGCAGCGCGATGTTAGCGCCGCCGATGCCCGTCGAGAACCCGTGGTCGGAGGTGACGAGAATGTTCATGCGATCGGCGAGGCCGAGTTGTTCGTGCGCCTGGAGGATGCGCGCGATTTGACCGTCCACGTCCTTGAGCGATTCGACCATGACGGGGTCGCCGATGCCCTTGGAATGCGCGGTGTGGTCGGGGTCGGTAATCCAGAGAAATGTCACGTCCGGGTGAATCTGCCTGAGCCCGAGGTCGATGTAGGCGTCGATCGTCCAGGCGATCCGCGGCGTGGCGGGCATGGAATCCTCGGGGACGGGCCCCACCTCGGCCTCCACGCGCGCGCGCAGCGTGTCCGGCAGCGTCACCTCGACGTTGATGACGCCCGCACCGTTCAGCTCCGGATTGAGTAGGTAGGCGGAGCCGGATGACCCCGAACTGATCGCGAGATAGGTCCTGCCGGCGGCGTCGAGCACCTCGCCGATGGTGGTCGCAGTCAGCAGCGTGCCTTCCGCCTCGCGCACCTTCAGCAGGTTCGTGTAATCGCTGGTATTCAACGGGCGTTCGGCATCGACCAAGGGGATGTAAATCGAGTTCCCCATGAGCCCATGCGTTTCCGGATACGACCCGGTCGAAAGCGAGGGCGAATTGACGCGGGTCACGGTGGGGATTGCCGCATGGTGCCGCTCGAAGAATACGCCGCTGCCGCCGAGCGCATGCAGCGTGGGCATCCACTCCTCGGTGACGTAATCGGGCCGCAGGCCATCGACGACGATCACCAGCACCAGCGGGGGCGAATCCTCGGCGCGGGCGCCGGGGGCGGCCATCGCCAGCGCGGCGAGGCAGAACAACAGGGGGGAGCGCATGGTGAATCCCTCTACCGGACCCACAGGTTTGCCAACGCGCGGTGGCCGATGTCCCGGCGGAAATGCGCGCCATCGAAGTGTATCTCGTCCACCGCGGCGTATGCGGTTTCGATGGTGGATCGGATGTCCGCGCCGGTGGCCGTCACGTTGAGCACGCGGCCGCCGTTCGTCACGATGTTCTGGCCTTCGCGCCGCGTGCCCGCGTGAAACACGACTGTTCCGCCGAGTTTCTCGGCGCGTTCGATGCCGGTGATCGGCTTGCCTTTCTCGAACGTGCCAGGATAACCGCCCGAGGCCATCACGACGGTCACGCAGCTGCCGTAGTGCCAGTGCGCGCTGTGACCGTCCAGTCCACCATGCGTGCAGGCGTCGAGCAGCGGCAGGAGGTCGTTCTTCATCCGCGGCAACACCACCTGGGTCTCCGGGTCGCCAAAGCGGCAGTTGAATTCGATCACCTTCGGCCCGTCGGCCGTGAGCATCAGGCCGGCATAGAGCACCCCGCGGTAGGGGTGGCCGTCCTCGGCCATGCCGTCGATGCACGGGCGCAGGATTCGCGACTCGATCTCGGTGAACAGCGTCGGAGTCACGATGGGCGCCGGCGAATACGCCCCCATGCCACCCGTGTTGGGCCCCTGGTCGTCATCCAACGCGCGCTTGTGGTCCTGCGCGGTGGCGAGCGGCACCAGCGCGCGGCCGTCGCTGAGCGCAAAGATTGACGCCTCGTCGCCTTCCAGGCACTCCTCGATGACGACCCGGTTGCCCGCAGCGCCGAAACTGCCCTCGACCATGGCGGCGTCGATCGCGGCCAGCGCCTGGTCAACGTCCGCGGCGACCGTGACGCCCTTGCCCGCCGCGAGTCCGTCCGCCTTGACGACGATGGGCGCGCCCTGGGCCTTGACGTAGTCCCGGGCCTGCGCCGCGTCGGAGAACTCGGCGTATCGCGCGGTGGGGATGCCGTATCGCGTCATGAGGTCTTTGGCGAAGGCCTTGCTCGATTCGAGGCGCGCAGCGGCGGCCGTGGGCCCGAAGGCGCGCAGGCCCGCGTTCGCGAAGCGGTCGACGATGCCCGCGGCAAGCGGCATCTCGGGGCCGACGACCGTGAGCGCGACGTCGTGCGTGCGCGCGAATTCGATGAGGGCGTCGATGTCCATCGCGTCAATCGCGACGCACTCGGCCTCGCGCTCGATGCCGGGGTTGCCGGGCGCGCAGTAGAGCTCGCCGAGCAGCGGACTCTGCCGCAGTTTCCACGCGAGCGCGTGTTCGCGGCCGCCGGAACCGACGACGAGCACGTTCATCGTCATGCCTCCGGCGGCTCGGACTTTTCGAGGTACGCCGCAAGCAGCCGGTCGTACTCGGCGGTGGCGGCGAACGCCTCCTGCGCTAGCCGGAACCGCGTGGTGAACGAGACGCTGCCCTCGTGCGCCTGCATTTCGTGTTCGATGAGGCGATAGTGATTGGGCGAGACGACCGCGGTGACGTAGCGGAAATTCTTGGCCGCGGACCGCAACATCGCGATGCCGCCGATGTCTACCTGTTCGACCACTTCGTCCACGGAGATGCCGGGTGTCTTGACGACGTCCGAGAGGCGGTGCAGATTGACCACGAGCATATCCACCCACGGAAATTCGAAGGTGCGCATTTCTTCTTCGTGCAATTTGTTATCTCGAAGGCCGAGGAGGCCGGAATGGACCTTGGGATGCAGGGATTTGACGCGGCCGCCGAGCATTTCGCGCACACCGGTGTAGGTGGCGAGCTCGGTGCTCTCGATGCCCGCCTCGCGCAGGGCACGGCGGGTGCCCTCGGTGGTGATCAGCTCGACGCCGAAACGCTGGAGAGTCCGTGCAAAATCGATAAGGCCGGACTTATCATGACAACTGAGGATGGCCCGTTCGATGCGACGCATTAACCGCCCCTTGGGTAACCGGTCCGGCGAATTTCCGCCGCGGGCCGGTCATGATACGGATCGCCCCGCGGGTTTGCGAGTCTGCGCCGCGATTGCCTGCGCGGCGATGTTGGCGGTGGTCGCGCCGGTCGCCGTCCCGGAAACGAAGGCCCCTTCCCGCGAGGAACTCGAAGCGCGGGCAGACGAAGTGTTCGGCGCGGCGGTCGGGCCGGCGACGCTGGCGGGGGCGTCTGTGCTCGTCGGGAAAGGCGACGAAATCCTGCTCGCGAAGGGGTACGGGTTCGCGGACATCGAGAACGACGTGGCCGCGACGGAAGAAACGATCTACCGGCTGGGGTCGCTCTCCAAACAATTCACGGCGGTCGCGATTCTCCAGTTGGCCGAGAAGGGCACCATCACGCTGGACGAATCGATTCGCACGTATCTTCCCGACTATCCCGAGGTGGGCGGGCCCATCACCGTGCGGCATTTGCTGAACCACACCTCGGGACTCGTGAGCTACACGACGCAGAGCGAGTACTGGAAACACCTCAACGACGATCTGCCCAAGGAGCGCGTGCTCGACTGGTTCGCGAGCCGTGAGCTGGCATTTCCCCCGGGGCACAAGTACAGCTACAGCAACTCGGGGTACTTCGTGCTGGGACTAATCCTCGAGCGGGTCACCGGTGAGTCGTTCGGCGACTACGTCAAGCAGCACATCCTCGATCCGCTCGATCTGAAATCGACCTATCTCGACGACGGTGTCGTGAAGATTCCAAACAAGGCCAAGGGGTACGAGCGCGATGCGGGGAAGTTGGTGCCCTGCCGGCCATTAAACACCCGGCTGGCGTTTTCGGTCGGATCGATGGCCTCGAACCTCATCGATCTGTTCACGTTTCACCGGGCGTTGCGCAACGGGAAACTCGTCTCGCCCGCGTCTTACGAGGCGATGACGACGCCGGCGTGGCTAGACGACGGTTCGTTCGACAAGTACGGCATGGCGTTCCACGTGGAGAAGTGGGGCAAGACGCGCGTCCTTCGGCACGGGGGGCTGATCTTCGGATTCAAAACGTGCAACTACTACTACCCGGACGAGGACCTGACGATCATCATTCTGATGAACACCGAAGAGGCGGAATACCGGCCGTTGCAGGCGGCGCTGGCGAGGACGTTCATTCCTGACCTCGATCCGAAGGAGGAATTCTAGTAGGAGCGGCGGCCGCAAGGGCCAGAAGGGCGGGCGATCAGTCCAGGTCCGCGAAATCGTCTTCGTCGGACTTGTTGCTGGAGAACAGCGTGCCTTCACGATAGGCCTGCATGCGCCGCTGCGTCTTGGCGATCACCTTGTTGAGTTGCTTGGCCTTGTGCCGGGCGACTTCGTTCTCGGGGTCGATCTCCAGCGCGCGTTTCATCCATTCAAGCGCGGTCGGGTAGTCGCGCCGTTTCACGTAGCCGATGCCGACGTTGAGCGTGGCCGCCAGCGTCTTCTTCTTGAGCCGGAGCGAATCGGGATGCTTCTGCATCGCGGCCCGGTACTGTTCGAGCGCGCCGGTGTAGTTGTGTTGCTCGAAGTAGAAATCGCCCATGGTCTCTTCTTGCGTCGTCGCGGTGGGCGTGGCGATGCCGGACGCCTTGTCCTGGCGCACCTGTTCTTTCTTGGCTTTCTGTTGCGCCGCCCATTCGGCCGCCGAGTACACCGATTTCACCGAGCCATGCTCGATCAGCATGTTGATGTTGTTCGAAGTCGGATTGTTCGGCACGAGGTAGAACCGTGCTTCGTCCGCGTCGTAGCGTTGGACCGTCCGGCCTTCGACGATTTCGCCGTCCTTGAATTCGACCACGATGGGATCGCCGGTCGCGCTGAATTCGGGGAAGACCTCGTTCCGGTCGAACTTGCCGTTGTAGCTCTTGACGTTGGCGACGTATTTCAGGTCCGCAAACCGCACACGGAGGTTTTTCCCCGTCCCGACCCCGTTGTCGTCCTCGCAGGTCAGATGGAACCCCGCCTCGCGGATGTTCATGGCATGGCAGACGCCCTGTTCCTTGCGGCCATCACGGTAGTACGCAATGAGAGCATGGCGGGAATGACGTTTCCGGCCTTCCTGAACGCGCTGTTGTTTGGCCAGCTCTGCGGCAATCGGCTTGTAGTGCTTGGGGCAATAGAGGTTGCCCTCGTGGCGCGTCAGGCACTCCTCGCAGTAGAAAGAGCCACAGACACAGCAATAGCCCGCGGCGTTGCGTATCAAGTGGTTAGGACATTTCATGGTGTCAGCCTGCCGCTCTCCCCACTCCTGATCGACGGACTACTGCGAACCCGGATCCCCCGTAGGCACAACTAGTGCTCTAGATTAGCTCAGATTTAATTCTTTTCAATCTAGACGCAGTCGATCGTACTGGATACGGGGCACGAAATCAACGGAACTAAGTGATTCTGAACCAATAGCTTAGGGGCCCATCCGAGTCGATTTTGTCAATAATTGACCAGCCGCCCCGGCATTGTTTACAACACCCTCGCGACAGCGGCATAGTTTGTCCTGCAACCTTGCTCACATTCCAAGACTTTCGGTGATTTTCATGGAGTCAGCCGGCACACCCGCGTCGCCGTCCGTCCCCCAGGACAACGGCGGCGATCGCCTGCCTCCGGTGTGGAACATCCGGGCGAGCCGGGACGCGAGTTTCGGCGGGCGCGACGCGACGTTGGACTCCCTGCGCGAGAGCCTGAAGCGCGACAAAGTCGTGATCATCAACGAGGGGACCAGCCCGATCGGCGGGATGGGGAAAAGCGCGCTGGCGCGCGAATACGCCTATCGATTCGCAAGTGACTATCGCCTGGTGTGGTGGGTGCAGGCCGACGAACCGGGTTCGCTGCGCCTCGGTTACTCACAGTTGATGACGGCGCTCAACCTGATCCGCAAGGTCGAAGACGAACCACCCCACGCGATCGAGGACGTGCGGGATCTGCTCGGGACAGTCAGCGGCTGGCTGCTGATTCTGGACGACGTCGAGGACTTGTCGCTGCTCGAGTCCTATCTGCCCGAGCCGCGCGGGGGACACGTCATAGTGACGACGGTCCTGGGCGCGGCGAACGTGCCCTATGGCAAGTTGGAACTGGCGCCATTGGACGAGGCGGGCGCGGCCGAGGTACTGGCCGTGGAGGACGCCACGCCGGGCCGCGAGAAGCTCATCCAACTCGCGGCGGGTAGCCCGATGAATGTTCGCTTGTTCCGTCACTGGTCGCAGCTCCGCGGGAGCAGTTGCGCGGAGGTGGCCGCCAAACTCGGGAGCCGCGTGCCCGAGGCACTGCACCTCGGCGCGGGGCCGGAGGTTTCCAAGGCGATCCTTCGGTACTCCCTGAGCGAACTGCTGGCGCGGCTCGAACGCGAGGACAAAACCACGAAGGATCTGCTGGTGCTGGCATCGTTTCTGGGCCCGCATGACATTCCACTGTTCCTGCTCGAAGATCGCACGAACGACGAGGAAATCCTCTCGAAGCGGCTGTCCACGGCGCTCGGCGACAAATCGAAACTGCGCGCGATGCTGATCCGGCTGGAGACGTTCGGCTTCATCGAGCGTCACCAGGAATCGTTCTCGATGCACGAGATGGTGCAGGAGGTCGTGCGCGAGGGGTTGACGCCGGACTCCGCGCGGGCCTGGGCGAACGCGGCCACGCGCCTGGTCGGGGACGCGTTTCCGCGCGAGGGTCAATACAGTGGTCCCTCGCCCGTATGCACCCGGCTCCTCCCCCACGCGCTCATGGCGACGCAATACGCCGAGGAAGCCGACGTCGCGCGGGAGGCGGCTTCGCAGCTCATCTATCATTGCGGGCTATACCTGCATGCCAATGGCGGCCTCACGGAGGCCAAGACCTGTCTTCAACTCGCCGTGGCCCTCGGGCGCCGCGTCTATGGCGCGGCCCACCCGCTGCTGGCGACGCGCATCAACAGCCTGGGAATCGTCGAGCACGAGCTGGGCAACCTCCACGAGGCGAAGGACTGCTTCGAGAAGGCCTTCGAGATGTGCGAGACCGTATACGGCCCGCTCGAGGAGGCGGTGTACGGCGCGCCGGACGAAAAACTGCTGACGATCCCGATCCGCAACCTGTGCGCGATTCTCGAGGAGATCGGCGACCTCGATTCGGCACAGAAGACGTATGAGCGCGCCATGCGAATCTACCTGGAGGTCTACGGCTGGAACCACCCGCTGGTCGCGGAGTGCGCGGACCGCTTCGGCCGCACGTGGCACAAGCTTGGCAAGCTGGCCAAAGCGCGCAACTGTTTCGAGAAAGCGGTGCTCGCCGAGGAAAGCGCGCCCGAACACAGCGGCGGCGCGCTGGCGACGTACCTGAACAACCTGGCGATGGTGCTGATCGAGATGCGCGAACCGACACTCGCGCATGAGCGGCTCTCGCGCGCGTTGCGGCTGGACAAACAGACCCACGGCGACCGGCACCCGCTGGTCGCGCGGGACCTCGCGAACATCGGACACGTCTGCCGCGAACTGCGGCAGCTCGAAGACGCGGAACGCTACTATCGAGACGCGCTCAACATGGTCGAGTCGATCGAAGGCGACAATTCGCCGCTGGCGATATCGCTTTCCAACCATCTGGGCGTCGTGCTGCTGGACAACGGCAAGGCGGCGCAGGCCCGGAGCTGCCTCGAACGGGCGCTGTCGCACAACGAGGATCGGTTCGGGCCCGAATCGGCCGAAGTGGTCCGCAATCTCGTCAACCTGGGGCGCGCGCTGGACGACCTCGATGCGCACAGCCAGGCGATGGCGTCGTTCGATCGCGCGCTGGCGATCGTGAAGGAAGCGGACGGCGCGGACAGTGAACGGGCGGCGACGATTCATTACCGGATGGGCAAATCGTTGCACAAACAAAACCAGCTCGAGCCCGCGATGATGCAATTGCAGAAGGCGATGCGCATCGACGACAAGGTGTTCGGCAAGACTCACCCGTCGGTCGCGCGCGACGCATATGCGATCGGCTGCGTCCTGTCGGACATGAAGGACACGGTCGTGGCGATGGGCCATTTCACGCTGGCGTTGGAGATCTACGAGGCAACGCTCGGCCGGAACGATCCGCGGGTGCGCAAAGTGCGCGCGCGGCTGGACGAATTGAGCGCCTGAGACCCGTTGTATTGGCAGCAATCCTCTGAAATAATGCGGTGAGGTGTGGAAGTGCTGGGTGGGCGTGATCTTCCGTGGGAGGAGGCGAAAATGATTCCGTCAAAGTTCGGCCGCGTGGCATGCGCGGCGTTGCTGATGCTGGCGCTGATCGCGCCGTCGCTGTACGCCGGGA
>CAYPNI010000125.1:0-11699 GCA_964411925.1 uncultured Nitrospirales bacterium
GTGCGTATTACTGCACTCATTACAAATGGTATCGTGCAATCCGCAAATCCGGCAACAGGGGAGCCAAATGCCTGCGGGCTGGGGGCTTAGGAGGCGGCGCGTAGCGAAAACGAAACGCCCCCGAGCCCAGAAGTGAGGCCCGGGGGCGTCGTATCAGAATCTGTAGCGAGTCCTCAGCCGCCGAGGCCGAACTGGCTGATTAGACCGAACAGTTGGGCGACTTCTCGATTGAGCGGCTGCTCTCCCGGATACCTGACGAACGAGACGTGGCCGTCGAGATAGAGCACGTTCGATCCGCCCGGGACATGGTTGAAATCGGCCGAAGCCGTGGCGAGCGCGTCAAACATGATGAAAATATCGCTCTGGGCCTGCGCGCTCGCGCCCGGATTGTTGATGTCCGTAATAAGGAACCGTTCGATGCCTTCGCGCAGACGGTAGACCGTGCTGCTGTCGCCATTGCCTAGGTCAGGGCTGTTAGGCGGGGCGGACGGCGCCGGGCCCATGTTCCCGACATCGCCGTCGAACGCCCTGTTAAAACAGGTCACCGCGGCCTGAGTGTTTGCGAGCAGCGGCACGCAGTCGTTCAGCCACCGGTTGGCGGATCGCTCGAAAACCTGGATCCCCTGTGACGGTCCAACGACGTCCTGCAACTGCTCCAGCGTGAGCGTGTCGACGAGGATGTCCATGATCGTGGCCATATCGGTGGTGCTGTCGGGATGCTGCACCGATCCCAAGACTTCCGGGAACTGATCGAGCTTGTCGAACAGCCACGACGTATACACGTAGCTGTCGTCGGTGGCGTTCATCGTGCCCATTTCCGTGCTGCCGGGGTCGGCAACGGGGTAGGCGTCGTTCGGGAGACCGCCGGGGCACGGCACGCTGCTCGGGGACGCCGCGCAATTGGCAGACTGCTGTTCGCGCAGGGCGTTCTTGGAGTCCGACGGGCAAATCAAAATGTTCACGTCGGGCAAGTACTCCGGATACACCAGCGTGATGCGCGGCGACAACTGCGTCATCAACTGCTCGCCGGCGTTGAACGCAATGTTGCCCTGCGGATCCGTCCACGCGAAGAACCCGTTCGGCGGCAGCAGTTCGCCCTTCGATTCGTTGGAGTACATCTTCAACGAAAGTCCGAGTTGCTTCAGATTGTTCGCGCACGAAGCGCGCCGCGCGGCCTCGCGAGCGCGCGCCAGCGCCGGCAGCAGTATGGCCGCCAGGATGCCGATGATGGCAATGACCACCAGTAATTCAATGAGCGTAAATCCACGTCTACGCGCCCTCATGTACCACCCCTCCTGATAAAGAATTGTGAATGAGTCCAAGTTCGCTCCACCCCGGCGGAAGTGTATCGCAAACGCTGAAGCGCGACAATAATCCCCGGAAGGTCAGTTGCGGGCGGCGGTCTGCTCCGGTAGTCTTACGGTTTCCGGGCGGGCGTTTGACGGGGAGGAAAATGCGAGTGAACGTTCAGTTACGCGCACTTTTCACAGGACTGACAATCGCCACCTTCATGACGACTTCGAGCATTATCGCCGCCGAGGACAAGTACTATCCCGAGACACCCGACCCGTTCATGGGCAACTGGCAGGGGCGGTGGAACGCTGAGGAAGACGTCGATCCGGATATCGCCGCGAACGTGTACCCCGTGGGCGGCGGCGCGTACCGGGTCGTGCTGAAGTCGAAGCACGACATGCGTTGTCCGCCAAAGCTCGATGTCACGGTCAAACCATCCGGTGGGAAGCTCTCGTTCAAGGAGCGTACCTGGTTCGGCGAGATCTCGGGCGACCAGTTCACGGGCGGCCGCGGTGAGAAAGCGCGGTTCGAAATGCGCCGGGTCGAGCTCGCGTCACCGGCGCTCGGGGCGAAACCGTCCAACCCGGCGAAGGCCGTGGTCCTGTTCGATGGCACGAACCTCGATCTGTGGAAGAGCGGCAACGACAAGAAACCGGAAGCCGGGTGGACGGTGCTGGGCGACGGCGGGATGATGGTCAAGCCGGGCACGGGGGACATCGAGACGAAGCGAAATTTCGGCAGTTGCCGGTTGCACATCGAATTCCGCACCCCGTTGATGGCCGATTCGGAAGGCCAGGCGCGCAGCAACTCGGGCGTGTTCCTGCAGGGCGTGTACGAGATTCAGGTGCTCGACTCTTACGGTCTTGAGGGCTATTACGACGACTGCGGCGGGCTGTACAAACTTTCCGCGCCGCTGGTGAACGCCTGCCGACCGCCGGGACAATGGCAGTCGTACGACGTCGACTACACGGCGCCCGTTTTCGACGCGGCAGGCAAACTGCTTTCCTTCGGGAGGATGACCGTGCACCAGAACGGCGTGCTGATTCAGCAGGACGTCGAATTGAAGTGGGTCACCGCCTGGAAAGAAGAAGAGCGCCTCGTCGCGCCGCCGTCCAAGCCCGGGCCGATCCGGTTGCAGGACCACGGCAACTATGTCCAGTTTCGCAACATCTGGATCGAACCCGCGGACTGAACGATGGGCTACATTGAAGACTCACTCACGCCAGGGGAGCAGGTCGTCGCGCAGTTCCGCCTGCACTGGAAGGTCTGGATCGGTCCGATTCTGCTGACGTTGCTCGTGGTCACGATCCCGATCGCGATCTACCAATGGCTCAAATTGCGCAGTCACGAGTTCGGCGTAACCACGAAGCGGGTCGTGCACAAGTACGGCATCATCGGCCGCGAATCGGACGAGATGCAGTTGCGGTCGCTCGAGACGGTCGAGATCAGCCAGTCGGTCATGGGACGCATCCTCGGCTTCGGCGAGGTGCAACTCACCGGGCGCGGTATTTCCGATCTCAATCTCAAGGACCTGGCCGATCCGCTCGGCGTGAAGAAACAGATCGAGTCCGTGCGCTTCACGGGCTGAGGACATCGCCCGCTTGAAGGGTGCTCCGTTGTGTTCGAGTTCGCCGCCTCCATGTTCATCATCGGTGTCGCGGTGGCCGTCGTTGTCACGGTGTACGCGACACGGCCGGTCACGCTGACCGCCGTTCAGAAGCACGGGCCGATTGACCCCGGTGCAGTCTGTCCGCATTGCGGCGCGGAGGGGGCCGTGCACGCGCGCAGCGTCCGGCTGAACGACGGAATCAGCACGCCGAAACTCGTCGCGGGCGCGCTCACGGGCGGACTGGCGCTGCTCGCGGTCGGCGTGCACCGCCGGCGCGCGGCGACCGAGCGACATTGCGCGCGGTGCGAGCAGACGTGGCGGGCGTGACCGGTCGATTCGCGCGAGACCGTGAACCCCCCACAGGCTGGCCGCCTGCGCCACGGCGGCGGCCTCAGTTCAGCAGGTGGAGCCAGGCGTAGCCGAGCAGCGCCTTGCGCAGGACTTCTCGCTCGGTCTCGTCAAAGGATTCGTCCACGGTCTGGTTGAACCTGCGCCAGGTGAAATGAAGCGTTTCGAGGTCGTCCGCGGCGATGACGGTGGCCGTGCGCTCGCTGCGCGGGCTGAACTGCTTGACCTCTCCGAGCAGGACGGGGGCGAAGGCCTTGCACTCGGGCGCGTAGGACTTGCGTACGCGCACGGACCCGCTCAACACGACGTAGCCGTGGTCCGTCTCGCGCTCGCCTTCGCGGAAGAGCTCCGTGCCCGCTTCGACAGTGTCGTATTTCGAGATTGCGACGAAGACTTTGCAAATCCGCTGCTTGAGGCTTTCCGGCATGTCGAGCATGAACGGCAGCCCAACGAGAATGTTACGCAGTTCGTCCGTTTCCATCAGGAATGGGTATCCGAATCGGGGGCGACCGGCGATTCCGGTGCGGGCGCCGTGTGCGCGGCCGGTTCCGCCTGTGCGACGGGCATGACGGCGGGTTCCGGCTGCCGCGCGAGGAACAGCGCCACGGCACACAGCACCGCGCCGAGCACCTCGGAAGCGAAAAGGCCGAACGTCAGGATGTCGCGCGCGGGGTCCCAAATGATGCCGACGAAGCGCCCGGTGAACATGCAGGTCAGGCTGAGCGCGCCCACGGCGAGTCCGGTCGTCCAATCTTTTCGGAAGAAACACACGAAGAGGAGGACGCCAAGCGCGAGGTCGAGACCTCCGTAGACGGCGCGGATGTCGGCCATGGCCTTGGGCGAGCCGGCGTTGATGTCAATCGCGCCGATCATCGTCGCGGGGATGAACATGAACGCGAGCCCGAGCAGAAGAAATACGCCGGCGACAATGCCGAGCACCCAACGCACAAAAAGTGCCGTCCGGGTCAATGCGCGTTCCCTCCCGCGTTGGTCCACGTTTGCTCCGCTGGCGCCCCAGCAGGATAATGCCTTCGGATCGGAAAGTAAACGCGTCGGGCCGCGGGGTGGAATTAGAGCGATCGTGCGCGTACTCACGCTGAATATTCATAAAGGTTACACGGCGCTCAACGGCCGCTTCATGTTGCACGAACTGAAGGCGGCGATCTGCGAGGTCGGCGCGGATCTGGTTTTCCTGCAGGAAGTACAGGGCGAGCACCGGGGCCGCGCGGCGCGTGAGGACCGGTGGCCGTCGCTGGCGCAGTACGAGTTTCTGGCGGACCAGGTCTGGAAGGATTTCGCGTACGGCAAGAACGCGGTTTTCCAGCACGGCCACCACGGCAACGCGCTGCTCTCCCATTACCCGATCGCGAAGTGGAAACAAGTCGATATTTCGACCAACATCGTCGAGCAGCGCGGTTTTCTCCACTGCGAAATCGATGTGCCGGCGGCGGGGCGTATTCACGGCATCTGCGTCCATCTCGGGCTCACCGCCCAGTCGCGGCGCAAGCAGCTCGCGCGCATCGCGTCGTTCGTGCACGCCGAAGTGCCGGACGCGGCGCCGCTGATCATCGCAGGCGATACGAACGACTGGTCAGGGCTGCCGACGCGCGAGTTCGCGGCGGACCTTGGCCTGATCGATGCCTATCAGTGTGTTCGCGGGCGGCGCGCGCGGTCCTTTCCGTCCTTCGCGCCGGTCTTGAGCCTGGACCGCATCTTCGTGCGCGGGCTGGCCGTCGTGAGTGCGGAAGTGCACTCGGGAGGGAAGTGGTCGGACCTGTCCGATCATGCGGCGCTGGTCGCGAACCTTGCCGCGCGGGGCCACGGTGAGATCGATTTGTCCGCGCGGGATGCGTCGCGCACGGAGCGGAGGTGAGTTTCATGCGAAGTTACTGTCGTGCGCTGCTTGGAGTTGCGTTGATGAGTTGCGCGGCCAACGCGCAACAAGACGCGCCGCTGCGCGTTCCGATTACGCCCGCGTGGGCGCTGGAGTGCTGGGTGTGGGAGGACGACACGAACACGGCGGCGTACGTGCTCGAACTGCTCAAGGGATACGAGGAGCACGACATTCCTGCGCGGACAATTCTCATCGACAGCCCATGGAGCGACCGGTACAACGATTTCGTCGTCGATGAAGTACGGTATCCGAATCCCGGGGATTTTTTTCTCGGCCTGCAGGAGCGCGGCTACCGAGTCGTGCTGTGGATGACGCCGAACGTCAACAGCGAGAGTAAGGACACCCGAATCACCCAGTCGCAGGACTGGTATGACGAGGCGGCGGCGCGCGGATTCCTCGCGGGCGACCCGCCGCGCGTGACGAAATGGTGGAAGGGCGCGGGCGGGTTCATCGACTACACGAACTCGGACGCGATGGCGTGGTGGCGCGGGATGCAGCAGCAATTGTTCGACTGGGGCATCGACGGCTGGAAGCTGGACGGCACCGATCCGTACTTCGGCCGGCGCATGACGAAAGCCGGCGAAATGAACATGCGCGAATACGCCGACCATTACTACCGCGATGAATACCAGTGGGGACTGACGCAGAACCCGGAGTTCATCACGCTGTCCCGCGCGATTGACGGATTCGTGGTCCATCGGGACGGGTTCGCGCCGCTCGACGCGGCACCGGTGACGTGGGTGGGCGATCAGGACCATACGTGGACCGAAGAGGACGAGGGCTTGCAGGAGGCGCTGCGCTACATCCTGCGCAGCGCGGAGCTGGGCTACGCGGTCATCGGGTCGGACGTCGGTGGGTATGGCGGGCGGGACATCCCGGCGGAGTTGTACATTCGGTGGGCGCAGTTCTCGGCGTTTTGCGGACTGTTTCTGAATGGTGGCCACGGTGAGCGGATGCTGTGGAAACGATCGCCCGAGGAACTGGAAATCGTCCGCAAGTTCGCGTGGTTGCACAACGAACTCGTGCCGTACATTTATTCGCACGTCGTCGAGTGCCACAGCGGCGGCAAACCGCTGATGCGGCCCGTCGAGGGCCAGTTCGAGTACATGTTCGGCGACGATTTTCTGGTCGCGCCGATTTTCGAGCCGGGCGGCACGCGCGAGATCGTGTTGCCCAAGGGCCGGTGGCGGAACCTGTTCAGACCGGGCGCGTTGATCGAGGGACCGGCGAAGTTCACGGTCAACACGCCGCTCGACGAGGCGCCGGTGTTCGTTCGTGAGGGCGCCGTCGTGCCGATGAACGTCTCGCGGGGCTATTCCGGGTTCGGCGATACGGATTCCGCCGGCCACACGACCTGGCTGATCTTTGCGGGCGAGTTGGGGGAGTTCACGCTACATCAGCCGGACGGATCGGGCACGACGTTGGTCCGGGTCACGGGCGCGAATCCGCTGCAGATCTCGATGAATGGTGTCGCGCAGCCGCATATACTCCGCGTGTATACCGGGACAGCGCCGAAGACGGTCGAACGGGACGGTACCGTGCTCGGATCGGCGGATTGGAACTACGATTCGGACAAACAAACCGTCGTGATTCGCTCGTCGGCGCCGGCGGTTGGAGAGTATCGCATCGCGTTCTGAGGCGATCCGTTGCGTCAGGCCGGTACTGGTTGTTGTTGAGGGACGATAGCATCGTTCGGAGTTCCGCGTTTACGCGGTGACAGGGGGAGGGTGCCGCCTGAAGGCGGAACTCCGAACAGCGAGGGTTGGCCGCTTTGCGCGGGGTCGGGAACAGGCTTAAGCTGGACCCCGCTTAAGCCTGCGACCCTCGAAGGGAACAGGCCTAAGCTGAGGCCCGCTTAGACCTGCCACTCGAGAGACGATTTGTTGGAGCATGACCGATTGGAATCCATCCGCAAGATAGTCGTACTGGTCGTCGTGATCGCGGTCGTCGCGGGGCTGGGTCCGCTCGTGCTGCGCGTGGTGTTGCCATCGTGGGCGTTCAATCGCGACCTCGCGTCGGGCGGCATCCGGTGGCAGCCGGTGTACGGCGTGCTCGTCGAGCGCGACGTGACACCGAATCTCTGCGAACAGTACGTCGTCGGCTGGGTGGGACCGGGGACGGTTCAGGTCGTCCAATACGCGAACACGCCCGACTCCGACTTGCTCTCGAACGACGGCATGGCGAGGCAGCGCGTGGGCACCGCGGAGGAGCGCGTGACGATTAATCTCGCGCGGGTCTATTCCGTCGCGCGATCGCCCGACGAGTTCCCGATCGTCATTCGCCAGCAGTACGACGGGCGCGGGTTCGAGGTGATGCCTGACACGGGCGGCGACGCGCTGGAGACGCCGTACGGCTATGTTTTCTTCGCGGAGCACGCGGCGGTCCGGCTGGAGAACCCGTATCGCTGGGGATTCAAGACGCTGCCCGCGGGTTCGATGTTGTATCTCGATTTTGGCAAGTGGAGATCCATCGACCAGGGCGGGCTCAGCTACGTGCAACAACTGCCCGAGGGCAGTTACGCGGGCTTCACGGTGCTGACCGGACTCGGCCTGTCGCCGCCGCAGGCGACGCAGGAACGCATCGAGTTGCTCAAGTCGCTGATGTCGCGCAGCGCGGGCGGCGACACGGCTGCGATGCCGTCGGACGATTACGGGAACTCGATTCAATTCGTGCGGGCGCCGGAGAGCGGCGCGTTGCAGTCGGGCATGGCGCGGATGCTGTATACGTCGGACTGGGCGTTCCCGATGCCGAAGTCGATCGACCTCGCCGAGCGCCTCGCGGGGGAGGACCCCCGGGTGGCGACCGCGTACTCGGCCGGCTGGGGATATTCCCTGCCCGCCGAACTCAGTCCCGCGAACAATTCCGTGTGGTTCCTGCGGTGTCTGGAGCAGACGGAGATTGCTGTGCCATATTCTCCCCCGTTTTGAGCGCATGACGATCGGGCGTGATTGAACCGCAAAGGACGCAACGATGGCGACACAGATTCAATGGCCGAAGAAAGTCCGGGAGCTCCAGAGTAACCATTTCGACTCGACGGTCTGGAACGATTTCAAGTTTCGCGACGGCGACATCGTGATTGGGACGTACGCCAAGGCGGGCACGACCTGGACGCAACAGATCGTCTCGCAACTGATTTTCAACGGCCAGGAGGGGCTGAACGTCGGCGAAATGTCGCCGTGGATCGACATGCGCGTGCCGCCGAAGGAAGAAAAGCTGGCCGCCGTGGAGGCTCAACGGCACAGACGATTCCTGAAGACCCATCTTCCCGTCGATGCGCTGGTGTTCTCGCCGAAGGCAAAGTACCTCTACATCGTGCGGGACGGCCGCGACGTGCTGTGGAGCATGTACAACCACCACGCGAACGGTAACGAACAGTATTACAAGGTGCTGAACGAGACGCCGGGGCTGGTGGGCCCCCCGATGCCGCCGTGCGATGTGACCGTGTTGGAGTACTTCCGGCGCTGGCTCGATCGGGATGGGTATCCGTGGTGGTCGTTCTGGGAAAACATTCGCACGTGGTGGGAAATCCGCGAACTCCCGAACGTGATGCTGGTGCACTTCGCCAACCTCCGGAACGATCTCGCCGGCGAAATGCGCGCCATCGCGAAGTTCCTCGAAGTACCGGTCGCCGAGAACCGCTGGGACACGATTGTTGAGCACTGCACGTTCGATTACATGAAGAAGAATGCCGAACTCGTGGCCCCGCTGGGCGGCAGTGTCTGGGAAGGCGGCGCCAAGACGTTCATCAACAAGGGCACAAACGGTCGCTGGCGCGAGACCTTGACCGCAGAGGATATCGCGAAATACGAGCGCGTCGCGGTCGAACAGCTCGGCGAGGCGTGCGCGCACTTCCTGGCGACGGGGGAGATGGAAAAGGCCCGTGCGTGACGTGATCTCGCCGGGCTGTGCTCGTCCCCGGGAGCTCACGCGAGCGAAGAACTCGGTGTGGTTCCTGCTGTGTCTGGAGTAGACGGAGATCGCGGTGCCGTATCGCTCGCGGTTCTAAGGACAAGGTCAAGGGCGGTTTAACCACAGAGGACGCAGAGGGGCGCGGAGGACGCTCCTTTGTCATTCTGAGCGAAGCGAAGAATCTCCCCGTGGCCCGGCAGGAATACCCATCGTTCATGTCGGTAATGACTCAGAGACGATCGTTGATGGGATTGAACGAGCGCAATTCAAGGGAGTGAAACGTGGGACAGATTGACCCGGCGTCTTTGGGTGAACCTGCACTCAAGATCGCGGGATTCCAGCTGTGGATCCACGGGCGCGAGTCTCCGGATTCGTGGGACATGTACGACGGGAATTGGCTGCGCGTGACGGCGCATTGCGGTGGGTTAGGTGCCAGCGTCTGGACAAACGGCGCTATGTTGGACACTACAAATATCAGGACGTTGCTCGAGGGGTGCGAGCAAATGAGTCGAGGTGAGGCGTCGGCAGCGAAACTCGATCCGCTGGAACCCAATCTCCAGCTTTCTCTGGCTAGCGAGGACGAAGTCGGACATATCATCCTGCGAGTGACGATTACGCCCGACCATTTCGCACAATCCCATTCGTTCGAGTTCGACATCGACCAGTCTTATTTGCCCGGTTTGATTGCCGAGAGTGCCACCGTACTCAAGGAACACCCGGTCCGGGGTTGTTAGGGCTGACGCTGGTTTGTTGGAGTCGGAGGATCGACCTTTCGCGCGGAAATAGTGGGTACCCTAGCGAAGCGTCACGGAGAGATTCTTCGCTCCGCTCAGAATGACGGGATGGTGGCGACAAACGACGAATGCTGTTACTCACTGTTCCTTTTGAACTTCGCGTGGTTCCCGGCGATCACGACGGTAATCTCGCCCTTGGTCGTTTTGTCGGCGAATTCGTTGGCCAGGTCGGATAGGTAGCCGCGGTGGACGCGTTCGAATTTTTTGGTGAGTTCGATGCAGACGGCCGCGCGGCGGTCGCCGAGCGCGATTAAGGCGTCGGCGAGCATTTTGCCGATGCGGAACGGGGACTCGAAGACGACAAGGGTGTGGGGGCGGTCGGCATCTTCGGCGAAGAACTTCACGCGCGGGCCGGATTTCTTGGGCGGGAACCCTTTGAAGGTGTAGCTCGACGTGGGCAGGCCGGACACGACGAGCGCGGTCTGCACGGCGCTGGGCCCGGGGATGACTTCGACGGTGTGGCCGGCCTCGACGGCCGCCGCGACGATGCGATAGCCGGGGTCACTGATGCCGGGCATGCCGCCATCGGTGCACAGCGCGACGTTCTCTCCCCGCGCGAGCCGCTCGAGGAGTTGCGCGCCTGCGCGGTCCTCGTTGTGTTCGTGGTAGGACACGACCGCGGGCGGCCGGGGGATGGCGTAGTGCGCGAGCAGCTTCGCAGTCTGGCGCGTGTCCTCGGCGGCGAGCACGTGGGCTTCGCCGAGGACGCGCAGGGCGCGGTGGGTCGTGTCCTCGAGATTGCCAATGGGGGTCGCGATGATGAAGAGGGTGGACATCGGGTTACGTTCTGAGAGGATCACGCGGAGAAGGAATTACGCGGAGAAGAGCTTTTGGTGAAGAATCGCGGGGACTCGTGACGAAGGGAGATTCCCGCCTTCGCGGGAATGACACATAGATGTGGTTCTCCGCGTAGGGACTTCTCCGCGTGAGGTGGGTGTTCATGAGTACGCGTCCCTGCGTGATGGTTTCGGCTGCGTCGTCCCGGAGCGATGCATTATACTTTCGGACTTCCCCCGGAACGAGGCGCGGATGGAAAATTCTGAAATCATAAAACTCCTGGAAAACATCGCCGTGCTGCTCGAATTGTCCGGCGAGAACCCGTTCAAGTCGCGGGCGTACGAAAACGTTGCGCGGAAAATCGAGGGGATGGCGGAGAACGTGGGGGAAATGGCGGCTGCAGGCCGGCTACGCGAGATTGCGGGAGTCGGCGAGGCGCTGGAACAGAAGATCACCGAGTACGTCGAGACCGGAAAGCTGAAGTACTACGAAGACCTGCGCAAGAAATTCCCCGATTCGATGATGGAACTGTTCGGGATTCCGGGGCTCGGCCCGAAGCGGATCAAGCAACTCCACGACGCGCTCGGTATCAAGTCGCTCGACGAACTCGAGGCGGCGTGCAAATCGGGCAAGCTGGACGACATGGCGGGTTTCGGCCAGAAATCGATCGAAAAAATCCTCGCAGGCATTGATTTCGCGCGCATGCAACACGGCCAGCATTTGTTCAATCACGCGTATCTCGAAGCGATCCGGCTGAAGGACCTCATCGACGAACACGAGGCGACCGTGCGCGCGGATGTCGGCGGGAGTCTGCGGCGGCACAAGGAAGTCGTCAAAGACATCGACCTCATTGCGTCGTCCAAGGACGCGGCCGCATTGATGAAGATGTTCGTCGAGGACCCGCACGTCGCGCGGGTGACGGGCCACGGCGAGACGAAATCGAGCGTGGTGCTGAAGTCCGGGATCGCGGCAGATCTGCGCGTCGTGCACGACAAGGAGTATCCGTACGCGCTGATGCACTTCACGGGCAGCAAGGAACACAACGTCGTGATGCGCCAGCGCGCGAAGGACCGCG
>CAYPNI010000126.1:0-11681 GCA_964411925.1 uncultured Nitrospirales bacterium
GAGGCACGGCGCGCCATGGCTTCGCGCAGGAGCACGTCCATCGAGGCAGGAGTTTTGTTAACTTCTTGCGTTACAAGGTCTTGGCCCACGACTTTCCCCCTAGTGTGCCCCCTTCTGCAGCTACATTATACCAAGGAAAGTGCCGGATTGGGCGTGATCTCGAAATTTCCCACCCTCCCCGACGCCAGTCGCGCGTGGCCCGCCGCCGCGATCATGGCCGCGTTGTCGGTGCAGAGCGCCATCGGGGGGATGAGCACCGGGACGCCCGCCTCGGCCGTAATGCGATCCCGAAGCAGCCGGTTCGCGGCGACACCGCCCACGACGAGCAGCCGGGGCGCACGCGTCCGCCGGAGCGCCGATTTCGTCCGCGATACCAGAATATCGACTGCGGCCGCCTGGAAACTCGCCGCAACGTCCGCGGGCTTGGCATCGGGATTGTCCCGCAACAGGTAGAGCACGGCGGTTTTCAGTCCGCTGTAACTGAAATCGAGCGTGTCGCTGTGGGCCATGCCGCGCGGGAGCGAGAACGCGGCCGGATCGCCGCCCTCGGCCGCGCGCTGAACACTCGGCCCGCCGGGGTAGGGGAGCTTCAGCAGCCGCGCGACTTTGTCGAAGCATTCGCCGACTGCGTCGTCGCGAGTGGACCCGAGGATCTCGTAATCCTGCGCGGCGCGGCAGTGGATGAGTTGCGTGTGGCCGCCGCTCACGACCAACGCGAGCGCAGGGAATTCCGGCGGGGTGCCCGCGAGGAACGGCGAGAACAGATGCCCTTCGATGTGGTGCACGGGGACGATCGGCAGCCCGCGCGCATAGGCAAACGCTTTGCCGTAACACACGCCGACGAGCAGAGACCCCATCAGCCCCGGCCCGGCCGTCACTGCGACCGCATCGACGCGGCCCCCGGCTGCGTCAACCGCGCGCCGCACGAGTTGCGAGATGATTTCCGTGTGTTGCCGGGACGCAATCTCCGGCACGACGCCTCCGAACCGCGCGTGGACGTCGATCTGCGACGCGAGTTCGTTCACGATGACGCGGCATCCGTCCTCGACCACCGCGACACCCGTTTCGTCGCACGACGTTTCGATCCCGAGCACGCGCATCAGCGGACGAGTTCCGACGCGGGCACGAGTTCGATGCCCATCGACTTCAGTTGCGGCAGCATTTCGGCCAGAACGCCCGCCGTGTGCGGCCGGAAATGGCAAATTCCAATGGCTTCGCCCTGCTGGCGCGCGAGGTCCGCGAGTTCGAGGAGGCGCGCGCGTATTTGGGCGGGCTCGTCGATGTTGTCCAAAAACAGCGTCCGCGACGCGCTGGGAATGCCGAGTTCGTGCGCAGCCTGGTACGCGATGCTTTTCGCGGTCGTGCCGCTGTCCACGAAGTAGAGCCCGGTGGTTTGAACCCACTCGAGGAAAGGCCGCATGGCGTCCACCTCGGCCGTGAACTTCGATCCCGTGTGATTGTTCACGCCGACGGCGTGGGGCACCTGCTCGAGTGCCGCCTGCGTGAGCCGTTCCATCTCCTCGCGCGTCATCCCGACATTGATCTGCCCCTCATGCCGCAACGTATCGCTGAGGTTCTCCATCGGCATGTGCAACATGACTTCGAAGCCGAGTTCGGAAGCGCGCTGCGCGAGCTCCGTCCCGTGCGGCGTGTAGGGGAGGATCGAAAGCGTCAGCGAGCGGTCCAGCCCGAGGATGACCTCCGCGGGTTCGCCGCCGTAGCCTCCGTCGTCCACGATGATCGCAACGCGTGCCGGGCGCTGCGCGACGGCATCGGGAGCCGGCTGTCCGGCCGCCGCGTCAATTAGTGGCGGCGTCCACTCGCGCAGTTCCGGCACGGGATTCGAGATGCGCGCTATCGTGCCCGACTCGGTCTGGCGGGTCACGGTCGCGGTCCTGGGCGGCGCCGTGCCGCGAATCACTACCTCGCCGATGTCCGCCGGCCCGAGACCCAAATGCAACACGCGGGCGTCCGCCTCGCTCTCGATGCCGGAGACGACGATGCCGTCACCCCACAACGCGCGCTCGACCACCCGCTCCAGACCGGCCTCGTTGACGATCTCGGGCACGGCCACCTCGATTTTCGTGAAGAAATAGAGCGCGCCGCGTGCCTTGTGCAGATGCCGCGCGTGCAGTTCGATCGCGCTTGCGGGGATGCCCTGATTGCGAAACGTGAGCGTCAGGGACTCGCCCAAGTCCGCGGTCGGCTCGCGCAAATCGACGACCCGGCTCCGCATGAATTGGACCATCAACAGCGTGGAGACCGCGGCCAACAGCGCGGCGCCCGCGGTGCCCAGCGCCACGCTCAACCAAGGGTACGGCGCAGGCGGGGTCTCCGCCGCGGGCGGTTCCGCTTGCGCGGGTCTCGCTGGTTTGTCCGCGCCCGGCATCAGACGTCCACCCATGCGACATCGCCGATGTCGTCACCCAGGAACGCGCGCCCCGTTTCCGTGAACCGTCGCGGCGAATCGCTCACGAGGCAGCGCAATTCGCCACCCGGAGCAGAGCTCGAATTGGCCTGCGACAATCCGTCCAGCACTGCGGCGACCGCTTCGGCCGTGGCCTCCGCGCTGTCAACGACGGCGACGTTCGGCCCCATGACCTTCGAAATCGTGCCTGTGAGCAGCGGGTAGTGCGTGCAGGCGAGCAGCAGCGAGTCCACCGCGTTCCCGCGAAACTCGTCCAGATATTCCGCTGCGATCCGCTCCGGGATTTCGCCGCTCACCCAGCCTTCCTCGGCCAACGGCACGAACATCGGGCACGGCTTCGCGAAGATCGCCGCGCCGGGCGCGACGCGGCCCAGCGCCTGCTGATACGCGCCGCTTTCGATGGTCCCGCGCGTGCCGATCACGCCGATGCGTCCCGCGCGGCTGGCCCGCGCCGCGGCGATTGTCCCGGGTTCGATGACGCCGATGACGGGCACGCTGCTTTCCTCTTGAAGCGTGGTGAGCGCGTGGGCCGAGGCGGTGTTGCACGCGACGACGAGCATCTTGATGCCGTATTCGGCGAGCAGCCTCGTACACGCCCGCGCGTAACGCGTCACGGTCTCGGGAGACTTGTTGCCATAGGGCAGGCGCGCCGTGTCACCGAGGTAAACGATGTGCTCGGCCGGTACGCGCCGGCGCAACGCCCGCACGACCGTCAGACCGCCGACCCCCGAGTCGAACACGCCGATGGGCGCTGCATCGTCGGGGCTGGCCCCGGCGCCGCTCATCCGCCGCCCAGCAGCGACCGATCGGGGCGCAGCGGTTCGGTGAGCGCGACATGCGAAGGAAATCCCTCGGACATGGGGGAGCCCTCGTAGAGCAGGCGCACCGTGGAGACGGGCCGGTCATTCGCGCCTTGTAGCGCGGGTTGCGCGAGCGTGTGCACGATGGCCTGAATCATCAACCATTCCGCGCTCGCGCTGCGCGTCAGCGGCGACTCGACTTCACGCGAGAGATCCACGATCAGCTCGCCGCTGGGCAACAGGTACATCGCGCGGGTCTTCGCCGCGACCGGCATCACCGGGACCGACCCGGAGCGGGGCCCTTCGGCCAGCGCGACAAACGCCGCGCGGCAATTGTCCACGGTGCTTTCGGTGAGCGTCAGCGCGCGATCCTCGGGCACGAGGCGGATCCGCGCGGCGTCCGCAAAATACAGTGCGACCGGCCGGCCCTGAACGGCCTGTTCACCGGTCGTCGTCCCCACGGGAACGCGGGGCACGCCGGAAACGACCGTCCCCTCGCTCGTTTGCACCAACTGGTAGACGAGAAATCCGACGGTGAACAGCAGCACCAGCGTCAACACGCCCCACAGCGAAATGAACGCCGTCCGCATGACGTCTTTTGCGTTGGAATTGCCGGCCATGTCAATTCTCCGCCGGCGCGGGGGCGTCCGGCGCCTTGTTCGCGGCGAACGCGTTCACGCCCGCCGCGATGCCCTCGACGATGCGGCCCTGATAGACCGGATCGGCCAGCGTTTGCGCGGCGTTGGGCCCGGTCATACAGCCGACCTCGACGAGGACGCTCGGCACGGCGACGTCCTGTAGCGCGCGGATCGGCGCCTGGACCACGCCGCGCAATGGCGTGCCGGTGGACGTCTCGAGCGCGCTGCCGATGGCCTGCGCGAGGCGCTGGCTCTCGGCGGACATGTCCTCGCCGATCGTCGCCGTGGTCACGCCGCCGGAGAGCAAACCGCCTGTCGTGATCGTCAGCGGCGGCGCGTAGAACGTCGCGATGCCCGTTACGGCGGGGGAGAGGGACGTGCCCAGATGGATACTGATCACGAAATCCGGGCGGACCGACGTTATCGCTGACTGGCGGCGCGCTTCGGGAAGATCCGAGTCCGCTTCACGCGTCAGCAGCGCGCGGATGGGTCCGTCCGCCGCGATGCGGGCCTTCAGCAGTTTCGCCAGCGCAAGCGCGAGGTCCTCCTCGCTGATCGCGTTGTCCGCCTGCGCGCCCGTGTCGGAGCCGCCGTGACCGGGGTCGATGACGAGCGTCTTGTACTGTCCGGGCACTTTGGGGGCCGGTTTCGTCGCGAGGCGCTCGAGCTCGCCCGGGGCGGCCGATTCAGGCGGCGGGGTTCCCTGGACAGGCGCCGCGGCGGTGCGCGGCGTCTCGATGATGCGCGGACCGGACACCGCGGCCGGGGGCGCCCCTGCGGGCGGCGCGGTCGCACCCGGGGCGGCAGCGGGCGCGGGCGCCGTCGTGCCTCCGCCGATCACGCGCACGTTCTTGCGGAACGACTTCTGGAAAAAATCCGTGAGGTCGGCGACGGCGATGAGCAGGTATTCGCCGTCCTGAAGAATGGGCTGGTTGAGCGAGAAGATGCTGAGCGCGTGTACGCGCGCCTCACCCGCGCGCACCCAGGCGGTCTCGCCGTACAGGTCCACCCGCGCGCGCGTCGGCAACACGCTGAATGCCCCGCCGGCCTGTTCGACGATCGATCGCAGCGATACGTAGGCGATGCCGTTGCGTTCGAAGACATCGAGCGACACGAGCCGCTCGGAGAGTGAGCCCTCGACGCTCAATTCGACCGTTTCGCCGCGCGCGGCCACGGCGAGGAACATCGACGTTAGCGCGACGAGGACCACCCGCCACCGGCCGGATCTGAAGCGTCGAAGCACGCGGATACCCTCTCTCTAGCGCTCTTGTTGCTGGTTCTTCATACGCTGCTCTATCACCGCGTTATTCTCGAAGTTCCGCAGCGGGCCGGACGGACGTTCCACCGTCAGGAAGAGAAGGATGCCGAACACGCAAAACAGCCCCAGAAGCACCATAAGGCCTATGCGATCGCGCCTGCTCAGCGCCATGGTCCCCGGACTCCAGCCGTCACGCCCCCGCGGCGGGCCTGGTCACCATTGTTGCACGGCATTCGGCGCGATGCAACCGAATCGGCCGGATTGACGCGGCCGGTCTACGCGCGGGAACGACGTCCCGTCATTGCGGGGAGCGAGATGCGCTGCGGGTACTACGAGCGCCGTTTCTCTTCGATCGCCTGCCGCACGGTGGTGTGTTCGCCCACCCGCACCGACTTCGCCGCGTGTTGTTCGAGCTGGCCCCGCTGCTTGGCGACACGCCGGTTCATCTCTTCGAGACACGCGTTGCACAGCTTTTTCGATGCGCTGATGGCCGGCGCCCCGCACTTGCCGCACTTGACCGCACCGGTAAAAATACTATTGGTGACCAGTCCCTGATCGATCATGCGCATCACGCACTTGATCGCGACGCCCGTCATCTCGCTGATGGCCTCGGCGCTGAGGTTGGGGTGGTCGTTCAGGCACGTGCGCACGGCCTCATGGTCGCGCTCTTCGTCGGGCCCGCATTTCGGACAGATCGGGTTGTCCGTTTTCGCGAAAAGTTTCTCGCACCGATCGCATTTTGCCAGCGGCATTGCTCGTTCCCCCTTGTTACCAGTACACCACTTCAGACTCGTCGTCCAGCTCGGCGTTACCGACGATCCCGGCCTTGACCAGCCGGCCGTCCGCCGCGAACGTCAACCCCGCGCGCGCGGTCTTGATCGCCCGGCCCTCGGCGTCGTGCAAAGCCTCGGCCGGCGACGGATACCGCACGCGGACCCATACGCGGCCCGCGGAAGCGGTCTCCAGGTCGTCGCGGCCGGGATCGACCGACACCACATCGACCTGTGCGAGCGGCGAGAACAACGCCGCGTCGTCCGCACCGCCGTCGCTCAGGAACCGGCCGGCCGCGGGCGGGTTGTGCACGTCGTTGCACAACGCGTCGTGCGCCGCACGTTCGTCGTCCCCGTGGCTGCGCACGTACTCGAGCCGGTCCTGCATCCAGATCGTCATCGCGATGACCTGTTCGCAGTCGCGGCGCTGCACGGCGAGCACGTAGCGCTCGGCCCACTCGATGAGGCGCTTTGCGTCCTCGTCCGAGAGGCCTGCCGCGGCGCGCTGCTGCTGTGCCGCCTGGCGCTGATTCGCGAGAAAGTCCCGGTTCGCGCCGCCGAACTGCCACAGGCCCAGCCCGCCCAGCCCGGCGACAATCGCGATCACGCCGATGGATACGAACTGTTTGCGGCGGTCGGCGTCCATGAACCGCGCCCCCGTCTTATCCGGCCAGACCGGATTTCCCCAACTTGCCGTATACGAATGCTACCACACGGGTTGCCGCGCCCCGTTCAGCGCCGCTGCATAAGGCGGACAAATCTCGCCGCTCGCCCCTTCACCGAAACAGGCCGCGCTATAAGTCGAATAGGTCCCATAAGTCCTATAGGCCCCATTCCTCCCATCCTTCCTGTGATTACCGTCGCCGCACCCAATCGTCCTGGCAATACTTCTCTGTCGCAAGGCTTCGGGCCTGGTCGGTCTCTGCGGCCGTGACGTGCGCGCCCGTAGCGCCCTGAAACATGCGCGAAACAGCCTCGATTAGCTTCGAACGCGACGCGGACAGGTTTTGCATGAACGCTTCGTGCGCGCGTTGTGCCCGATACTCCGGCTGGTCCGGCGGCAGCTTCAGATACTTCGCGCAGAGCGAGGCGTCGAAGGCGTACAGCAGCGTCCCGTGGTGCAAGAGAAACCGCCGCTTCCGCTTCTGCGCATTCCCTGAGACTTTGTTTGCGCCTAGCGCGAGGTCTGAAATGCCCGCATGTGATGCGGGATGGTCAATTCCGCCCAGCGCTGCCGCGATCCAGCCCAGAATCACGCGATACGACCCGTGAATCGTGTCGCAGCCGTGCCGATCCATCCGCAACACGAACGCGTAGTTCAGGCAACCCGGCGCCTGCAGGACGCACCCCCCCGCCGTGCAGCGCCGCTGGATGGACACTCCGTCCGCGTGGCACGCGTCAGTGATTACGTGCCGATCGACCGCCTGCGTCAGCCCCAGCACCACAAACGGCACCGGGCTCTCCCAGAATCGCAGGCACTCGCCGCCTTCCCCCGACTCCGCGCGTTCGAGCAAGACTTCGTCGAGCGCCAGATTCTCCGCGGGCGCGTCGAACGAATAGTCGAACACCCGCATCGCGGTCAGGTCTGCGCGGATGCCGTCTCGCGCGATTCCAGGTAGGCGCAATCGAGCTCGCGCGCGGCCTTGACCTCGTCCAGCCGTCCGACCGGCGTCGTCACGGGCGCGTCCTTGTACGGGTTGCCCTCGGCCTCGATGCGCGCGGCGATTTCCAGCATCGCGTCGCAGAACCCGTCCATCGTCTCCTTAGACTCGGTCTCGGTCGGCTCGATCATGATGCTTTCGTGCACAGTGAGGGGAAAATACACCGTCGGCGCGTGGTAGCCGTAGTCCAGCAGCGCCTTGGCGATGTCCATCGCCTTGGTGCCCTTCTTTGCCTGCGGCGTCGCGTCGAACACGCACTCGTGCATGAACCGCCCCTCGAACGCCGACTCGTACGCGTCCTTGAGCCTCGCGTGGATGTAGTTCGCGTTGAGCACGGCGGCATGCGAGACCTGCTTGAGCCCCTCGCTGCCGAGATGGCGCATGTACGCGTACGCGCGCACGGCCATGCCGAAGTTGCCGAAGAACGGCGCCATCGGGCCGATCGACTGGGGCGGCGTCTCCAGCGCGAACGCGCCCCCGCGCTTGACCACGCGCGGCCCGGGCAGGAACGGCACGAGCCGTTCGCTCACGCCCACGGGCCCGCTGCCGGGCCCGCCCATGCCGTGCGGCGTGGCGAAGGTCTTGTGCAGGTTGTAGTGCATCACGTCGAACCCGAGGTCGCCCGGCCGGCATTCGCCGAGGATCGCGTTCAAGTTCGCGCCGTCGTAATACAGCAGCGCGTCCACCTGGTGCGCGAGTTTCGCGATCTCGTGGATCTCCGGCTCGAACAGCCCGTGCGTGTTCGGGCAGGTCAGCATGATGCCCGCGATGTCGTCGCCCAGCGCGGCCTTATAGTTCGCGAGGTCGACGAGGCCGCGGCTGTTCGACTTGATCTCGACGAGGTCGTAGCCCGCGATCGCGGCGCTGGCGGGGTTGGTCCCGTGCGCCGAGTCGGGCACGATAATCTTCGTTTTCTTTTTCGCGTTGCCCTTCGCGCGGTGATACGCCGCAATGAGCAGCGTGCCCGCGAGTTCGCCGTGCGCGCCCGCGATCGGTTGCAGGCTGCATGCGCGCATCCCCGCGATCTCCGCGAGCCAGCGCTCCGTCTCGTAGACGAGTTCGAGCGCGCCCTGGCATGCCGCCAGCCCCGCCTCGCTGTTGGACAATTGCGGATGCAGTCCCGCGAAACCGGGCAGCGCGGCCACGGCCTCGGCGAGTTTCGGGTTGTATTTCATCGTGCACGACCCGAGCGGATAGAAGTGCGCATCGAGCCCGAAGTTGCGGTCGGACAGTTCCGTGAAATGCCGCACGACGTCGAACTCGCTGACTTCCGGCAGCGGCGCGGCCGTCTCGCGGCTGACCTCGCGCGGCAGCTCCGCCGCCGGCACGTCCAGTTCGCCCACGCTGAGTGCGCGGCGGCCTTCGCGCGATTTCTCGTAAATCAACTGCATGCGGCCTCCTTCAACGCGGCGGCGAAGGCGTCGAGCTGCTCGCGCGTGCGACGTTCAGTGACCGCGATCAGCAGGTCGTTCGGTCCGCCCGCGCCGAGCGGTTCGAGAGGGAGCCCGGCGTGAAATCCGCGCCCGGCCATCGCCGTGACCACGTCGCCCGCGTTCTTCGGCAGCCGCACGGCGAATTCATTGAACGTGGGGGAGGCGGTAATGATTTTCGCGAAGTCGAGTTTCGATTTCAGGTACTCGGCCTTGGAGTGGCACGCGACCGCGAGTTCGCGGAAGCCGTCCTTGCCGTACAGTGAGAGAAATATCAGCGCGCGCAACGCGCAGAGCGCCTGGTTCGAGCAGATATTCGACATCGCCTTGCCGCGCCGGATGTGCTGCTCGCGCGCCTGCAACGTCAACACGAATCCGCGCCGGCCCTTCGCGTCCGTCGTGGCGCCCGCGAGCCGGCCCGGCATCTTGCGGACGTGCTTTTTCAGCGTCGCGAGAATCCCCAGGTACGGCCCGCCGAAGCCGAGCGGAATGCCGAGGCTCTGCCCCTCGCCGATGGCGATGTCCGCGCCCATCTCGCCGGGCGTCTTCACGATGCCGAGGGATACGGGATAAAACGACACGACCAGCAGCGCGCCCGCGGCGTGACAGCGCTCCCCGAGTTCGGTGAAGTCGGCCACGGTGCCCAGAAACGCCGGGTTCTGCACGATGACGCAGGCCGCGTCGGTGGGGTCGTCGCCGGAGACAATCTCGGCCGGCAAATTGGCCGTGTGCGTGTCGAGTTGCCTGCGGTAGACGGGGTTGAGCGACTCGTGCACGACGATGCGCTCGCGGCCCGTGACACGCATTGCCATCGTCGCCGCCTCGAAAACGGCCGTCCCGCCTTCGTAGAGGGACGCGTTCGCAAATTCCATGTTCGTCAGCCGGCAAATCGCCGTCTGGTATTCGTAGATGCTCTGCAGCGTGCCCTGCGCGCATTCGGGCTGGTACGGCGTGTACGCCGTGTAGAACTCGCTGCGGCCGGACAGCGCGTCCACCGCCGCCGGAATGTAATGGTCGTAAAATCCGCCACCGAGAAAGCTCACCAGCTCCGCGCGGTTCTTGCCCGCGATCCGCGCAAGTTCCTCGCGCACGAACATCTCGGATTCGCCCGGCGGGATGTTCCACTTCTTCAGTCGAAATTCACGCGGGATCGAGGCGAACAACTCGTCGATACTCGCGACGCCGATCGTCGCGAGCATCTCGTCCCGGTCGGTATCGGTCAGCGGCGCCCAGCTCACTTCGCGCGTTCCCCCTCGATGAATTTCTCGTAGGCCGACGCGTCCATCAGCGCGTTGTACTCCGCCTTGTCCACGCCCTTGAGCCTGAAGAACCAGCCGTCTTCGTACGGATTCTGGTTGACCAGTTCCGGCGCGCCGTCGAGGTCGCCGTTTACCGCGGAGACTTCGCCCGCGACCGGCGCGTAGACATCGCTCGCGGCCTTCACGGACTCGACCGTCGCCGCCTCGCCGTGCTGTTTCACCTTCTCGCCGACTTTCGGCAGCTCGACGAACGTGATATCGCCCAGTTGCTCGACGGCGTAGGCCGTAATGCCCACGGTGTACTCGTCGCCGTCCGCGCGCACCCATTCGTGTTCGTTCGTGTATTTCAGATTGCCGGGGTACATGTTCCTCTCCTCGCTCCTCAGGCCTTCGTGGCCGCGCCGATGTTCATTCGGCAGGTACCGTTCGTGTAAAACGGCGGGGTCGTCACTTCAATCTCCAAATCGCGCGGGCCGGCGGTCAGCTTCGTGCCCGGTGCGCTCAGGGGTGCAGGCACGCGCGCAAGCCCGACACCGTGGCCCACGCTCGGGCCGTAGGTGCCGCTCGTCACCTCACCGACGACCTTGCTGCCGTGCTTCACTTCGAACCCGTGCTGCGGCTTCTGTTTGGTATGCGTCACAATGCCCACCAGCCGCTTGTAGTCGCCCTTCGCGCGCTTCTTCTCCAGCGCCGCCTTGCCCACAAACTCTGTGTCCCACGCGATGAACGACTCGATCGCGGACTCCAGCGGCGTCCACGTGGTGTCGAAGTCCTGCCCGGAGAGGTTGTAGCCCACCTCCGTGCGCAACGTGTCACGCGCGCCCAGGGCAGCCGGTTCGATTTCCTCCATCTCCAGAAACATCCGCCACATCTCGACCGCGAGGTCATTTTCCATGAACAACTCGTAACCTAACTCGCCGGTGTACCCGGTGCGCGACAGCAACACGCGATGCCCGCGCCACGTCGTCCAGGTTGCGTTGAAGTACTTCAACGACTTGGCGGCGTCGAATCCCGCACGCAGTACCATGTCCCGCGCGAGCGGTCCCTGCACGTCGATCTTGGCCGTTTCGTACGAGACGTGTTTCGCGCCGGGGTTGTTCGCGCAAAACCGGTTCGTGACCGACTCCAGCGGCCCGGCGTTCGTCACGACGTACAATTCCTCGGGTCCCATCCGGAACGTGATGAGATCGTCGAGGATCCCGCCTTCCTCGTTCAGGATCGCGCCGTACCGGCAACGTCCCAGCGGAATCTTCGAGACATCCGAGATGATCTCGCGGTCGTACTTCGCGATTGCGGCGGCGCCCGTGATCGTGTACTCGCCCATGTGCGAGCAATCGAAAATCGATACCCGCGTGCGCGTATGCACGTGCTCCTTCACGATCCCCGCGAACTGAATCGGCAGCGCCCACCCGTTGAAATCGACGATCTTCCCGCCGA
>CAYPNI010000127.1:0-2517 GCA_964411925.1 uncultured Nitrospirales bacterium
GCGAAACTTGGCAAAAAACAACTGAAGATCGTCGAGCAGCTCGACCGGCGAGTGAACATGTGCCGCGAGTTCATGAACGATTGGCTTCTGTTCAACCAGATTCTCAGCGCATATCCCAGCCCGGGTGTGAACAAGGCCCAACTCGAGAATCAATTCCTCAAGATCAAGAGCAAGCTCGCGCGCGAACACAACGTGCTCCGCGAACAGCTCGGCTCCGATTATAAAATCGACGGCAACACGATGAACATCGTCTCCGGCGCGACGAACCTCGAGACCGTCTACGCCCAGTCCGAAGTCGCCGTCAAGAAGATGCAGGGCGAGTGGCACCGCGCGTTCATCTCCATCAACGAAACGCTCGGCGCCATCGAAGACAAGAAAGCCCGCGCCGAGGCGGGGGAGAAGATCTTCCTCGACTCAATGGTCATGAGCGGTGGGGGAGGCGGCGGTGGGGGCGGCGGCATCACCGACAAACAGAAGCAAGCGCTCACTTGGGTCGTCGTGATTGCCGTGCTCGCCGCGATCGCGTTTTTCGTTCCGCCCATCCGCGGCTACTTCGAACAAGGCTTCCGCGATATCGGCATCCTGCCGCAAAAAGACCTGGAATGACCCCGGAATCGGATCACAACCACGAGACCGATTGAATGTCGCTGACGAAGCGCGAACTGGTGAACGAGGTCGCCTCGAAGCTGGGTCTCACCCAGAATGAAGTGTCCGGCGTCGTGCAGGAACTGCTTGACGCCATCACCGATTCGCTCGTCGAGGGCAACCGGCTCGAAATCCGGAATTTCGGCGTGTTCGAGGTCAAGGAGCGCGAGGCGCGCATCGGGCGCAATCCGCGCACCGGCGAAGAGGTACCCATCCCGCGAAAACGCGTCACCACGTTCCGGCCCGGCAAGGCGCTCAAGCAATGGGTCGAAGCCGGACCTGAAAACCGCCCGCATCATCTCTTCAAGAGCGAGGACTACGGCGACCAATCCGAACGTTCGTCATCCGCGTCAACACCGTCACGTCCGTCTGCGCCAACAACACCGCAGTCGCCCGGCTCCGAAGCCTGATCGGATTTTCCAACCGCGGCGCGCCCGCGCATGCGTAGTTATCGCCGGACTGATTGCCCCCGTGCGAATATGTTACGATCTTCCGCACGAATAATCGCACCGCGCAAACGCGCATCGAGTTGCCGGAGACCCTTGGGCCGTGTCGGCCGCAAACCCCGAAGCGAAGCCATCGCCTAACCCCGCCGCGTCCGAAGGCGACGCCCGGATGACGTTCACCGCGCATCTAGGCGAACTGCGTTCGCGGATGATTCGCGCGTGCATCGCCGCCACGATCGGCTTGGTCGTCTGTTACACCTTCTCCAACAGTATCATCGAATTTCTGTCCCAGCCGCTCCGCGGGTTGCCGACGGCCACGCAGCCCGGCGCTCCCACCGTTGCCGGCCAGGGCGTGCAGGAATTCGGCGGCGTCTCGTGGACCGTCCTCTCGCCGATGGAGCCCTTCGTCGTCAAGCTCAAGATCGCCGCGTATGGCGGCCTGTTTATCGCTTTCCCCTATATCCTCTATCAAATTTGCGCATTCGTGTTCCCCGGACTCACCAGCGTTGAGCGGCGCGCCGTCCGAATCATGCTGTTCGGCTGCACCATTCTCGCCGTCTGCGGCTCAGCCATGGCCTATTGGATGATCTTCCCCTATGTCCTGCCCATGCTCGTTTCCTGGGTGCCGGAATTCGTCAACGTCCAGTTGCGGCTGAACGAAACCCTCTCCATCATTCTCAAAGGCATCGCCGCCTTCGGCGTCGCGTTTCAAATGCCCATGGTCATCTTTGTGCTCGTCTACCTCGGCATTCTCAGTCCGGCCACGCTCAAGGCCTATCGGAAGGTGGCCATCGTCATCATCTTCGTCGTCGCCGCGTTCATGACACCGCCCGACCCGATCTCCCAGCTCATGATGGCGCTCCCGCTACTCGTCCTCTATGAAATCAGTGTGTTCGCGTCATACGGAATCGTGCGCCGCCGCGAAAAAGCGGCCGCCGCAAAGGCGGAGGCCTGACCATGTTCGGCAGCATCGGCGTGCTTGAGATGATGGTCATCGCCGCGGTCGCGCTCATGGTCCTCGGGCCCGAGAAGTTTCCCGAGTTCGCGAAGATGGCCGCGCGCTTCGTGCGCGACATCCGGTCCTACGCCAACGAAGTCCAGCGTGAAGTCGCCAAAGAGATCAAGCCGTTGACGAAAGATCTGGATGACCTGCGCCGCATCAACCCCGAAAAGTATCTGGACAAACTCGCCGGCGATGATGAAGACGATAAGATGAAAAACACCCCGCCCAATCCCGAACCGCACCCCAGCGAAATGGGATTCGGCCCGGACAACGAATCCTCGGCGCCCTCCGCGCCGGCCGCCGGCGATCCGGCCGGTCCGTCGCCGGTCGCCTACGGCGACAAGGGTGCCGATCCCTATCCGCGCGAAGACGATCCGCCGAAAGAACAGTTGCCGCCGACGGCCGAGCGGCTCGACGGCTAGA
>CAYPNI010000127.1:2617-6657 GCA_964411925.1 uncultured Nitrospirales bacterium
TTCGTATGCATCCCTAACCGCATCGAAGTACGCAATCGGAACGCCCCGCTTCTGAAACGATCGCTTCAGGCGCAAGAAGTTCTCGCGCGCATGGACGCCCCCGACCTCGCTGACGATCCGCGCCTTGTCGAAGTCGATCACCCAGGCCTCGCCGTCGCGCGCCAGCAGATTCTTGATTTGCAGGTCGCCGTGAATGACCCCCGCCGCGTGCATCGAGTGGATCGCGCGCCCGCACGCCGCAAGATCTTCCTCTCGCGGCCCCCCCGGCCGCTCGACAAGCGCGAGCAGGTCGTCGGCATCCGCTCTCAGCGTCGCGACCGACCCGCGCACGACCATGCCCGAGCGTTTCCAGATTGCCCCGATGGGCAGCACTGTGTGCACGCCGCGCCGCCACGCCTCGCAATGCAGTTCGAGTTCGTGCCGCGGACGGTTTACCGCAACATAACGATCGCCGAACAGCCCGCCGAAAAGACCTCCGCGAAGGCAGCGCCGAATGAGCACGGTCCCCGCCGGCGTGTCGATCGACCGGATCGCGCCGCGCCCGGCGTATTCGGAATCGCGCGTGCCCAGCCCCTCCAGCAGCGCGGTCGACACGTGCGCCGCGTAGTCGGGGTGCACGAGCGCGGATTGACTCCCGCGCTCGATGCGTTCAAACCGCGGTAGTTCCCGGGGTTCCAGCGTCACGGCGCGGCCAGCTTGTCCGGCATCGCCGGCGGCGCGTACGTTTCGATGCACGCCAGCGCTTCCTCGGGCGTGGCGGCGACCGCGTAAAGCTGCTGGTGTTCCGTTCGGACGAAGGCCTCGCGCACCTGCTGGTGAAACAGCGCGACGAGCGAATCGTAGAAGCCACCCGTATTCAGCAGAACAACCGGACGCTCGTGATACTTGAGTTGCTTCAGTGTGATCACCTCGAGCACTTCCTCGAGCGTGCCGAATCCGCCCGGCAACGCGATAAACGCGTCCGCGCGGCGGTCCATCTCCGCCTTGCGCTCACGCATGGTGCTGGTTTCGATGATTTCATCGGCCGTCTCGTAAACGATGCCCGGCCGGTTCAGTCGCTCGGGAATGATCGCCGCGACGCGACCCCCACCCTCGTGCGCGCCGCGAGCAACAGCACCCATCAATCCAATCGTCCCGCCGCCAAAGACGAGGCCCCAGCCGCGCCCCGCGATGCGCCGGCCCAGGTCGGCCGCGGCGTCGAAGTACGCCCGCGCGACGCGGTCGCTCGACCCGCAGAATACGCATACGGTCAGGGACATAATGGCTCCGGATTGGGACCGCATTATGGCGCAATCGTGGATTGATTGCGAAAGCGTGTGCTAGGATCGCGGGCTCTCGCGGATGGGTTTTTCATGGCGAAACTTACGCTTAAAGACGTTGAATACGTCGCGTCGCTTGCTCAACTGACGCTCGACGATGCGGCCAAGGCCCGTATGCTCGAAGACATGGGCAAGATCCTGGGCTATGTCGAGAAGCTCAACGAACTCGATACGGCCGGGGTCGAGCCAATGATGCATGTGCTTGACCTGGCCAATGTGTATCGCGAGGACACCGTGCTGCCCTCCCTCGACCACGACCTCGCGCTCAAGAACGCGCCCAATTCCGACGGTTCCTATTTCCTCGTGCCGCGCATCCTGGAAACCGAGTAAGCATGTCCGACGCGTTATACGCCCGCTCGGCCCGCGAGTTGCGCGATCTCGTCCGCTCCCGTGCCGTCTCCGCGAAAGACGTCGCCCAGAGCTTCCTGGGCCGCATCGAAGCGGTGGACGCGCGCACCGGAGCCTATCTGGATGTGTGGAGCGATCATGCCCTCGCACAGGCCGCCGGCGTCGATGCAAAAATCGCGAAAGGTGCCGACCCGGGGCCGCTCGCCGGAGTGCCGATCGGACTGAAGGACAATCTCTGCACCTCCTACGGCACGACCACCTGTGCCTCGAAAATCCTGGCAGGTTTCGAAAGTCCCTATGACGCGACGATCGTGTCCCGGCTCCACGACGCCGGCGCCGTGTTTCTCGGCAAGCTCAACATGGACGAATTCGCCATGGGTTCGTCCACGGAGAATTCCTCCGTCCAGCGAACGTGCAACCCCTGGGATCTGGGCGCCGTACCGGGCGGATCCAGCGGCGGCGCCGCGGCCGGGCTCGTCGCGGATGAAGCCGCGCTGACCATCGGCAGCGATACCGGCGGGTCGATTCGTCAGCCGGCCGCCTTCTGCGGTTGCCTCGGACTCAAGCCGACCTACGGCCGCGTATCACGCTACGGCGTCGTCGCATTTGCGTCGTCGCTGGACCAGATCGGGCCGTTCGCGAAGAACACCGAAGACCTGGCGATCGCGATGAATGTCATCTCCGGCCATGACCCGCTCGACGCGACCTCGGCCGATTTGCCCGTGCCCGATTACACGAAGTCGCTGACAGAAGATCTGAAAGGCCTCACCGTCGGCCTGCCGCGGGAGTTCTACACCGATGCGCTGAATGAGAAGATGCGCGAGAAGCTGATGGCCGCGGTGGACGTGCTTCGCGGGCTGGGCGCGACGACGGTCGAGGTCTCGCTGCCGCATACGGACTACGGCATCGCCGTCTATTACATCATCGCGCCCGCCGAAGCGAGCGCGAACCTCGCGCGGTTTGACGGTGTGCGCTACGGTTATCGCTCGCCGCGCGCCACCAACGTCGAGGAAATGTACAAGCTCACGAAGACCGAAGGGTTCGGCCCGGAAGTGCGCCGCCGGATCATGCTGGGAACGTACGTACTTTCCAGCGGCTATTACGATGCGTACTACCTGAAAGCGCAGAAAGTCCGTGCGCTGATCCGCCGCGATTTCGACGAAGCCTTCGCAAAATGCGACGTGATCGTCACGCCGACGACGCCGACGCCCGCGTTCTCGTTTGGCGAAAAGACGGATGACCCGCTGCAGATGTATCTCAATGACATCTACACGAACTCGGTCAATCTCGCCGGCGTGCCGGGACTGTCCGTCCCGTGCGGGCTCATCGACGGCCGGTTGCCCGCCGGGATGCAGATCATCGGCAAGCCTTTCTCCGAGGACCTGCTCATTCGCGTGTCGCACGCGTACGAAAAAAACCGTGGATTCGACCCGGGAAAGCCGCCGCTGAACTAACCATGGAATTCGAACCCGTCATCGGACTGGAAGTCCACGTCGAGATCAGTACGCGATCCAAAGTGTTTTGCGGCTGCAAGAACGATTTCCATGCACCGCCGAACACGAACGTCTGCCCGATCTGCCTCGGCATGCCCGGTGTCTTGCCGGCGCTGAACAAGGCGATGGTCGAGGCGTCGGTCGCCGTCGGGCTCGCACTCAACTGCAAAATCGCGCGCTGGTCGAAGATGGACCGCAAGAACTATTTCTATCCCGACCAGTCGAAGAACTATCAAATCAGCCAGTACGATCTGCCCCTGTGCCACGACGGCTATCTCGATTTTGATGTCGCCGGCGGCGTCAAGCGCGTGCGCATTCGCCGCGCGCATATGGAGGAGGACACCGCGCGCAATACACACACGCTCTCCGGCGGCGCGAGCGGCGTTGATTTCAACCGCGCGGGCGTGTCGCTCCTCGAAATCGTGACCGAACCGGACATTCACTCCGGGGAGGAAGCGTACGCCTACCTCATCCAGCTCAAGCGCATCCTCGAGTATCTCGGCGTGAGCGACTGCAATATGGAGGAAGGCTCGCTGCGCGCCGAGCCGAACATCAGCCTGCGGCCGAAAGGCGCGAGAGAACTCGGCGTCAAGACCGAGGTCAAGAACGTCGCGTCGTTCAGCGGTGTCCAGAAGGCCATCGAGTTCGAAATCAAACGCCAGGCCAAAGTGTTGCGTGAAGGCGGAACCGTCGTCCAGGAAACCCGCGGCTGGAACGCCGACCGCGGCACCACGGAATCCCAGCGCGCGAAGGAATCCGCGCACGATTATCGCTATTTCCCGGAGCCCGATTTGGTCCCGATTGTCGTTGATGAAGCATGGGAACGCCGGATCCACGAAAAGTTGCCGGAATTGCCCCGCGCGCGGATGTTGCGCTTCAA
>CAYPNI010000127.1:6757-11616 GCA_964411925.1 uncultured Nitrospirales bacterium
GATACGTCCGCGCTCGAGTCCGCCATCCGCGACGTGCTCAAGCTGCATCCCGGGCCGGTCGAGGACGTGCGCGGCGGCAAGGCCAAAGCGAAAGGGTTCCTCGTGGGCCAGGTAATGAAGGCGACGCAGGGCAAGGGCAACCCGAAAGTAGTCAATGAGCTGCTCGACAAGCTGCTGGCGGAAGGTTGAGCGATGGCGAGCATGGTCAAACGCGCCGCGAAGGATCAGCCGGACTTCCTGCCCAACGCGCGCCGGATCGCGTCCATCGCGCAGGAGTACAAGGCGAAAAACATCGTCGGGTACGACGTGCGCGAGCTCACCGTGCTGACCGACTGCATCGTCCTGTGCACCGTCGCGAACGAGCCGCAGCTCAAGGCGCTCTACAAGGGCGTGCGCGGCGAGATGGCGGAGATCGGCGTGCTGCCGCTCCACGCCGAGGGTGAATTCTCGAGCAACTGGCTCGTGCTGGACTTCGGTACCATCATGCTTCACATGTTCCGCGAAACCGCGTACGATTTCTACGATCTCGGCGGACTCTGGGGCGACGCACCCGAACTCGACCTCGATCTCGACGAGGAATAGGCCGCGCGCGATGGCTGAATATCCCAAAAAGCCGGACAGGCCCACGCTCTACAAATACCGCCTGCAGGCGATCGTCGGCCGCGGCGGCACGGGCACGGTCTACCGCGCCATCGACCCTGAGTCGGGCGACACGGTAGCGCTCAAGTTGTTCCACGCGAACTTCTTCCGAAACCGCTGGCACGAAGCGGACCTCAAGCGCACGGCGAAAAAGTTCAAGAAACTCGATCACCCCAACGTCGTGAAGATGCTCGATTTCGTGTCCGGCGAAGAGGGCACGATGCTCGTGCAGGAATTCGTGGACGGCCCGGACCTGCAGTGGTACGTCACGAACCGGCCGTACAACTCCGACGAGATGCTCGTCATCACGGTGCAAATCGTGAACGGGCTCGGCTATCTGCACGATCAGGGCCTGATGCACCACGATCTCAAGCCGGGCAACGTCCTCTTCACGCGCAAGGGCCAGGCCAAGCTCTGCGACTTCTCGCTGGGCGGCACGGGCCGCCTCCTGAACTTTCTCGACCGCGGCAAGACCGAGCAGATCACGCCGATGTACGTCGCGCCGGAACTCATCAAGAAGAAACCCGCGACCAAACTCTCGGACATGTACTCGCTCGGCGGCGTGCTCTACTTCCTATTCACGCGCAAGTTGCCATTCCAGGTGGATTCGCTGCCCAAGCTCTACCACGCGCACCTGAACGAAATCCCGCTGCATCCGACCGTCGCGAACGAACAATGCCCGCGCGTTGTCGGCGACATCATCATGCGCCTAATGGACAAGGACCCGAAGAAGCGGTTCCAGGACTGCGACTCGCTGCGCGTCCACCTCTCCGACGTGGGCAAGCGTCGGATCTGATCCGGAGCGCCGCCGTCGCGCGGGAGCGCGACCCTCCCACTCAGAGCTTGGGTCCTGCAGTCTCGAGGCGTTTGCCTTCGTCGTTGTCGGTGAAGCCTTTGAAGGCTTCGATGAACATGCCGGCGAGTTTTTTCGCGGCGGCGTCGTACTCGGCGGGATTGGCCCAGGTAGCGCGGGGGTTCAGGATCGCGGGGTCCACGCCGGGCACGCTCGTGGGGTACTGCAGGCCGAACAGCGGCAGCGTCGCGCAGGGCGCGCCGTCGAGCTTGCCTTCGAAGATCGCGGTGATGATCGCGCGCGTCGCCTTGAGGCTCATGCGCTTGCCCACGCCGTAGCCGCCGCCCGACCACCCCGTATTCACGAGGTACGCCCGGCTGCCGTGCTGGTCCATCTTCTTGCCGAGGATGGACGAATACGCCGTCGGGTGCAGCGCGAGGAACGGCGCGCCGAAACACGCGGAGAACGCGGCCTTCGGCTCCGTCACGCCGACTTCCGTGCCGGCGACCTTGGCCGTGTAACCCGCGAGATACTGGTACATCGCCTGGTCGCGCGTCAGCCGGCAGACCGGCGGCAACACGCCGAACGCGTCGCAGGTCAGAAAGATGATCGTCTTGGGATGCCCGCCCTTGGACACGGGCCGCTTGATGTTGTCGATGTGCTCGATGGGATACGAGACGCGCGTGTTCTCCGTCTTCGCGCTGCTCGCGAAGTCCACGCCGCCGTCCTTGTCCACCACGACATTCTCGAGCAGCGCATTGCGGCGGATGGCCGCGTAAATCTCCGGTTCGCCTTCCGACGAGAGGTTGATGCACTTCGCGTAACACCCGCCCTCGAAATTGAAGATGCCCTGGTCGTCCCAGCCGTGCTCGTCATCGCCGATCAGCGCGCGGTGCGGGTCCGTCGAGAGCGTCGTCTTGCCCGTGCCCGACAGGCCGAAAAACAGCGCCGTGTCGCCCTTCCGGCCCTCATTCGCCGAGCAGTGAAACGCGCCCACGCCCTTCAGCGGCAGGAAGTAGTTCATCATCGTGAAGATGCCCTTCTTCATCTCGCCGCCGTACCACGTGCCCCCGATGACCGTCATCCGCTCGCCGATGTGAAACGCGACGAATTCCTCGCCGTTCAGCCCCGGATACTGCTGAAAATCCTTGCACACCGTCTTCGACGCATTCAGGATCGTCCAGTCCGGCGTAAAGTCCTCGAGCTCCTTCTCCGTCGGCCGGATGAACATGTTCTTGCAGAAATGCGCCTGCCACGCCACCTCGCAGATCACCCGCACGCACAGCCGCGTGTCCGGGTTCGTCCCCGCAAACCCGTCCACCACGTACAACTTCTTGCCCGTCAACTGGTCCACCGCCAGCTTCTTGAGATGCTTCCACGTCTCCACCGGAATCGGCTTGTTGTCCGAACGCCGGCCCGGCGCCGCCCACCACAGGTGCGCCTTCGACACCGGCTCCTCGACGAAATACTTCGCCCGCGGCGACCGGCCCGTGAACTTGCCCGTGTCCACCGCCACCGCGCCAAACGACGTGACCACGCCGCGCTCATACCCCGTCAGCGCCGGGTCCGTCTCGTACTCATACAAATCGTCGAACGAGGGATTGCGGATGATGGCGCCCGCCCGCTTGATGCCGGCCTGTTCCAGGCCCAGCGTGTCGATCATGCCCAACGCCGTAGACTCCTGTGCGAAAGTGGGTGACGAAATGAAACGCCCGAAGGCGTCCGCAGACAGCAGCGGCGTCGGGCCAACGTAGTATGCCCGACCCCCCGCCGACAAATCCACGGGTCGATACCGACGGCGGCCGCCGTCCGCACCGTTCGGAGTTCCGCGTTTACGCGGGGGCGTGTCGCCAATGCGCCGCCTGAAGGCGGAACTCCGAACGGAGATGGTCCGCGCTTCGGCGTGGAGGCGGTGCGACCTCGCGCGAGTCGCCACCCGACGGCGAGTCTACGAAATGGCTCCCATATCCTGTGCGCGACTGTTGCACTCGCGCGACAGTCGCCGCGTCACAAGTCGAGTTGCGGGACAAGGTGAAGTCAGTTGACCGATAGTGCGACACGGCGGCGAATCGACGTAAGTCGTTTTGCAAGACGAGCCAAACTCTGTTGACGAGGCTGCGAAATTCCATTAAAGCGGAATGGCTAGACTAGCGACGCTGCGCCATTCAGTTCCCGCAATCCCCGTGGAAATCGTAAATCGGCGAGAGCAACCCGGAGGGTTGCCAGATATTAGCCGGGGGTCGTAGCGCAGCGCAGACCCCCGGTTGGAGTCGTCGGCGATTCAGCACCCCGGATGGGGTGCCAGAGGCGGGAACAGTTTTCTGCGGCGCCCTCCGGGGTCGGATGTGGGTGCCAACACCACCGGGGGTGTCGCTTCGCTCAACCCCCGGCTAATCTCTGCCAAGCCTCCGGCTTGAAACCCCGCCGGCAGAGGGCGACGGACCGCGCGATGCCGTTCCCTTGTATCAGTGCAGTCGTGTGCCCATAATCGCGCGTCGCGGTCGCGCTGGAGCGCGACCCTCCCGTATAGGAACCACATGTCGGCCCCTGACTCCATACTGCGGCTCGTCGAGAATTTCGACCGGCATCGCGACTCGTACAAGAGCGGCGATTACAACGAGACGCAGGTGCGGGTCGATTACATCGACCCGATGTTTGTGGCGTTGGGGTGGGACGTCCACAATACGCAAGGATACGCCGAGGCGTACCGCGACGTCCTGCACGAATTCAGCCTCAAGATGGGCGACAGCACCAAGGCGCCCGATTACTGCTTTCGCATCGCGCAAACGCCGAAATTCTTTGTCGAGGCCAAGCAGCCCGCCGTACCGCTGAAAGACGCACGCGAGCCCGCGTTCCAGTTGCGGCGCTACGCCTGGTCCGCCAAGCTCCCGCTCAGCGTGCTGACGGACTTCGAGGAGTTTGCGGTGTACGACTGCCGCGTAAAGCCGTCGAAGTCCGATCAATCCAGCACGGCCCGCATCGAATACATCCGGTTCGACGAATACGGGGAGAAGTGGGACCGGATCCAGGACACCTTCAGCAAAGACGCGATTCTCCGCGGTTCGTTCGACAAGTACGTCGAGTCGAAGAAGAAGAAACGCGGCACGGCGGAGGTGGACGAGGCGTTCCTCGAGGAGATCGAGCGCTGGCGCGACCTGCTCGCGAAAAACATCCACCTGCGCAATTCGGGTCTCCAGACCCACGAGTTGAACGAGGCCGTGCAGAAGACGATCGACCGGATCATCTTTCTGCGCATTTGCGAGGATCGCGGCATCGAGAAATACGGCCAGTTGCGTGAACTGGTCGAGGGCGACCGCGTCTACGACCGCCTCAAGGTGATCTTCAGCCGCGCGGACGAGCGATACAACTCCGGCCTGTTCCACTTCCAGAAGGAGAAAGGCCGCGGTGAGCCGGATACCTGGACGCT
>CAYPNI010000128.1:0-11334 GCA_964411925.1 uncultured Nitrospirales bacterium
GTCGTCAATTGCAATCCGGACGATTGCTCGTACATGGGGCTCGATCACAACCTCGGCGCGCTTGAGAATTTCGTAACCACCAACTACGCCACGGAAGAACAGCGCGATTTCTTCGCAGCCTATGTGAAACATTGCACGCGGCCCGGCCAGCCGGCCGCGAACCAGTAGTCCGGAACCGCGCACCACGGCCCGATCAGGAGAAAGCTTCCAAGGGTCTGTCGAGCGATCCAGCCGAGAGGCTCGCGACCGTCTACGCGATTTCCCGTCCAACACGGCGCGTGATGCACATGCAACACGCCGGACTCCATCGACCGTCGCTTGCGCGCGTATGTTAGAATATGGGACTTTAGGCGACACCGGCTCCGGATTGGCGCGGGCGGCTACCGTCAACACCGGGGACCGTTGTCGTGTGTCCGGAGAGGGGGTTTGGGTGGATGTGGTCCGGAGTCGCGTCTCACGCGGCATCGTACCGGTTATCATGGCGGTCCATTTCGCCGTTTGCCTCTGGCTCTGCAACACGCTCAACGTGTGGATTGATGAGTCCTATGCCATGCAGACGACGTCGCGAAGCTTGGCGTACGCCGTTGATCAGGCCATCGGATTTGAGGAGCATCCGCCGTTCTATTTCGCCCTCCTCTGGCTCTGGCGGAGCATCAACGAATCCGTTTTCTGGGGGCGGGCGCTCTCCGCGCTGAGCACGCTCCTGTTTCTCGCGGTGGTGTGGCGGGTTGTCACGATAGCGCTCCCCAAGATTCATCCCGCATGGGTCGTAGGGCCAATCGCGGTCAATCCGATCGTGTTATACGCCGGCAGCGAGATGCGCGCGCCCGCAGTCGTATTGCTGGTCTCCGGTTTGCTCGTCTGGTTGTTCATCGAGGGGTTCCTGGCGGACTCGCCCCGGCGATATGCGCGCGCGGCGTACCTCGTCGTCAGCGTGATCGCGCTCTACACCTACTACTATCTGGGCTTCATGTTGTTGGCCAACGGCCTCGTACTGCTGATGACGCGGCGCTGGCGCCTGATTTTCGTGTACTACGGGATGATGGCCGTCGTTGGGCTGGCGTTCCTGCCGATGGTTCTCACGTTTCCCGATCAGTCGCGCTCGTTCGACTCGCGTACTCCGTTCGGACTCACGTTCTTCGGCGGGGTGCGCCTCATGATCGAACGGATCCAGGCCTATGTGTGGCCGTCGCGCGGACTGCCGTTGGATGGAAAGTTGCGATGGATCGTCCCCGGGATTCTCGGGGCCGGAGTGAGCTTCACGCTGTTCGCCCGGCGGCGCGAAATTGGCCGGCCGCTAGTCCTGCTTCTTGCCATGACCGCAGCGGTGGGTATGTTGCTGGCCATGGTCGCCTGGCAACTGGGTTGGCGCGCGATGCTCGATCGTCACGCCCTGCTCATCTTATTGCCCTCATACCTCTGCCTGTACGGCGTCATTAGCCTTTGGTCCGACGCTTCGCGCCGCAAGGTGCTCATCGCATGGACAACGATAGTGGCGCTGAGCACTGCTCTTGCTCTCGACTCCGCCTTCGGGCGTCTCGCCAAATCGGGCGACTGGAATCGAATCACCACGCTCATCGAGGCGCACGAGCGGCCGCAGGAACCGATTCTGGTGTTCCCCTCGATCTCCGCAGTCCCATTCAGTTATCACTACAAGGGAATCAATGAGGTAATCGCGATTCCGCGACCCGAGGAATTCCTCCGGTACAATTACCAGGAGGACTCCCTCCAGAGCGAGGATGAAATCGTGGCCGCGCTCGACCGTGTCCCCTACGTTCCCGAATCGGTGTGGGTGGTGGTCAACTGTGACCCTGAATCGTGCGGCTACCTCGACGTGAGCTACAACCTCGACATACTTGAGCGGTACGTCGTGAATACGTATACGGTGGATCTGGCCGGATACTACTTCGGTTCATACGTCCAGCATGCTACGCGGCCCGCCCGGCTCGCGGACATCGAAGTCACTGCACCGCCGGGAATTGAGCCCGCGCATTTAGTTCAGAATCCTTGAGGCCCGCTCCGGCGGGTCAGGATCCCTCCGGCGTGAGCACGATCCGACCCGGTTCGATCCGCAGTTCCCGGGCTTTTCGAACGTAGTCGCGCAGTTCCTGATTGTCGAACGCGCCCGTCCGCTCAACTTCCCGCTCGAGCGCGTCCAGCGCGTAGTCGGGGAGCGGATGGCCCTTCACGTTGAACTCGCGGATGTTGTAGTCCAGTTTCCCGCCCGCCAGGCCCAGTTCCACCGACGCCACGCCGTTTAGATAGCGCCCGGTCAGATCGCGCGACCACGGCCCCAGCGGCAGTTCGGCCCTGATCGGCAGGCTCACGTACGCGCGAACAAGATTCTGCTCAAGCGCGAGCTGCACGGCCCCGTCTCGCGGATCGACCTCTTCCGCCAGCAGCCCGTTGATTTCCTCCTCGGTCAGAATCAGCGGCCCCGATGATTCGCCGGCATCGATCGACTCGCGGAACGCGTCGATACGCGCCTCGACCTCCTCACGGACCTCCGGTGCGAGCGTCTTCGAGTCCATCGCAATCGGCGCGGAATCGGTGTATCTCTCGACCGCGCGATCGATCAGGTACGGCATCATCAACCCCAGGCCGATGAGCGCGAGCATCACGAGTGCGCCGAGCGCGAACAGGCCGATGAGGATCTTCGTTCCCCATCCCATCCGGTCCGATCTGTCGTGCTTTCGCGGATCGATCATGACGATGAGTATATCCAACGGCTGCCCGGCCGCGCGCGACGCGCGATCGAACTTCGAGTTCTCCGTCTGAATACTCGACCGACATCGAACGCTGTACATTCCCGCGCGAAATCCAGTAAGGTAAATTCGCGAGATCATCGAGGGCGTTTCTCATGGCAGACAAAATCTACGACGCCGTCATCGTCGGCTCCGGCGCGACGGGCGGTTGGGCGGCCAAGGAACTGTGCGAAGCGGGGATGGACGTCGCGCTGCTGGAGGCCGGGCGCAAGCTCGATCCCGCAACGGACTACAGCGAACACGCGCGGTCGTGGGACATGAAATACCGCAACAAACAGGCCGAGCCCGCGCTCGAGGGACGGCGCCCAATCAGCGCACGCTGTTACGCTTGCGAAGAAACGAACGCGCACTTCTTCGTCGATGAAGTGGACAATCCCTGGACGACGCCGAACGGAAAACCGTTCTGGTGGGTGCGCGGTCGGCACGTCGGCGGGCGCACGATCATGTGGGGCCGGCAGAGCTATCGCCTGAGCGATTATGACTTCAAGGCCGCCAGCCGCGACGGCTACGGCGACGACTGGCCGATTTCCTACGCCGACATCGAGCCGTACTACGACAAGGTCGAGCGCTGGATCGGCGTCAGCGGCTCGAACGAGGGCTACGACCAACTCCCGGACGGCCAGTTCCTCCCGCCGATGGCGTTCACCTGCGGCGAACTGGAAATGAAACGCGCGGTTAACAAAATGGACCGGCCGTTCACGATTGGCCGGTGCGCGGTACTCACGCAGAACCACCGTGGGCGTACGGCGTGCCACTATTGCGGCCCGTGCCACCGCGGCTGCTCGACAAACTCGTATTTCACCTCGACGAACAGTACGTTGCCCGCCGCGGAACGCACCGGGAAACTGACACTGATTACCAACGCCGTCGTGCGCCACGTCACGACCAACGACGAAGGTCTCGCAGACGGCGTGTTCTACTTCGATTCGCCGACAAAACAATCGCGTGAGGTGAAGGGAAAAATCGTCGTGCTGTGCGCATCCGCGCTCGAATCGACGCGCATCCTGTTCAATTCCGCGAACGACCGGCACCCCGGCGGCCTGGGAAACTCCAGCGGCGTCATGGGCCACTACGTGATGGATCACATGTACGCGATCGGCGCGTTTGGCGTCTTCCCCAAACTCAGCCGCAAACCCGAAGTCGCGAACCGCCCGAACGGAATTTACATCCCGAGGTTCCGCAACCTGCACAACGATAAACAGTCCGCGTACATCCGCGGGTTCGGCTACCAGGGTGGCGAAAACGCGACGGTCTGGGAACACGCCTACGCGATGAAAGGCTTCGGCAAGGATTACAAAGCCGCTGTACGCGACGGCAATATCTCGCGCGCGAGTCTGCTCGGGTTCGGTGAGATGTTGCCGCGCTGGGAGAACCACGTACGTCTCGACGACGAAAAAGTCGACGCGTGGGGCATTCCCGTGTTGCACATCGACTGTGAACACGGAGACAACGAGAAGGCCATGGTCAAGGACATCGTCGAGCAGGCCGCGGCCATGCTCGAAGCCGCCGGTGCGGAGCAAATCACCACCAGCACGATTCCCGCACCGCCGGGGTTCGGCATTCACGAGTGTGGCACCGCGCGGATGGGCAACGACCCCAAGACCTCCGTACTCAACAAGTGGAACCAGGCCCACGACGTGAAGAACCTGTTCGTCATGGACGGCAGCGCGTTCGTCTCCATCGCATGTCAAAACCCGACGCTGACGATGATGGCGCTGACCGTACGCGCGTGCGAATACATGGTCGACGAACACAAACGCGGCAACCTCGCGTGATCCGGGAGCCAGCCATGTCCAATGAACTGACACGACGCAACATGTTGCAGATGGCCGCGGGAGCTGTGACGGCCTACGCAAGTTCGCATTGGGTCTTCCGTGTCGCCACAGACGGCCGCATCGTGAAAGCCGCGACCGTCGATGGTGAATCCTTCACGCCCGCCGTCTTGACGCAGGCCGAGGTCGATCAACTCGCCGCGGTGTGCGAGGCCATCATTCCGCGCACAGACACACCCGGCGCGCGCGACGCCCGCGTGCACGAGTACATTGACGTTGCACTGTCCGTCGAAAGCGAAGATGCGCGAAAGCGGTTCCGGGAAGGGCTCGCGTGGCTCGAGGCCTACTGCAAGAAGACCACGCGAAACGGACTCGCCCAGGCGAGTGCGGACGACTTGGTGCGCCTGCTCACGCCGATCAGCGATGCCAACGAGACCGTCGCCGACGACCTGCGCCCCGGGGCATCATTCTTCTCGAACGTCAAGACGAAAACCGTTTTCGGTTACTACACGTCGCGCGAAGGCTGGGTCGAAGAACTCGGCCGCCCTGAACACGTCGGCATGGAAAAGTGGACGGGCTGCCAGCACGAAGGAAACCACTGAGGCCGCTGGGGTTGCCAACGGGTGAATCGCGGCCGTCCCTACTCGAGCGGATACGACCCCTCAACGCTGATGATGATCTTCTTCGCGAAGCGGCTCATGCGTGCCGCAAAATCGTCGAACTCCTTCTGGCGAAGCCGGCCGTTTTCTTGGCCTTGGATGCAATAGTCGAGATTGCGGCGAAGGTCGTTCATCTCATTGCGAAGCGCGCGCAACCAGAGCAGGGCCTGAGTATCCACGGGTTTGGGCATGGTCACCTCCACGTACGCGCGCGCGGCGCCCTTTCGTCAATAATTATGCTAACACAACCGCGCGAGGCGCGCCGGACAAAAAAAGACGGGAAACGGGCTAAGGAGATTGCTCGTGAGCATTCCCGGGAGGGCGAGCGTACTCGCGAGCCGATGCGCGCTCCGTAACACCGGCTCGCGAGTACGCTCGCCCTCCAGGGAACGATAGTTAGTCCGTGATCGGCTCAGCGGGCGGTGTGTCGCGCCGCAGCATCGGCTGCCAACGCCAGTAGCTGACCGTACGCCAGATCCATTCACAGGGGCCAAACCTGAACACGCGTATCCACAGAACTGAAAACACGATCTGAAACGTCCAGATGGATACGACCAGCGCCAACTGGCCGACCCGGCTGAGTTCGTTATAAAGCCCGAACCCGTACCCGTAGAAAATCGTCGTGCAGATGACCGTCTGCATCAGGTAATTCGTCAGCGCCATGCGGCCCGTGGCGCCCAGGCCACGCACGATCGCCCGTTCGCCCAACGTTCGCGTCAACACGACCGCCGCCGCGACGTATCCGAACGAGAGCAGCAGGCTCCCCCAGATGAACACGCGCGCCGCCGTCTCACTCTCGAACCCGCGGGTCAGCCTGGTGCTCACCACCACCATCACCGTGCCCGCGCTCATCGTCGCCGCCGCGACAACAACGTACCCCGCGAGCCGGCCGCGGCCCGCGAGGAACCCCGTCTTGTACGACGCCATCCCCAACAACATGAGACCCACCAGGTGCGACGCGAACTGAATGGGCACGTCGATCAAGTAGTACCGTTCGATCTGTTTGCGAAACGCGTATTGATCGTGCCACCCGCTGCGGAAAATCTCCGGTTCCCACCACGAATAGGTGCCGCCGATGCCTTCGAGTTGTTGAGCAAAGTCGCGCACGTGCCACGCAAACAGCGCCAACCCCGCCGGCGCGAGAACCCACGCGGGCAGTCGCGGCGCGAAGTACAGCGCGAGCCCCCAGAACGCATAGAAATACAGAATGTCCCCGCGCCAGAGATACAGGCCATGCGCGGCGCCGAGGAGCAACAGAAACAACATGCGGCGGTAGTACGCGGCCCACGCCCAACGCGTGCGGCGCTCGCGGCGCCGTTCGTCGAACACGGCAATCCCCGCGCCGAATAGCACCGTGAAGATCGCGATGAACTTCGTGTCGGCGAACAGAAAGGTCCCCAGCCAGACGAGATGATTCATCGCGCCGTCGCCGCCGCTCGCCGCGGGATCGTATCGCGCCTCGCGCACCATCGAGAAACTCTCGATGTTTACCAGCAGGATGCCGCAGACGGCAATACCGCGGATGACATCCAGCGTCGCGATGCGCTCTCGCTCGGCCACGGGCGCTGAGCGGGACGCGTCGGTTGTGGGCGTCACGCTGGGCACCACCGTCTCGCCGACCGTAACAGCCGGGGACTCAAGTTCCGGCGCGAATGGGTCAGTCGAACTCAATGCGGTAAATTCGCCCGTGCCGATCCACAAAAATCCGGAACGGGGCCTCGACGAAGCGGTCCCCGGACACGGCAACGTCGTTGTAAGACAGGATCGAGCCGTCCTGACCGTCCGGCTCTTCCTTGGCGGGCGCCCCGAAGTAAAACGCGAAATCGCTGTACGGACGGCCGATTACGAGACGGAGCGATTGCCGTTCGTCCGGCGGGTAAACACCCCGATATGTGAGTGTGCCGACAGCGAAGAGTGCCATGAACGCGATGATCACTCGGCGCGCCGGCATGCCAAACCAGCGCACGCCTCCAGCCGGTCGCTCGTCCGCTGCATCGGTCATGGAACGGCTGTGACTCGATCGCGCATCTCGTGCTCCTGCACCCCCGCCGGCCCATTTTCGCAGATGCCCGGCAATGGCACAAGGCGCGCGCCCGGGCTGACTCGGCCAGGCACTTCGCGTAGGATAGCCGCCTGCCACGCTCAGGAGGCGAGATGGAACTTCAGACGATTCGCGACCGGATCCTCAAGACGCCGCTATTGCGCAAACTACCGGAACCGCTCCGCAAGCGGTTCGTGCAGACCCTGCTCTGGCTCTCGGAGACGCAAGAAGCCAGCCGGACCCAACTCCTCATCGAGCAGGGCGACAAGAACAAGGACTTGGGCATAATCCTCGTCGAGGGCATGGTCCGCATCAAGAACGAGGCCATCGACTGCAAATCGATCGAAGCCCCGGACATTCTCGGCGAGGTGCAACTGTTCACGCCCGATCGCGCGCGTACGGCGACGGTTGAGGTCGTAGTCGGCGGAAAGATCTTGACGTTTTCCTGGAAGGCACTCGCGGCGGAGTGCCGCGAGAAGTTTGACGACGCTGAGATGGAATCCCTCCGGAAGGCGATCTACGACAGCGCCTGGACCCGCGAGAAAGGTCTCTTCGACAAACTCGCGAAAAAGTGAGGCCGGTGTGCTGGGTTCGATCGTTGTCAGGCTGGCGTTGCCGCTCGCGCTTCTCGCCGCGGGTTGCTCGCAGGACGCCGGCAGCGTCCGCGTCACGGGACAAATCGAGGGACATCCGATCGCCGTCGGTTCGCGCATCGGCGGCCGGGTCGTTGATGTACCCGTGGACGAAGGCGACCGGGTACGCGTCGGCGATGTGATTCTCCGTATCGACGCCGCCGAGGCCGGGGCCAATCTCGCCGCAGCGCAGGCCGCGCTCGCACAGGCGCAGGCGCAGCTCGACAAACTGGAAGCGGGACCCCGCGCTGAGGAACTCCTCGCGGCCGAAGCCAATTCTGCCTCGGCCAAAGCGCGCTACGACGAGGCACTGGCCGGCGCGCGCTCGCAGGAAGTCGGCGCGTCGCGCGCCGTGGTCGAGTCGGCCCGCGCGGAGTTCGAGGACGCCAAGGCCGAGTTCAACCGGCAATCCGAGTTGTACAAGGCGCAGGTCGGGCCGTTCGCGGCGATGGACCAGGCGCGCCACCGGCTGGAAGCGGCGCGCGGCGCGCTCGAAACGGCGGAAAAACAACTCGAACTGCTGCTCGCCGGCACGCGTGACGAGCGTATTCTCCTCGAAAAGTCGCAATACGAGGCCGCGCTGGCCAAGCTCGAGGAACTGCAAAACGGCACGCGCACCGAGGACCTCGCCGCAGCGACCGCCGTACGCGATCAGGCTGCCGCGCAGGTGAAGCGCGCCGAGGTCAATCTCGCGGAGATGACCGTCGTGTCCCCGGTCGAGGGCGTCGTTGAAACGCTCGATCTGCGGCCGGGCGACATCGTGCCCGCGGGGCCCGCGGCGCGCATCATCGATCCCGACGACCTCGATCTGACGGTGTACGTGAGCTCCGCGTTGCTCGGCCATTTCAATCTCGGCGACCGCGTCTCGTTTACGACCGACTCGTTCGGCGGCGAGACGTTTGAGGGCGAGATCGTGTTCATCGCGTCCGCCGGCGAGTTCACGCCGCGAAACCTTCAGACCGAGGAAGACCGGGCGCTGCAAGTCTTCGCCGTCAAGATTCACACCGACTCGGCGGACGGACGGCTGCGGCCCGGCATGGCCGGCACCGTATCGTTCCCGCGCGAATAGTCCTCATGCCGCCTGTCATCGTCGCAGAAGATCTTACGCGCCGCTTCGGCGACGTCACGGCGGTCAATCACGTCAATCTCGCCGTGGACGACGGCGCTATCTACGGGTTCCTCGGCCCGAACGGCTCCGGCAAGACGACCCTCATCCGCATGTTGTGCGGGTTGCTCGCGCCGTCCGAAGGCCGCGCTGGAGTCCTCGGGTTCGACGCAGCCACACAATCCGAATCGATCAAACGTTCGATCGGTTATATGTCGCAACGGTTCAGCCTCTATCCAGATCTCACCGTGGATGAAAACCTCTCGTTCTACGCGCGCGTCTACGGCGTGCCGCGCGGCGATCGCGCGGCGCGCATGCAGGACGTTATTGGCACGGTCGGCATCGAGCCATACCGGCAGCGCCGCGCGGGACATCTCTCCGGCGGCTGGAAGCAACGCCTAGCGCTCGCCTGCGCGCTCATTCACCGGCCCAAGCTCCTCTTTCTCGACGAACCAACCGCGGGCATCGACCCGGTCGCGCGCCGCGACATCTGGGACCTGCTCTACGAGCTCTCGGCAGACGGCGTGAACTTCTTCATCACGACGCACTACATGGACGAGGCCGAACGCTGCACGCACGTCGGTTATATCCACTACGGCGAACTGGTCGTCTCGGGCACGCCGGCGACGCTCAAGAAGCTCCCCGAATTACGTCCGGAGGGCATGGAGCGATACGAGGTCCGGTGTGGACGTGTTGCCGACGCCATGGTGACGCTGGAAAAACTGGACTCGGTCCGCGACGCGACGATCTTCGGCGACGCCGTGCATCTCCTCGCGCGGACCGGCTCCGAGAGCGAACTGCGCGACGCGCTCGCCGCGCACGGTTTCGACGACCCCGAGATCCGCCTGGTCCCGCCGACGCTCGAGGACGTGTTCGTCACGCTCACCCGCCGCCGTGAGGCCGCCCATGTTTAGGGGATTCGGCTCGATTTTCTACAAGGAAACGATCCACATCCTGCGCGATCCGCGCACGCTTTTCCTCATGCTCTTGATTCCGGGACTGCAACTGACCATATTCGGGTTCGCCATCGACCTCGACGTCAAGCACATCCCCACCGTCGTCTACGACCTCGACCGCAAGGAACCCGCGCGGGACCTCGTCGATGCGTTCGTGAACACGACCTACTTCGACGTGATCGGAGAGGCGGGATCGGACGAGGAACTCAACGGCGCGATCGTGGACGGCCGCGCGCAGGTCGGCATCAAGATACCGCCCGATTTCACGGCGCGCCTCTTGCGCGGCGACGCCGCCACGTTTCAGGTGCTCATCGACGGCAGCGATTCCACGGTCGCGCGGCAGGCGCTCAACATCTCGAACGGCATCGCCATGGACCGCAGCCTGAAAATCGCTGCGAGCACGGTGCCGCAGTTCGTTCGACCGCCGGTCGAAGCGCGGCCGCGCATCCTGTTCAACCCGGACATGGAGACCGCGCGCTTCATGGTGCCCGGCCTCGTCGGGATCATCATGCAGCTCGTCACGGTCTTCCTGACCGCGTTCTCGATCGTGCGCGAAAAGGAAAACGGCACCCTCGAACAGCTCATGGTGACGCCGGTATCGCGCCTCGGCCTGATGCTCGGCAAGCTTGCACCCTATTCCATCGTCGGCGCGTTCGAGACGTGCGTCGTGCTGTTGCTCATGCGGTTCGTATTCGGCGTCTCCGTCACCGGCAGCCTCGCGCTGCTCGCCCTCTTTGCCGTCCCGTTTCTGATAACCGCCCTCGGCCTCGGATTACTCGTCTCGACGATTGCATCGTCACAGGTCGAGGCCATGCAGTGGGCCTTCCTCATCATGCTGCCGTCGATCCTGCTTTCGGGCTTCATCTTCCCGCAGGAAAACATGCCCCAGCCGATCTACTACATCGGCCAGATCATCCCCGTCACGTATTTCCTGCGCATTCTGCGCGGCATCATCCTGCGCGGGGCGGGGTTCACCGAGCTCTGGGACCAGGCCGCCTGGCTCGTCCTCATGGCCGTCGTCGTACTGCTCGTCAGCGCCTTCCGCTTCCGCAAGACGCTTGCCTGACCCCCAATATTGGGACCCGCCGCGCCGGGCTCATTCTGCCGTTGCGTCACGTACTTCCCGGATCGCGGTTTTCGGCTCCAACGACGCCGAAATGAAATCGCGAAGCGAAGCAACTAAGATGGCGCTCCCGCGCGCGCGACCGCATCATGGAGGAACGGCAACGGTGAACGATGGAAGGGCACATCCCGTATGGCCTCGCGCACTTTGCGCGTTGTTGGTCGCATTCTCGCACTCGGGCCGTGCACGATCCGACGAACTGTCGATCGCGGTCGATCGGCTTGCGCAGGAGAAGATCGACGCCCGCCGCACGGCGGCGCTCGGCATCGCCATTGATCGCG
>CAYPNI010000129.1:0-11326 GCA_964411925.1 uncultured Nitrospirales bacterium
GAATGACGACGCCGGGCGCGTTCGCCGTGCTGCCGCTCCTGCAATCCGCCGCACTGCCGCGCGTGGGCGGCGCCACGACCGTCGCCACGATGCTGGCGTACTTCGTCGTCATTGCCGGCATCGCGGCCTGGGCAACGCGCCGAACACGCACCTCGACCGACTTCTTCGTGGCCGGCCGCTCGTTGGGTACGGTCGTGCTCGGGGTATCGGCAATGGCTGCAACGCTGTCCGGCTTCGCGTTCATCGGCGGGCCAGGCCTTTTCTATGGAATTGGCGCGACGGCCCTCTTCATCGTCCTGCCGGCTTCGCTCACCAATACGATGGGTGCGTGGGTGCTTGCCCGGCCGCTCCACGACCTGTCGCGCTCGCACGGTGTGATCACGATTCCCGGGGCGATCGGGGCGCGCTACGATTCGCGCGCGGCGCAAGGATGGTCAGCCATCGGGATTCTCGTCGCCCTCCTTGGCTACATCGCCACGAACTTCCTGGCGCTCGGCTACGTGCTCGACGCGGTGTTCGGAACGGGACTCGCGGCGGGAATCTGGATCGGCGCCGCGATCGTGATTGGCTACACCGTGGCGGGCGGTATCCTCGCGGGCGTCTACGCCGACGTCTTTCAGGGCACCGTGATGGCGGTGGCGTCGGTCGCGGCGTGCTGGTACGCGCTGCAGTCCGGCGGCGGGCTGGCGGAGATCAGCCGAACCATCGTGGCGAGCGACGCCGACTTTCTGGGACCGTGGGGCAAGGGCGGTGCAATGACGGCCCTGAGCTTCTTCTTCGTGTTCGGCGTCGGCTCGCTCGCGCAGCCGCACATCGCGCACAAGTACCTGATGGCGCGCGACGCGGCGCAGTTCCGCTGGTATCCGCTCGTGATGACGGTCGCGATGACCCTGTCGTTGCTGCTCTACCTCATTGTCGGGGTGGCCGTGAAGGCAATGGTGGTGCAGGGCACGTTGCCACCGCTCGCCCGCAACGATGACGCGATGCCGGCGTTCCTGATCGCCGCGGTCCCCACTGCGCTCGCCGGCATCGTGTTTGCCGGCGTTGCGTCTGCGATCATGAGCACGGTGAATTCGTTCCTGTCGGTGGGCGCCGCAGCGGTGATGCACGACTTGCCGGCTGCATTCGGACGCCGGCAGGATGCCACGGCCGCGTCCGGCACGGCCGCCGGCAATGCCCGTGCTGACCTGACGCGGGGCCGCGTGGCGACGTTCGTGCTCGCGGTGGGCGCGGCCGTGATCGCGAACGCGCCAGGCGCACAGGTCGCCTTTCTCGGCGTCTTCGGCTACGGGCTTTTTGCGTCGACGCTCGTGCCGGCCCTCGCGATCGGGCTCAACTGGCCTGGCGCAACGGCCCGCGGCGCCATCGCGTCGATCGTCACCGGGCTCGCGATCACGATGATCGGCGAGTCGCTCAGCTTCCTCGGCGTCTACCGCCTCCCATCGGGCGTTCCGTGGAGTGGCGTTGCGCTCGTCGCGTCCACGCTGGTGTTCGCCGCCGTGTCGGTTGCAGGCCGCAAGGCGGCGGGCGATCAGCTCACGGCTTCTCCACGTACTTCGGGTTCCACTCCCCGGCCGTGACGTAGATCGGCAGGTGGTTGCCCCTCGGGGGAAACGGGCACGTCGAGTATGCCGTGAACGCGCACGGCGGATTGAACGCCTTGTTGAAGTCGATCACGGTGCGGCCGAGCGAGTCTGGCGGCGTCACCCACACATACCGGGTGGACGGATAGGTCTCCTTCCGGTTCGTCGAGTCGGTGAACATCACGAACAGGTTCACCCCGTGATCCTCGGGCTCGCGAATCACCATCAGGGATCGCTTCTGCCCCTCCAGCGTGAACTCGAGGTCGCCTTCGTGCGACATCCGCGTTTCCATCCCGAGCACGCCAATGATGCTCACCGAGTCGGGCTTCGCGCTCGGCCTGTATTTCGCCTGGACGCGCCACTTGATGTCTGTCGGGAAATACCGGAGCGGCGGCGCTACGCGGTTCGCGCTCGCCGTGTCGCGAATGCGCACCCCGTGCACGAACGTGCCGCGATCCTCCCGCACGATGTAGTGAATCATCAGGTTCCCCGTGCGCAGCACCGTTGCCCCAGGCTGCAGGTCGCTCCGGACACGGGTCGTCGTCACCGGTGCTGGCGACGTGTCAACCGTCACGGTCGTGCCGCGGGCCGCGATGAACCACGCCGAGTCCGCCGAGATGTGCAGGCTGCCCAGCCGCGGCGGCGCAATCGCGGCCGGCAACACCATCGTGTTCGACGAGTCCGAGCCAATCGTGGACTCGCCGGGCTTCAGCCACCAAAGGCCGACCATCGTCGCCCAGCCGCGCGGGCCGTAGATGGCATTCTGGCGAAACACGTGCCATTGCTCCACCGAGTCACGGTGTACGGCAACGTCAACGGGCGGGAGCGGCGGCAGGTCGCCGGCGCACGAGGCGCCGGCAACAAGCGAAATCAGGACCGGCAGGGAGCGTCGCATGCCGAACGTTGCGTAACCGGTTCGGTGGTGGCAAGCGTAGATCACTTGTACTTGTCGTGGTCCTTGAGCAGCGACCGCTCGGTCGAATGCAGGTACTTGGCTTTCGAGACCTCCGCCACATACTGGGCGACCAGCGCCGGATTTGCCGAGATGTCGTTGTTCTTCCACCCGTTGTTCGCGTAGTAGCTCGCCTTCGACCAGTCGTAGTTGATGTACACGAACCAGGAGATCTCCGGCCGCGCCGCGATCAGTGCGAAGTACGGCGCGAACCAGCCATTCCACGCGTTCAGGCCGTCCGCGACGACGTCGAAGTGCGACGGCGAGCTCTCGGCGATCACGACCGGCCGGGACTTCGCGACGGCCAGGTCGAGAAACGCGACGGTCCGGCTGTACGCCGTGACGCCGCCGCCGTGACCGCCGGCCCCGGGCGTCACGTCGCCGCTGGCGAAGAGATCGATCGAGAACCAGTCCACGACGTCGTCGCCGGGATACCACTTCCACGCGCCGGCGGCGTTCTGCTCGTAGAAATCGCCCGGCGCCGCCGGTTCGTAGCACCACACGAACGCCACGTTGTCGGCGCCGGCGGCGCGGATGCGCGTCACGATCTTCCGGAACGCGAGCGGGTAGTCCCACGGGTGGTAGCCGTTCCACGATCCGTTGAACTCGCCGCCGATGCGCAGCAGCACGGGTTTCTTGTACGCCTTGAGCAGGTTCGCGACGTCGGCGATTCGCGAGTCCCACTTGGCGCTGTGGGCGATCTCGGCGTCCGAGGCATAGAGCTTGTCGCTCATTGCCGCGAGTTCGGCCGGCGTCGGCTGGTTGCCACGCAGCGAGAGATCGGCGAGCGGAATGCGTCCTGCGCCGTCGATCGCGCTGAGCCGCGCCGAGATCAACGCCGGGTTCCAGGTGCGCACCGTGTCGGTGAGCAGGATGAACAGCAGCTCGGACGCCGGCTGCTTGTCTGCCGGAAGCATCGCAGCGTGCTTGACATTGTACTCCTGCCACTGCCCGAGTCCGTGGACGACCCGGCCGATGGGCGGCTCGAACTTGGCGCCGTACCGATACGTCAGCGACGGACCGGTGGGTTCGGATGGTCCGGTTCCCGGCCCACCGCCGGGTTGGTTCGGCGCCGTGGGCGGCGACACCGGCCCTTCGGCGCTGCACGCGACGACTGAGAGGGCGAGCAGTACGGACGCGAACGCGGGTCTGGCGAACATGTGGGGCTCCGTGTGGTTCCTGAGCCCCGGTACCCGCGCCGTTCCACTCTGTTCAGTGTGTGATCCCGCTCACCTGCGACTGGTGTGTGCGACGGATTTCGGGCGTGATCCCGGGCACCGTGCGCGCGTGAGCAGGGTCCATCGTGCGCCACCGGCGGGTGACGCGACGCCGTGGCTACCTCAGCAGCCCCTTGGCGATCGTCTGCAACTGCATGTTGCTCGTTCCCTCGTAGATCGTGCCGATCTTGGCGTCGCGGTAGAACTTCTCGACCGGATAGTCCTTCGTGTAGCCGTATCCGCCAAAGAGTTCAACGCAGAGCGACGTCACGCGCTCGCACACCTGCGACGAGAGCAGCTTGGCCATGGCCCCCGCCTGCGCGATGTCGTGGCCGGCATCCCTCAGGCGAGCCGCGTTGTACACCATCAGGCGCGCGGCCTCGAGGTCCGTCGCGGCCTGGGCCAGCTGGAACTGCACGCCCTGGTTGTCGGCGATGGCGCGGCCGAACTGGTTGCGCTCCTTCACGTATGCGGTGGCGGCGCTCAGCGCGCCCTGGGCGACGCCGATCATCTGCGCGCCGATCCCGATGCGCCCCTCGTTCAACGTCTCGATCGCGATCTTGTAGCCCTTGCCCACCGGGCCCAGCACGTTCGATGCGGAAACGACCACGCCGTCGAGGATCAGCTCGCACGTGCTCGATGCGCGGATGCCGAGCTTGTCTTCCTTCCGGCCGACGCTGAACCCCGCCGTACCGCGTTCGACGATGAACGCCGTGATTCCCTTGTAGCCCTTGTCGGGGTCGGCGTTCGCGAACACGATGAACACCTCGGCCTCGGCGCCGTTGGTGATCCACAGCTTCCTGCCGGTGAGCACCCACTCCTCGCCCCGGCGCACGGCCCGCGTCTGCAGCGCGAACGCGTCGGAGCCGCTGGTCGCCTCGCTCAACGCGTAGGCGCCGACCCGTGATTCGCACAGCCCGGGCAGCAGCCGCTGCTTCTGCTCGTCCGTGGCCGCCGACAGGAGCGGGTACGCGACGAGGGTGTTCTGGACATCCACCATGATCGCCGCGGATGCGTCCACCTTGCTGAGTTCCTCGACGGCGATCGTGACCATCATGACGGTGCCGGCCGACCCGCCGAACTCCTCGGGCACCTGCAGCCCCATCAGGCCCATCTCGAAGTACTTCGGGATCAAGTCGGGGTCGAGCGCGCCGGCACGCTCCATTGCGGCGACGCGGGGCGCGACCTCGCCCTGCGCGAACGCCGCGACGGCAGACTGGAACGCGCGCTCGTCGTCGGTCAGCACCGACAGGGGCTGCATCGACGCCCCAGCCACGTCAGGTCTCAGAACTTCGGCGCGGAGAACGTCGCGCCCGGCACGCCGAATGCGTGCCCCTGCGCCAGGTCGGCGCCGATGGCCGCGAGGGCGTCGCGCTCGGCGGGCGTTTCCACGCCTTCGGCAATGACGGGCACGCCGAGCTCGCGGCAGAGGGCGTACATGCCCTTCGCCATCTTCGTGCGGGCCGGGTCGGCGTCGAGCCCGCTCGTGAGGGCGCGATCGAGCTTGATGAAGTCGGGAGCGAGCTTGGTGTACGAGTGCATGCCGGTCGCGCCGGTGCCCATGTCATCCACCGCGATCCGGTACCCGGCGCCGCGCAACGCGGCAAGCCCGTTGGCCAGCGCATCGATCTGCGCCGGCGGCGTGCGGTCGCTGATCTCGAGCACAATGCTCTGCGCGAGTGGTTCGAGCGGCGCCTCGGCTCCGGTGAGCAGGCCTTCCTGCGCATCCCACGGATGCACGTTGACGAACAGCAAGGCGCCGTCGGGCAGTTCGGTGCACGCCGCGGCGATACGCTGGTAGATCGTGCGCGCCATGATGGGACGCCACGCCACCCGGTCCGAGGCCGCAAGGAGCGCGCCGTAGGACGCGAACAGCGTCTCGTCGCAGCGCATCAGCGCCTCGTATCCGACGAGGGACTTCTTCTTGAGCGACACGATCGGCTGGAACGCGATGCGAATCGTCTCGTACGCGCGCTTGAGCACGGCCTCGAGGTCGGCGCGCTCATTGAGCGACACGGACTTTCGCGCCCCGCCCGCCAGCGCCTCGCGCTTGGCCCGGGCCAGTTCGCCAAGCGCCACGGCGCGGCCCACGGCGGTGACGAGCGCGTCCGGCTCGACCGGCTTCAGCAGGTATTGCTGGGCGCCGTACTCCACGGCGTCAATCGCCGAGTCGAGGGTCGGCCCGGCGGTCATCAGAATCACCGGCACGTCGAGGTCGTGGCGACGCAGCTCGCGCAGGAACTCCACGCCGGTCATCTCCGGCATGATGATGTCGGAGAGGATCGCGTGGTACTTCTGCTGCGGGATCTGCTTGAGCGCGTCCTTGGCGCTCGACATCGTATCCACGTTGAATCCGCGCCGCTGGAGCACGAGCCCCAGCACCTTCAGGACGGCCGGCTCGTCGTCAATGACGAGCACGCGGCGGGAATTGGCGTTGACCGATCCTGCGATGGCGGCGGGCATACCCAATTATCGGCCCGCGACGCCCTCTCGCGCCAGCGCTCGGTCATATCCGAGGTTCGGCGAGAGCCAGCGCTCGGCCTCGGTCACCGAGATTCCCTTGCGCGCCGCATACGACTCAACCTGATCACGCTCCACCTTCCCGACGCCGAAGTAGCGCGACTCGGGGCGCCAGAAGTAGCTGCCGGAAACCGCCGACGTCGGCAACATGGCGAAGCTCTCCGTCAGGGAAATCCCGGCACGGGCGGTGGCATCGAGCAGCCGGAAGATGGTGGCCTTCTCCGTGTGATCCGGGCACGCCGGATAGCCGGGCGCCGGCCGGATCCCCTGGTATTGCTCGCGGATGATCGCCGCGTTGTCGAGATGTTCGTCGGGGGCGTAGGCCCACAGCTCGCGCCGCACGCGCTCGTGCAGGCGCTCGGCGAACGCCTCGGCCAGCCGGTCGGCGAGCGACTTGAGCAGGATGGCCGAATAGTCGTCGTTGGCCGCCTCGAACGCGTCGGCGCGTTCCGGCAGCCCGATCCCCGTGGTCACGGCGAACAGGCCGACATAGTCGCGCACGCCTGACGCGGCCGGCGCGACAAAGTCGGCCAGCGCGAAGTTCGGGCGGCCGTCGGATTTCACCATCTGCTGGCGCAGGGTGTGCATCGTCGCGAGTGGCGGGTCGCCGTTCGCGCGCGATGCGTCGTCAGGCCAGAGGTGGATGTCCTCGGCGTCGTCGCTGTTCGCCGCAAAGAACCCCACCACGGCGCGCGCGTGCAGCCACTTCTCGTCCACGATCCGCCGGAGCATCGCCTGGCCGTCACGGAAGAGATTGCGCGCCGCTTCGCCCACGGTCGCGTCGTCGAGGATTGCAGGGTAGTGGCCGGCGAGCTCCCAGGTCTGGAAGAACGGCGTCCAGTCGATGCGGGGGACGAGTTCGGCGAGGGCGAAGTCGTCGAACGTGCGCACGCCCAGGAAGGTCGGACACGGCGGCGTGTTCGCGCTCCAGTCCACGCGCGGGCGGTTGGCACGCGCCTGGGCCAGGGTTTGGCGCGGCGCGTCCTGCCGCCGTTCGGCGCGGCGCACGCGGATCTCCTCATACTCCGCGCGCACTGCGGCAACCGTGTCGTCGCGCTGCGCTGGATTGAGCAGCGCGGACGCGACGCCGACCGCCCGCGAGGCGTCGTGCACGTGGATCACCGGACCCGAATAGCCCTGCTCGATCTTCACTGCCGTGTGCACCTTGCTCGTCGTCGCCCCGCCGATGAGGAGCGGCAGCGTCATCTTTTCCCGCTCCATTTCCGTCGCGATGAACGCCATTTCCTCGAGCGAGGGCGTGATCAGTCCTGACAGCCCGATGATGTCGGCGTTCTCTCGGCGCGCCGTCTCTAGGATCGTCGCGCAGGGCACCATGACGCCGAGGTTCACGACCTCGTAGTTGTTGCTCTGCAGCACCACGGCCACGATGTTCTTGCCGATGTCGTGCACGTCGCCCTTCACGGTCGCGAGCACGACCTTGCCCTTCGCGCCGCGCCCCCGGCCGCCGGATGCCTCCCCGGCATTGCCGCCCCCCGCCGCTTCTTCCGCGGCCATCGCGTCGCGCTCCGCCTCGATGTACGGGATGAGGTGGGCCACGGCCCGCTTCATGACCCGCGCGCTCTTGACGACCTGGGGCAGGAACATCTTCCCGCTGCCGAAGAGGTCGCCGACCACGTTCATCCCCGCCATCAGCGGGCCTTCGATGACCTCGATCGGGTGCTCGGCCAGCCGGCGCGCCTCTTCCGTGTCGTCGACGACGAAGTCGGCAATGCCGTGGACGAGCGCGTGGGAGAGCCGCTCGTGCACCGGGCCTTTGCGCCATTCCAGGTCGGCTCCCTTGGCCCTCGCGTCGCCCTTCACGGTCGCGGCGACCTCGAGGAGGCGTTCGGTGGCGTCGGGCCGGCGGTTGAGGACCACATCCTCGACGCGCTCGAGCAGATCGGCAGGGATGTCCGAGTAGAGAGGCAGCCCGCCCGCGTTCACGATCCCCATGTCCATCCCGGCGGCGACGGCGTGGTACAGGAACACCGCGTGGATCGATTCGCGAACAGGGTTGTTGCCGCGGAATGAGAACGAGACGTTGCTCACGCCGCCGGAGACGCGCGCGTTCGGACACGTCGCCTTGATCTGCCGTGTGGCCTCGATGAACGCCACGGCATAGTCGTTGTGCTCTTCGATTCCGGTCGCGACCGCGAAGATGTTCGGGTCGAAGATGATGTCCTCGGGCGCGAACCCGACGCGGTCCGTCAGGATCCGGTACGCGCGCTGGCAGATCGCCACCTTTCGCTCGACCGTGTCGGCCTGGCCCTGTTCGTCAAACGCCATCACGATCACCGCGGCGCCGTACCGGCGCACGAGCGTCGCCTGGCGCACGAACTCCGTCTCGCCCTCCTTGAGGGAGATCGAGTTGACGACGCCCTTGCCCTGCAGGCACTTGAGCCCCGACTCGATGACCTTCCACTTGGACGAGTCCACCATCACCGGTGCCTTGGCGATTGCGGGCTCCCCCGCGGCCAGGTTGAGGAACCTTCGCATCGCGGCGTCGGCGTCGAGCATCGCCTCGTCGAAGTTCACGTCGATGATGACGGCGCCGTTTTCCACCTGTTGCTGCGCCACGCCGAGCGCCTCATCGTACTTGTCCTCGAGGATCAGCGATCGGAACTTCGCCGAGCCGGTCACGTTCGTGCGCTCACCGACGTTCACGAAGTTCGAGTCGGGGCCGATCGTCAGCGGTTCCAGGCCCGAGAGCCGGAGCCGCGGAGTGATCGTCGGTCGCGTGCGCGGTGCCAGTCCGCGCACCGCGTCGGCAATCGCGCGGATGTGTGCGGGCGTGGTGCCACAGCAGCCGCCCACGATGTTGACGAACCCGGCCTGGGCGAACTCGCGCAGTACGCCGGCGGTATAGTCGGGCGTTTCGTCATACCCGCCCATCTCGTTCGGAAGTCCGGCATTCGGGTGGATCGAGACCCACGACGGCGACACCCGCGACAGCTCCTGGATGTACGCGCGAAGGTCCTTGGCGCCGAGCGCGCAGTTCAGCCCGACGGAAAACGGTCGAAGGTGGCTCACCGAGTTGTAGAACGCCTCGGTCGTCTGCCCAGACAACGTCCGCCCGCTCGCGTCGGTGATCGTTCCCGAGATCATGACCGGGACTCGCGCGCCGAGTTCATCAAACAGCGCCTCGATGGCGAAGATGGCTGCCTTCGCATTGAGCGTGTCGAAGATGGTCTCGACCATGAGCAGGTCGGCGCCGCCGGCCAGCAGGGCGCGGGCGGCATCGCGGTACGCGACGACCAATTCGTCGAACGTGATGTTCCGGAAGCCCGCGTCCTCGACTTTCGGCGAGATGCTCGCGGAGCGGTTCGTCGGGCCGAGGATGCCTGCCACCCAGCGCGGCCGGCCGTCCGTGACCTCGAACGCGTCACACGCGGTGCGCGCGATCCGGGCCGCCTGCTCGTTCAGCTCGCCGACGATCGCCTCCATGCCGTAGTCGGCCTGTGCGACGGTCGTCGAGTTGAAGGTGTTGGTCTCGATGATGTCGGCGCCGGCCGCGAGGTACGCCGTGTGAATCGCCGCAATCGCGTCCGGTTTCGTCAGCGCCAGCAGGTCGTTGTTGCCGCGCAGCTCGGTGGGCCAGTCGCGGAAGCGGTCGCCCCGGTAGTCCGCCTCGGACAGCCGCAGCTTCTGGATCTCCGTGCCGTAGCCGCCATCGAGCACGACGATGCGGCGGGCGAGTTCCGGCTCGAGGAGGGCGAGGCGCTGTTCGCGCGTGAGTGACGTCGGTGTGGACAAGGCGAATTGAAGGAAGTGCACAAAAAAACCCGGGGCGACGAGGCGCACCGGGCCGGCGCTTTAGCTGGTTGTTTTACGTGGCCGCAATTTGCCTCCAAATCGCCACGGACTCGGTTGTGTCCATCAGTGTATCCGGATAAACGGATGGTGTCAAGCGTGGGCGCAGGGTGCGTGGTCGGAACGCGGTTGTCAGGGCGACTGTCGCGCGCCCACGCGCGAGCGCGAATCGGATTCTCCGTGCCCGGCCCGTCGCCCCTCCGTTCCAGGCGCGCCGGCCCGATTCGTCGTGGCCGCGACCGCGGCGCTATCATTTCTCGATGGCCAGTTCCCGTGGGCGTCGCCGCCGCAGCGGCGCAGGAAAACCGCGTGTCAGCGAAACGTCGGCACCGACCGGGCGCGCGGCGTACGCGGACACACGTGCGTGGCTGCTCAAGACGCACGGCCCGGTGTGCGCGTACTGCGGTCTCAAGTACCCGCCCCGAACCCTCACGCTGGACCACGTCACGCCGCGCCGCGGCCAGTCCGCTTACGATCGGCGCGACAACCTCGTGCTTTCGTGCAAGCGCTGCAACACGGCCAAGGCCGACAAGCCGTTCCTGGCGTGGGTGCTCGGCGCCCGGTCGCGCGCGCGCCACCTCTTTGCGTACGGACAGCACCTCAGCGAGGGGATCCTCGAATTGCTGCGGCCTATGGTTGGCGATGACCCGGCGCCGCCCGTACCGCCGCCACCATCGGCCGTTCCACGCAAGAAGAAACGGACCGCGCGCGAGCTGTTCGGGCCCACGCACGACGACGGCGAGTCGCCGTACCTCGATGAACCGGCGACGCCACAGGTGGCGCCACGGCGCGGGCGGAGGCGTGGGCGAAGCAGCCGGAAGCGCTGATCGCTCAGCCCGGCACGTGGCGCGCGCCTACCTCTCCACGACGGGACGCAAACCGAGGATGTGACACAGCGCGTACGTGAGATCCGCGCGGTTCAGCGTGTAGAAGTGGAACTCCGTCACGCCCGCCTCGGCCAGCTTCTGGCATTGATCGGCGGCGACCGTGGCCGCGACGAGCTTGCGCGTCTCGACGTCGTTTTCGAGCCCTTCGAACAGCGGCGGCATCGAACGCGGAATCGTCGCGCCGGCCATCTGGGCGAACTTGGTCATCTGCGTGAAGTTCGTGACCGGCATGATGCCTGGGATGATCGGTACCGTGATCCCGGCTTTTCGCGCCGCATCGACGAACCGCAGGTAGGTCCAGTTGTCGAAGAAGAACTGGGTGATCGCGCGCGACGCGCCGGCGTCGATCTTGCGCTT
>CAYPNI010000130.1:0-11262 GCA_964411925.1 uncultured Nitrospirales bacterium
TGGACGGGAGCTGGCCGGAGCATTGCGTGCAGGACACGCCGGGCGCGGAGTTTCACGGGGACCTGCACGTGGGGCTGGCGGCGCCGGTGGTGAGCAAGGGGACCGAGGCGGACCGCGAAGCGTACAGCGGGTTCGACGGGACGACGCTGCACGAGCGGTTCCAGGCGTGGGGCATCCGGCGGGTGTTCGTCTGCGGGCTGGCGACGGACTACTGCGTCAAGCAGACGGCGCTGGATGCGCAGCGGCTGGGCTACTGGACGGCGGTGATCACGGACGCGTGCCGCGGGGTGGATAATCCGAAGGGGTCGGCGCAGGCGGCGCTCGATGAAATGCAGGCGGCGGGCATCGCGCTGCTGACGTCGAAGGATTTTGGGGTGTGACGGACCTCAACGCGTCCTGGTACCGCCGCGACGGGATCGCGCTGCTGACGGATTTTTACCAGCTCACGATGATCGCGGGGTACGTCCGCGAAGCGCGCGCGGACCAGCAGGTGTGCTTCGAGTATTTCTTCCGGTCGCTGCCGCCGGATTCCGGGTTCGCGGTGTGCGCCGGGTTGCAGCCGTTTCTCGATTATCTCGAGCACCTCCGGTTTCAGGAGGACGACCTCGCTTACCTGCGGTCGCTGCGGAAGTTCGACGACGAGGTGTTGGAGTACCTGCGGGATTTCCGGCCGCGGCTGACGGTGCGCGCGGCGCCGGAGGGGACGCTGGTGTTCCCGCACGAACCGGTCGTGCAGATCGAGGGGCCGATTGCAGACGCGCAGCTCGTCGAGACGGCGCTGCTGAACATGCTGAATTACCAGACGCTGATCGCTACGAAGGCGGCGCGGGTGTGCCTCGCGGCGAACGGCGAACCGGTGCTCGAGTTCGGGCTGCGGCGCGCGCACGGGCCGGACGGGGGCCTGAGCGGGTCGCGCGCGGCGTACATCGGCGGGTGCCAATCGACATCGAACGTGCTCGCGGGCAAGGTGTACGGCGTGCCGGTGAGCGGGACGCACGCGCACAGCTGGGTGATGAGTTTTGACGACGAGCTGGATTCGTTCCGGGCGTTCGTGCGGCTGTATCCGAACGACCCGGTGCTGCTGGTGGACACGTACGACACGATCGACAGCGGCGTGCCGAATGCGATCCGCGTGTTCAACGAGATGCGGGAGGCGGGCAGTGGAGTGCGGCCGGCGATCCGGCTGGACTCGGGCGACCTGGCCAAGCTCAGCAAGATCGCGCACCGGAAAATGACCGAGGCGGGATTCGACGACCCGCTGATTGTCGCGTCGAGCGATCTCGAGGAAGACCTCATCGCGGACCTGAAACGGCAGGGCGCGAAAATCAACGCGTGGGGCGTGGGGACGAAGTTGATCACGGCGCATGACAACCCCTCGCTGAACGGCGTCTACAAACTTGTGGCGACGCTGGACGGCGGAGCCTGGCAGCCGAAGATGAAAATATCTTCGAACGTCGCCAAGGCTACGGACCCGGGGCGGAAGTCGCTGGTGCGGTATTTCAATGCGCGTAATGAGCCGCTGGGCGACGTGTTGTATCGCGCGGACGAGGACTGGCCCAAGAGCGGGACCATCACCGGCAGGCGGCGCGACCAGCCGCATGTTTCCGCGACGATCCGCGACGCGGCGGGCGCGGAGTCGATGTTGCAGACGGTGTTCGAGGCGGGCCGCGCGGTATCGCCGCCGGCGGACGTGCACGCCATCCGGCGGCGGGCGCTCGATCAGATCGCGGCGATCCCGGACGAGTTCAAGCGGTTGCGCAACCCGGAGATTTATCGCGTGCATCTGTCACCCGAGTTGGGGAAGCTCAAGGCGGGGCTGTACAGCGCTCTGGGGAATGCGTAGGGCGCGCGGCGCCCCGGACGACGCTCCAGAAAGCTCGAATTGGCGGAAATTTCCCTTATTAATGCCGACTTGACAGGTTCGTGTTTACGTAATATTGTGTCGTTGTATTTCACGATTACTACGCATCGACGACGCCTTGGGGAGGGAGTGCGCGATGGACGGCAGTGCCGCCTTTCGACGCCAACGTGTTCGACACGGTTCGAGCACTTTGCTTCGTTCGCTCGCCGGCGCCGTGCTCTGCGGCGCCGCGCTAACCGGCTGCAGCAGCGGGGGCAGCGGCGGATCCGGGGACGGATCCGCCGCCCTGCGCGCCGGGCCGCTCATGTTCATTCGCGCGCAGCTTCGCATTTACGGCCAACCGATCGAGTGGTTTGACTCGAACGGCGACGGCTACATCGATTATCTCGCACGGCGCTTGGATGGCGACGGCTCCTTCCTGAATCCGGCAGCGTTTGTCATCCCGGGAAGTCCCACGGAGATCTTTGGTGCTCCTGAGAAACTGTCGGCGTCGAACCCGTGGGGATCAGCCGACTTCAACAGCGATGGATTGCCGGACATCGTCACGGCGATCGAAGGGATTGGGGACTGGGAAGTCGCTATACACGAGCAGGATGCTACGGGGTCATTCGGCCCAGCCAGACCCACTGGCATATTCACATCGTTCGAGGTGTGGGTGTGCGAACTTGACGGCTTGCCGAGCCCCGATTTGTTGGTCTCGAGATCCGGACCGGTGGATAGCGTCACCGCGTACGGAGGGAACGGAGACGGATCATTCACGCCGCTTGGTGAGTCCGACGCGATCCTCGGCGTAACCGACTGGATCGAGGCGATCGTTGACGTGAATGGCGATGGTTTGGACGATCAGGTGGGCCGCGACTCGGCCGACAACCCGCTTTTCCCTTTCTATGTAAAGCTCGCCACGGGTGATGGCACGTTTGGGGAGACCATTTCGATACCACCGCACGGACCTAACTTCGTCGTTCCAATAGACGTAAACGACGACGGATTCCTTGATCTCCTCACGACAAATCACGGAGAGGATGCGCTTGCAGATCGTTTAACGATTCACTTGGGCGACTCGGAAGCGACGTACGCGACGGTGGTGGAGCAGGTGTTCCCGAGCGGCTTCGGCGCAGATTTTGTTCGGATGACCACCGATGTCAACGGGGATGAAATTGCCGACGTGATCGTCTCTGGAAGGGACATGAGTGCCCGCGGCATGGACGCGGAGACCGATCACGTGTTGTTCGGCAACGGCGACGCGACGTTTGCCGCACCGGCACTGCTGCCTGTACGAGTGACGTTGCAGGCGCTGGATCTTGATCACGACGGGCACGTGGACATCATCGGAAACGACGCCGGACCTCTGCACCAGATGAAATTCGGAAACGGAGATGGGACGTACCTCGAAGAGACCCCGCGTGTGCTCACAGCAGCGGCGGACCCGCGCATTTTATTCACCGACGCGCCGGACATCGACGGGGACGGGCACCTGGATGTCTACGCGCGGAACCGGGGCTCGGGCGACGCTACCGTGCTCTATGGGGACGGCGCCGGGCAGTTCACGCCGGGGAGCACTCCGGAAGCTCAGTACCACCTGTCGCGCCCCATCGATCTCGACGACGACGGCGATCTGGATTATCTAGCGCTCGACACGGCGACGGGAATGCTTCGCATTGATCGGACGTACGGCCGCGACGATGTGCGTGAACTGCCGCCCATTCCGATCGTGCCGCCGGGCGATTGGCGGCTCGACTATGTCGATGTCGATGGTGACGGTGAAGAGGATTTGCTGCTGGAGGACGGGGTCGCGACGTATGCGTCGTTCGGCCTGGGCGATGTCCGCTTCGAGCCGGTGGCGCCGGTGGGGCTGCGTCAGTTCGGTTTCGGATTCGGTGTCGGAGAGACTCCGCAGTTTGCGGACGTCAACGGCGACGGTCGACCCGACTCCGTCCGCGCCGAGGACGGTGAACTGATTGTGCAGCTTTCCAATTCAATGCGCGGATTCGATGCCCCTGTAAGTTCGCCTGTCGGCGCCGGACGGCTGGTCTTTCCGCCGGCGTGGTCGGACTTGAACGGCGACGGGAAAACGGACGCGGTAGTAATGTTGTTAGTGGCCGTCCAGTCGCGCGAATGGCTGCTGCAGGTGTATTACGGCGGGGCGGACGGGACGTTGCGAATCAATCAATCCCTCCAAATAGAGGGCGAAATAGTGGAAGGTCGCGTATGCGACATCGACGCGGACAACGACACGGATGTTGTGGTCTTTATTTACACGGTTTCCGTTTCCCTCTTCGGCGGCCAACCCCAGTTTGCGGTGATATTCGAAAACACCGGTTCCGGCGCTCTCCACGAGCGCCATCGGTTTGAAGCGCATTTCGATCCATTCGCCGAGTTTCACCTCGTGGACATTTCCGGTGACGGACTGGTCGATATCATTGCGATGAGCAGCGCGACCGGATTGTCGGCGGCGCTGAACACGGGCGACGGTACGTTCCGCGGTCCGTATCATTTTGCGGTCCCTTCATCGACGGCAGCTAATTCTCCGACGTTCGGCGACTTCGACGAGGATGGTGATACCGACATCGCCGCGGCGGCGGCGACGAAAGACGCCGTGATTTATCTTGAGAATCGGAAGGTGCAATGAAACCGGGCTCGGGAGGGGCGTGATGACTCATCAGACCCGGGCAGCGCTGTTTGCGATATCGATCTCGGTGTCGGCCGCGGACTGTTCCGGTGGCGGAGGTGGCGGGGACGGGTCCGCCGCCCTGCGCGCCGGGCCGTTGATGTTCATCCGTGCTCAGTTAGGCATCTACAACGATTCCCGTTGGCAGGACATCAACGGCGACGGCTATCTGGATTCGGTGGGCTATTCGTTTCCGTTCGTCGATCAGGAATTGACGTACGCGTCTTTTGGGTCGGAGACGGAGATTACCGGGCCGCAGCGGTTTGTGGGCGAGGGAATTCCGGGTGGAGTTGCGGACTTCAATGGAGACGGCCTGAACGACGTTGCTTGCACGGTCGCTACGACGTCTCGCGGTGCCGTCGGCTCCTTCGACGTGGTGGTCTATTTCCAGCAACCGGACGGATCGTTTGGCGATCCGCTTGCATTCGGACTTGACGGCGAGTTTCGATTCGTCACATTGGGCGGGACCGGACGGTTCAACGACGACGACTTCGCCGATTTGCTGGTGTCCGCGTCCCAGCCGGGTTTGTCGATCCTGGTTTTCGCCGGCGCGGCAGACGGCTCGTTCACGCGAATCGGTACGGCGCCCGTATCGGGCACATTTTTTCCACTGGTGGACGCGGTGGCGGATGTGAACAACGACGGCTTCGACGATCTGATAGAACGCGAATTCACCACTGCGGACGATTCCATCTTCGTCGCGCTGTCGCGGGGCGACGGGACGTTTGAGGATCTGATTCAGACGCCGACGGACAGCTTTGCACGGACGGAGCCGGCGGACTTCAACGGGGACGGGTTCCTGGATTTCATTTTCGTGTTTCCGCCGGCCGGGGACGGGCGCTGCCTGATCCGCGTGCAACTGGGCGATGCGACGGCGAGTTACTCCACGTTCGTCGAAACGCTGCTGCCGAATGTTGGGGACTCGATCTTCGCGGTCGCCGTAACGGGTGACTTCAACGAGGACGGGTGGCTGGATGTGGTGCTGGCGGCGACGGAGGGAATCCTGCGTGGTGGGACCTCGCGCGTGGATTACATCGCGCTCGGCAACGGGGACGGGACGTTCGCGACGCCGGCTCGGCTGCCCGAGTCGGAGATCGTCGCGGCGGAAGATTTCAACCACGACGGGCACCTCGACCTGCTTCGATCGAATGAGTCGATTCTGTTTCCGATGTTGTTCGGCAACGGCGATGGGACGTTTCTGGAAGAGAGCGCGCTGACGTTTTCCGCATCATTTTTGTTTCCGGAATTCGAAACCGGGGAAAACAACTCGGCGCCCGATGTCGACGGCGACGGGAACCTGGACATTCTGGCGACAGACATGGGTCCGGGGACGCTGTTGCACTACGGCCGCGGCGACGGCACGTTTGACGCGGGGCAGATTGTCCCGGGGGTGCGCTATTGGCGCGGCATCGACCTCGACGACGACGGAGACCTGGATTTTCAGGACTTCGACAATACGGCGGGCGTGCTTCGCATCTGGCGAACCTATTCGCGGGACGACATCCGCGCGATTCCGCCGATCACCATCGCGCCGGGGTCGAACTGGCAGCTCGACTTTGTCGAGGTGGACGGCGACGGCCACGTGGACATCGCGCTCCAGGACGCGAGCGGGATATTTGCATTGTACGGGCTGGGAAACATGCAGTTCCTGCCGATGACCCGGCTTGGATCAGAGGTACTTCGCCAGTTCGCACCGCCGGAACTCGGGGACATTAACGGGGATGGCACTCTCGACCGAATTACATACGACGAATCCTCCCACGAACTGGTCTCACAGCTACAGATTTCGCCGCGCACATTCGGGCCCGAAATACGCACGCAGGCGGTGCGGGGAATTTCTCCGGTGTTCCCACGCTTGTTGTTAGTTCGCGACCTTACCGGGGACGGGCGCACGGATGTTGTCACCCTGTTGCGGCCCGACGGTTCGGACAATACGTTTCGATTGTTGGTGTATCGCGCGCGGGCGAATGGAACCTTTGAACTGATTGGTGACCTTGCGTTGACCGACGACATCCCTTTCGCGGCACTCGGCGACGTCGATGGCGACGGAGACACCGATATCGTCGGATTCGCCAACAACCTCGTGTTCGATGTATCCGCGTTGATTTTCGTGAACGATGGGACCGGCCACTTTCAACTGAGTCAGCAGTTCAGCATTCATCGACTTATCCCGATATCGGCGGCGGAGGTCTACGTGGTTGACCTGTCCGGCGACGGGATGGATGACATTGTGGCGATGTCGGACGGCGCCGGGCTGTCGGTCTCGATTGCCGAGGGCGATGGAATGTTTCGGGGTCCGTATCACTTCGCGACGAACACTGGGTTCCGGGCGGCGTTCGGCGATCATGACGAGGACGGTGACATGGACATTGCCGCGACGTCGGCGACCTCCGACGGCGTTGTCTACCTGGAGAATCGGACTGTAGACTGAAAGGTTGGACAGGAGGTGCGCCATGATTACGGGTCAGCGATGGCTGAGCGCAGCCAACGTGATTTGGATTGCCGCGATGGTTGCGGCCGGCTGCGGCGGGGGTGGTGGCGGAGGCGGGAACTCAACGGTTTCCTTTCGATCGAGCGATGGGATGTTCAGCGGCGGGTTGTTGTTCCATAGTTCGCAGGTGCCACCGTTGTACGCGATGCTCTCGATTGCGGACGTCTATGGCGAGGACGGGATCGGAGACCTGATCATGGTGGCGCGTGAACGACGGCCTGACGGCTTTGGTGAAGGCGCGTTTCTCTCCGCAGGTCTGCCAGGCGGCGGGTTCGGAGAGCCGATGGAATTGGGCCAGCGCGCTCTCGATTCGCCGGGCATCGCGGACTTCGACGATGACGGCCTGATGGACATGGTCTTCGCGCGGTTCGAAGTTGAGGTCTATTTCGGGAATGGAGACGGGACTTACAGCGTCGTGGAGATCGGTTCACTGACGGATGCGCGCGTGCGCACGCCACTCGTGGCGGACTTCGACAATGACGGAGATGTTGATTTTGCCGTTGGGCTTGATGATCGTTCATTCCTGAATGAAGATGGTGTGCGAATGTACATAAATCGCGGCGACGGGACGTTTGAGTCGGCGTTCACCGCCACTTCAGGCGTTCCGTTTTTGGCACGTCCGGCCGCGGACTTTGACGAGAACGGCGTGCTCGACCTGGTCGCACTCATTGACAATCTGACGTTGGCCGTGCTTTTCGGCGACGGCGACGGGACCTTCGGCGCGCCGGTGCCACTTGAGAGCGCGGATTTCAGTTTTCTCAACGGAACCGTTGTGGGCGATGTCAATGGTGACAGTTTACCGGACATCGTGACGCTGAATGCGCCTCCAATTTTCTTCTCTGGGCAAGCCGCAGTGTACATCAGCTTTCTCGGTAGAGGTGACGGGACGTTTGACGAGGTTCGCACAACGGCAGCCTCGCTCGTCGTTGCTTCCAGCGCCACTGTGCTGGACGATGTGACCGGCGACGGCTTACCCGATTTCGTGGTGAATGGCGGCGATCCGTTTGGCCCCCAGGGCACGCTGTTGCTCGTCGGCAATGGTGACGGCACGTTCGAACCCGAGCCGATCCAATTGAACACGGGCGTTGTCCTCAGTTCGATAACCGGAGATTTCACGGGTGACGGCATCAAAGACATTTACGGACGTGGGCTCATCGAGGGTCTGGGAGGTGGCGCGTTCTTCAAGGATCCCGTGATTGAACCAGAGGTGACTGCGCAGTGGGTCACTGCAGCGGACATCTACGGCGATGGCGTGATGGACTTCGTTTACGGAACAACTACGCAGCTTCAGATGCTGTTACCCAACGGTGACGGAACCTTTACGCGATCGGTCCCGGCTTCTCTACCGGCGGAGGCTTCCGGGGTGTCTTCAATCCTACCGTTGTCGAAGGCGATAGGAGACCTGAACGACGACGGTTTGACGGATGTGCTGCTGCTGGCACCGAGTGTCGGGTCGGGTCGAGGAGCGGTTCCGGTCACCGGTCCCGCCACGATTATCGCTGCGCTCATCCAGCCAGATTCAACCGTAGCGTTCCAGGTCACCGCTTCGGGGCCGCCGGTTGGCTTGATCGGGGACCTGGTCGATCTCGACGGGGATGGCGCGCTCGACATGGTGGGCCGCGAGTTCGAGATATTTCCTTTCGGCAGCGAAATTCCGGAAAGAGCAGCGTGGGCCGCGTTCGGCAACGGTGACGGGACATTCGGGCCGGGGGTGCAGATCACCACAGGACCCGTGATCGCCGTGCCGGTGGCCGCGGATCTCGACGGGGACGGACGGCCGAGCTTACTCGCCGGTCGCGCCGACGCGGCGCTGCTGGATATCTACACTGTAGACAGCGCCGGTAATCCCTCGCTCAGCGAAACGCTTACGATCCGCGATCGGCGCTACGTCATTGCCGTGGGCCGGCTGGATTCGGACAACCGGGATGACTTCGTTCTATTCGAACGTATCCCCGGTGGAGCGATGGCGTTAACGATTTACTATGGCAACGCATCGAACAGCGTGGACGTCGGACAACAGATCAATCTCGGCGGCGATCGCAGCGCGAAGTTCGTGACCATCGAAGATCTCGACGGCGACGGCGTGCCATACATCGTGGCAGACGTGAGCGTTCGCGGGAGTATTGTCAACCGAAAGACCTCTTGGGTTCTGAGGCGCACGGGATCGCGTCAGTTTTCGCTCGCGCCCATCGTGCGCAGCTTGGTGGGCATACTGCCGGGTTCGGTGGTCGATGATTTCAATTTGGACGGGCAGCCGGACATCGTGACGATTTCCGCAAACACGTTGCAGGTGTTGCGCGGTCTCGGCCAGGGCGAATTCGACTCTCCGCTCTACTTTGATGTGGACCCGGCGGAAGGTGGCTATCCGTCCAACATCGACTTCGACTTCCACGGCGACTTTGACTCGGACGGCGACCTGGACGTGGCCGTATTCAGGACGAGCCCGCAGGAGATTACACTGAAGATGAACGGCGTGATTCGGAATTAAGGATCACTTCGCGACTTCGAGTTCGTAGTAGATTTCGTCGAAGCCGAGGAATTGGAAACGCTCCATGAGTTCCTGCCAGAGGAGGCCGCCGAAGTTGAAGAGGCCGTTGATGGGCAGGCGGGAGAGCGCGCGGGCGTTGACGAGGTTGTGGTGGAAGAAGAGCAGGCGTTCGCGGCGGACGTGGAACCGCGCGGCGCCGTACCGCTCGCCGTTGAACTGGGGGTCGGGCTGGAAGGTCGCGAAGCTGCCGATACCGAAGAAGTTGTAGTGGGTGGGATGTTTCAGCGCCCACATGCCGGAGGCGTGCGGGACGTAGACCTGGATCGTCGCGCCGGGTTTGCATGCGCGGTGCAGATCCTCGAGGAACGCGAAGTAGCGATCGCGGTGAACGTGTTCCAGGACATTGTCGAGCACGACGAGGTCGACCGAGTTGTCCGCGAAAGGCAGGCCCTCGGTGAACGTGCAGAAGAGGTCGGCGCGGACGCCCCGGTTGAAGTCGACGTTGATCCAGCCGGGACGATAGTCGCGTCCGCAGCCCAGATTGACCTTGCGCATTGCCCCCGGTGGCTCCCCCGTTTCTTGCGGGGAATCGTACTCGTAATGGGGACCGGGATCGTAATCGGGGGCGTGCGACCGGCAAGCCGGCAAACACAAAATCGGTCGCGCGGCAGCGCGACCCTCCCCACCCGCGCGGAATCGTAGTCGAGTTCGGGATTGTAATCGGGATGGGTGGATGGACGGAATGGACTCAATAGACGCGCAGGTCCGCGCGGAATACGCGAATCTCTTCGCGCGACGCCGGGAACAGGCCTAAGCTCAACCCCGCTTAGGCCTGCCACCCTCGAATGACGATTTTCGTGGCAGGACGAGCACGAGAGACTTGGGTTTAACATTCTAGCGATTGGTCCCTTCCAATCCCCCCTAAGTGGTTGATATTATTGCGGGAATATGCCCTGCCGGGGGCATGTTTCGCTTTACGGAGGCCGTGTATCGGGCCGGTCCCGTGTGAATTGGGTGTGATTGCACCTCTCCCCCGTGTTTCGGGGTTTTTTGGGCAGGGTCTCCGGGTCACGACTGGGAGTATTTGATGAATCCAGCAGAAACCAGCACGCTCGACGAAGGCTACACAGGTAGCCGGGTCGAAGAGAGCAACCGCAAGGCTGCGGAGCTGGCCAACCGCGAATACAAGCACGGCTGGGAAACGATCATCGAGTCGGACACCTTCCCGCCGGGGCTGAACGAGGAAATCGTCCGGGCGCTGTCGAAGAAGAAGAACGAGCCGGAGTGGATGACGGAGTGGCGGCTGAAGGCGTTCCGGAGCTGGCTCACGATGACCGAGCCGCACTGGTGCAATGCGACGTACGATCCGATCGACTACCAGGCGCTGAGTTATTACTCCGCGCCGAAGGACATGGTGAAGTACAAGAGCATCGACGAGGTCGATCCGGAACTCCTGCGGACGTTCGAGAAACTCGGGATCCCGCTGGACGAGCAGAAGCGGCTCTCGGGGGTGGCGGTGGACGCGGTGTTCGACAGCGTGTCGGTCGCGACGACGCACCAGGACATCCTGGGGCGGCATGGCGTCATCTTCTGTTCATTTAGCGAGGCGGTGGAGAACCACCCCGAGCTCATCAAGAAATACCTTGGTTCGGTCGTGCCGGCGGGTGACAACTTTTTCGCGGCGCTCAATGCGGCGGTGTTCAGCGACGGATCGTTTGCGTTTATCCCCAAGGGCGTGAAGTGTCCGCTCGACC
>CAYPNI010000131.1:0-11110 GCA_964411925.1 uncultured Nitrospirales bacterium
TGGCGGTTGTGCGCGGCGCCGGCGGACGCCTGTTCTTCGCGCGCGACACGCAGGAAAACCTCTTCCCAGGCGTCGCGCAGGCTGCGCAGGTGCGCGACGCACTCGTCGATCGGCGCGACGCTCTTCTCAACGTTGGCCTGGACGAGCAAGCGGTGCATGTAGTCATAGACGCGGTCGAGGTTGTCCGCGACTTCACCCGCGCCAAAGTTGAGCGCCCCGCGCAGTTCGGTCACGATTTCCTGGGCGCGCAAGAGGCGCTCGTGCACGAGCGCAAGATTGCGCTCGGAGATTGCCTGCTTGGCTTCCTCGGCGTTCTTGATCGCCCCGTTGTAGAGCATAACAACGAGCTTGGCCGGCGAAGCGGTCTCGATTTCGACGCGGCGATACGCCGCGGAACCTGCGCCGCTCATGCGCGAACTACCCGTCGGGCCGAAGTGGCGCGCGTCATAACAGGCCGCCGCTCTGTTGCGCGAGCCCGTTCAGCGATGCGCCCTGGCTCTGCAACGACGCCGTGATTGTTTCGAGTTCGAGAAACTGGCGGCGCAGGCGCGCTTCGCGCAGGCCGATGATGCGCTCGAGATCCGCGATGCGGTCGTTCAGGCTCTCGATCTGCCGATCGATCGAACCGCCCGCGCGTGCGCGTTCGTTCAGGTAGCCCGTGCTGCTCGTCGCGGCGTCGATGAAGTCGAAGAATCGGTCCGCGATGCCGGTATCGGACGAATTCGTGAAGAGCGATTCGACGCTGGCCCGGTTCTCCAGGATTGACGACCGCAACTTTTCGGTATCGAGTTCCAGTTTGAACACCGCCGTCTGGTCGAATGCCGCGCCGCTGCTGATGCCGATGTCGCGCAGGCTTTCGATCCCTCCGGCCAGCCCGGCGATGGGATTGAACACATTCGAACGCAGGAACGACTCCACGCTGCGAATGGAGACGTCGTTCTCGATCACGCCGCCCTTCTTCGTCAGATCGCTGAGCTTGGCGATGGATTCGTTGAATTTCGTCACGAACTCCTCGACGGTCTCGATGATCGCTTCGTCATCGGGCCCGACCGTGATACTCGCCGTGCCGACGCCGCGCAGGCTCACGGTGACGCCCGTGACCGCAGTGGTCACGTCGTTCGAATTGCTCGTCTGCACCGGTCCGCCGTCCACCGTGTACTGGGCGTCCTGGCCCGCGGTCTGCACGGCGCCGGTGAGATTGGTCACCGACAGAAAATTGCTCGTGCCAGCCTGAAAACTGATCGTGCGGCTGCCGAGCGTTTTGGAGACGACGCGGATCGTGTCTGTCGAGGAATCGAACGTCGCGGTGACATTTGCGCCGGAAGCGTTGATGCGCGACAACACACTGCTCAGCGTATCCGTCGTCGGGTCGACCGTGATAGACACGCCGTTGATCCGGAAGTTCCCCGCGGTGATGGCCCCGCCGGCAAAGTTGACGGTGTTGAGCACGGACGACGTGGACACCGCGCCGAGACTGCGGTTGCTGGTCACGACGGTCGAACCATTCACGCCCGTGGTCTGGACGGCGCCCTTGACGCCGATGATCGAAAGTAAGTCGCTCGTGTCCGATGTCGCACCGAAATTGACGATCGCCGTGTTGCCCGGCGTGCTGTTCTCGAAGACGACCTTGTCCGAAACGGAGTCGTACGTCGCCGTGACGCCGGCCGCACTGGAATTGATCGCGCTCAGCACGCCGTTCAAGGTGGAGGACGCCGGATTCACGGTGAACTGAACGCCGTTGACCGTGAAGGTGCCGGGCGTGATCGCGGTCGAGATTCCGCTGCTGTTAAGGGCCGCGTTCGGATTGATCGGCGCGCCGAGCCGCGCGCTGCTGCGCGCCGACGTCGCGTTGGCCAGTTGGAGCACGTTGATCGAGTATGACCCCGGAATGGGGTTCGAGCTGTTCGCCGTCGCGGTGAGGATCGAGTCGTTGGTTGACGGCGCCTTGAACGAGGCGAACTTGGATCCGAGCTGGAAGTCTTTGACGAGATTTCGCAGGCTCAGGAGCGAGGTGCGCAGTTCACGAATGGCCGTCTGCTGCGACCCGAACGAAGTGACGCGCGCCTGCAACCGCTGAAGCGGTTGGCGCTCGATCGCGATGAGCTGACTAATGATGCTGTTGGAATCGAGCCCCGAGATCAGCCCGCCAACTGAGAATCCACCGGCCATACGAGCACGTCCTTTATCACTGCTGCCGCGCGCATCATCCCAGGGTGCGCGCGCCGACTAAGTTTATCGGCAGAACCGGCGCACGGCTTTAGCTGGACGATGACTACCTAAGTGATTGTATGCAAATAACTTAGGCCTGACAATACAATCGGGGACCCCGGAGCATCTCCAGGGTCCCCGCATCAGTCTAACCCTTTGTTACTTCACGATTTGCGACAGATTGAGGATCGGCATGAACAACCCGATGATGATGCCGCCGACGATCACGCCCATCATCACGAGCAGCATGGGCTCGAGCATGCTCGTGAGACTCTCCACGAGCGCTTTCACTTCCGAGTCGTAGAAGTCGGCAATTTTTTCCAGCATCGTCTCGAGCGCGCCGGTTTTCTCACCCACGCCGATCATGCGCGTCACCATCGGCGGGAACTGGCCGTTCCGCGCCAGCGGGTCGGCCAGCGTCTCACCGTTGCGCACGCAGTCGGCCGCGTCGCGAATGGCCTTCGCGAAGACTTCGTTGCCGGACGTCCGCTCGGCGATTTCCAGCGCCTGCAGGATAGCCACACCGGCGCGCGTCAGCGTTGCGAGCGTGCGCGTGAAACGGCTGATCGCGACCTTGCGCATCAACATGCCGAACACCGGCAGGCGCAGCTTGATGCCGTCGATCTGATAGCGGCCCCTGGGCGTCGCGTTGTACACGCGGTACGCCACGACGACGCCTACGACACCGCCGACGATGAAGATCGATTTCCAACTGCGGATGAAATTACTGACGTTGATCAGGATCTGAGTCGGCGCCGGAAGCGTCGCGCCCATTTCCGTGAAGATTCGTTCGAACTGGGGCACGACGAAGAGCATCAAGCCCGCGGCGATCATCATGATGATCGTGAGGGAAACGATCGGATAGACCATCGCGCCGCGCACCTTGCGCTTGAGTTCGGCCGTCGCTTCCATGTAGTCGGCCAGCCGGATGAGCACGCCGTCCAGGTCGCCGCTGACCTCGCCCGCGCGGACCATGCTGACGTACAGATCCGGGAACACACGCGGGTAGAGTTTGAGCGCGTCGGAGAGCGTCTCGCCGCCCTCGACGTTGCTGGCGATGTCCTTGATGACCTTGGCGAAGTTCTTGTCTTCGGTCTGTTCGGACAGGATGTCCAGCGATTGGAGCAGGGGCAGACCTGCGTTCACCATTGTGGAAAGCTGCCGGGTGAAGATCATCACCTCGGCTGCACGCACCCGCCCCGCGCCGATGGCCGCCAAGAGGTTCACAGAGCGCTTCTCGCGGATGCTCTTCTGTTCTGGTGTAAGCCCTTTATCCCGAAGGACTTGCATCAGAGCCGTGCGGTTCTGAGCATCCATGGTCCCGCGCTGGACTTTTCCGTCCCGGCTACGCGCGGTATACGCAAAGGTAGGCATTTCAGTTCTCCCCCGTGAAACCCCTTCTGTGGAATTCTACCGCGCAATTGCCGATCTGACAACAGATTACCGGCGAAACTGGAGGCGTGTTTTGGATACTTTCCCTCGAAAAACCAGCTTCGATGGCCGATTCGCGGACGGGTAATACAGGTTTTTGGGGAGACCCGTGCCTGAAGTGGATGCCTAAGCCCAAGACGGGTTAACCATACGCACTGCGCCGGTGGTTCACAGAATCGAGGCCCGAATTGCCGGCCCGATGTCCGGATGCCGGAACCGGAAACCGGCGGACTCCAGCCGGCGCGGGAACACCCGATTGCTGCCGAGCGCGAGGTCTGCAGTTTCACCGAACATCTTGCGCAAGACGAACTCCGGCACGCGGGCGATGGTGGGCCGATGGACTGCGCGGCCCAGGGCCTTGGTGAATTCCGCATTAGTCACGGGGTTTGGCGACCCCACATTGATCGGGCCGTACATCTCCTCGGAATGCGCCGCGAAGTCGATCGCGCTGAGTACATCGTCGAGCGTGACCCAACTCATGACTTGTCTGCCCGCGCCGAGTTTGCCTCCGAGACCGAGCCGGAACATCGGCAATAGCCTGGCCAGGATCCCGCCATCCTTCGACAACACCACGCTGAAACGTGCGTTTACCACTCGAATGCCGGCGTCGCGCGCGGGCTGGGCCGCGTCTTCCCAGTCCACGCAAAGGCGACTGACGAAATCCGTGCCCGGGGCGCTGTCCTCCGTGAGCACTTCGGAACCCCGGTCCGCTCCGTAATAACCGGACGCGCTCGCACATATCAGGCATTCCGGCTTGTCAGTGCAGTCGGCGAGCGTCTCCGCCAACAGCGAAACCGGCCCGGTGCGACTCTCGCGCAGTGCCTCCTTACGGGCCGGCGTCCAGCGCTTGTCCGCGATACCGGCGCCGGACAGACAGACCGCGATGTCGAAGCCCTCGATCTGGGAGCGCAAGAGCCGGCCGGCCTTGGGGTCCCAGGGGATGTCCGTGTTTTCGAGAGGCGCGGACCGAACAAGCCGGCGCACCTGATGGCCCATGAGGCCCCAGTAGGCGATCAGTTTCGTCCCGATGAGCCCGGAGGCCCCCGCGATGACGATTTTCAACGCTCTGTACCTCGGATTTGCCCCATTATTGCGCAATTATGGACCCGAGACAACGGGAACTCGCCATGAACCCGGGGGATCGTAGGACTATACGCATTGAAGTACTTCATTTGACAAATGCTTGACGGCAAACTTTCCCTGTGGTTGAATGCAAAGCCTGAATGGGGGCCAATCCGTGAAACTGCAGGAAGAACTCGGTCTTCGTGCCCCGTTTCAAGATTTACGGCACGAGACCGTGCTCAATATCGTCCGCACGGCGACCGTGCTCTCCGCGAAGGCCGCGCAGTTGTTCCGCGGATTCGGACTGACGGAAGCGCAGTTCAATGTCTTGTTCGCGCTAAAATTCGCGGACGGCAACATCACGCAGGCCGAACTGGGCAAGCGACTCGTGGTGACTCGCGCGAGTATTACGTCCGTCCTAGACAAACTCGAGTCGAAGAATTGGGTGAAACGGATCGACGTACCCGAGAACCGGCGCATCCACCACGTCGCGCTAACCGAATCGGGACGTGAGCTGGTGAACCGGGTTGAGCCGGCCTACCGGCGTGAAGTGCATAACGTGCTCGGTGACTTGAGCGACGATGAGTGCCGCCGGTTGATGGGGGCGCTTGAAGCGGTCCGGGGCCACGTCCGCGACGCGGTACCCGTGGAAGCGAAGTAGCCGGTTGGAGACTTCGGAGCGATGACCGCAAGGTACGACAAGAGCGATTTCCATCGCGGCTTCTGGCCGTTTGTAGCGGTGCAGTTCCAGGGCGCGTTCAGCGACAACGTCTACCGCTGGGTGCTGGTGTACCTGTTGGTCCGCACGAGCGGCGCGCAGGCTACGACGGAATCGAGCGGGATGATTAGCGGCATCGCCGGGATGCTGTTTGCGTTGCCGTTTTTCCTGTTCGTGGGGACGTTTGGCGCGCTCTCCGATCGGTTGACGAAGAAGTCGATCGCGATGATCTCGAAGTTTCTCGAGATCCTGATCATGGCGGTCGGGGGCCTGGCGTTTTACACGGCGAGTCCCTACCTGCTCTGGGGGATTCTGTTCCTGATGGCGGCGCAGAGCGCGCTATTCACGCCGTGCAAGTACGGAATTCTTCCCGAGGCGATCCCGGAAGAAAAACTCTCGTGGGCGAACGGCGTCGTTCAAGGGACGACGATGGTCGCGATTCTGTCCGGCACGTGGCTGGCCGGTGAACTCTTCGTGCGCTTGTACGGCACGAATGGCGACGGCCCGGGCGTCTTCTGGACGTCTCCGTTCCTGATCGCGCTTGCCGTGGCAGGATTCGTCACGTCGCGTTTCATGTTCGACCCGCCCGCGGCCAATCCTACGCTGCGCGTCCCGCTCAACCCGTACAGCGGTCTCGGGAAGTACGCGGCCGCGTTCTGGCACGATCGCTGGCTCGGTATCGCGCTGTTGTCGTACTCGTTCTTCTGGGCGATGGCCATGCTCGTGAGCATGAACCTCGTTCCCTACGGCTACGTCACGCTGGGCCTCATCGAATCGCAGATCAGCTACATGCTGGCCGCGGTCACGCTGGGCATCGGAGTCGGTTCGTTCGCCGCAGGATACCTCTCGCACGGCAGAGTCGAGCCGGGCCTGGTCCCGATCGGCGCGCTCGGCATGGCCGGCTCGGCGCTGCTGCTCGGGTTCAGCGACGAGTCGTTTGTCACGGCGACCTTGCTGCTGTTCATGCTGGGGGTGTCCGGCGGCTGTTTCAACGTACCGGTCGCGTCGATGCTCCAGCAGCGGGCACCCGCGGCGATTCGCGGCGGCCTGCTCACGTTTACGAACATGTGTTCGTGGATCAGCATGTTTACCGCCGCCGGCCTGTTCATGGCGATGACGGCGATCGGCATCGACCCACAGACGATTTTCCTGTTCGCGGCCGCGGCGGTGGTGGCGTTCGGCGGCTACCTGATGATCGCGCAGCCGGTGTTCGTGTTGCGCACGGTGCTCTGGCTGATCGCCAATACGATTTACCGGATTCGTGTCGTCGGGCGTACCAACATTCCTGAGACGGGCGGCGCGCTCCTGGTTGCGAATCACACGTCGTTCCTCGACGCGCTCGTGATCACCGCCGCACTCGATCGCAAGATTCGATTCGTGATGTCCCGCAGCGAATACGAAGTGCCCTGGATCAAGCCGCTCGCGCGCATCATGCGGGCGATTCCGGTGTCCGCGGGCGGCGGCCCGCGCGAGGTGGTGCAGTCACTGCGCTCGGCGACGGAGTCGCTCAAGTCGGGCGACCTGGTCTGCATATTCGCCGAGGGTCAGATCACGCGATCGGGCCAGATGATGCCGTTCCGCAAGGGGTTTGACCGCATCATGAAGGGTGTCGATGCGCCGATCATCCCCGTGCACGTGGACAATATCTGGGGCACGCTGTTCCGGTTCGTTGACGGCAAATTCACCTGGCGCTGGCCTGAACACGTGCCGTTCACCATCACCGCCGGGTTCGGCAGGCCGATGCCGTCCGACAGCAACGCGTATGAGCTGCGGGCCGCGATCCAGGAACTTGGCACCGAGGCCTATACGCACCCCGAGCCCGGATTCCGCATGCTGCACCGCCGCTTCGTTCGCAAGGCGCGGCTGCACCCCTTCGGTTCGCTGATCGCCGACGGCCGGAGCGGGTCGCTGTCGCACATCAAGACGCTGGCCGGGTCGATCATCCTCGGGAGAAAGCTGAAGTCGATCCTGACGCGCGACGAAGAGATGGTCGGCATTCTGTTGCCGCAATCGGTCGGCGGAACGCTGGCGAATATTTCACTCATGTTGCTCGGCAAGGTGCCCGTCAACCTGAACTACACCGCGTCCGAGGCCGCGATCGCGGCGGCGGCACAACAGTGCAAGATGAAACACGTGCTCACCGCGCACGCGTTTCTGGAACAGATGCCGGTGAAGGTGCCCGCGGACGCGGTCTACATGGAAGACATCATGAAGAGCGTCCAGAAGAAGGACCGCATTGTCGGCCTGCTGCTGGCGCTGTTCTGCCCGGTGAAGGCGCTGGAGCGCTCGCTCGGCGCGCCGCCGAACCGCGACGCGAACGAGCTTGCAACGGTCGTGTTCTCAAGCGGCTCCGAGGGCGAGCCCAAGGGCGTCATGCTGACGCACTACAACGTCGCGAAGAACATCGAATCGGCGCTGCTGGTGTTCCCGCACAAGAAGGGCGACTGCATCGTCGGGATGCTGCCGTTTTTCCATTCGTTCGGGTTCACGGCGACGCTCTGGCTGGTGCTCACGGCGCCGCATTTCCGCGCGGTGTTTCATCCGAACCCGCTTGAGGCGCGCGCGATCGGCGAGCTGATACAGAAGTACAAGGGCACGATCATGTTCAGCACGTCAACGTTCCTGCACGGCTTCATCCGCCGCTGCACGCCGGAACAAATGGTGACGCTGCGCCACGTGATCTGCGGCGCGGAGAAGCTCGCGCCGCGCGTGCGCGACGCGTTCAAGGAAAAGTTCGGCGTCGAACCGCTCGAGGGCTACGGCACGACCGAGTGCGCGCCGATCGTCTCGCTCAATTTGCCGGACGTGCGCGCGCCGGGGTTCTACCTCAAAGGCACCAAGCGCGGCTCGATCGGCCTGCCGTTGCCGGGCATCAGCGTGCGCATCGTGGACCCGGACACGCGCGCGGTGCTGCAGAACGGCGCGGCGGGGCTGCTGATGGTCAAGGGCCCGAACGTCATGCGCGGCTACCTCAACAAGCCGGAGAAGACGGCGCAGGTGCTGCAGGAAGGCTGGTACGAAACCGGCGACATTTCGACGATCGACGAGGACGGGTTCATCACGATCACGGACCGGCTCGCGCGGTTCAGCAAGATCGGCGGCGAGATGGTCTCGCACACGAAGATCGAGGACGAGCTGCACAAAGTGCTCAACGAGGCCGAGCGCAAGCTCGCCGTCGCGGGCGTGCCGGACGAGAACAAAGGCGAGCGCCTCGTCGTACTGCACACGTTGACCGATGCCGAGTTCGAGGACCTCATGGGCAAGCTGGGCGAAATCGAGCTGCCGAATCTTTGGGTTCCCAAACCGAAAGCGTTCTACAAGGTTGACGTGATCCCGATTCTCGGCACGGGCAAGATGGACCTCAAGGCCGTCAAAGATCTCGCGCGCAAGCTTGATGTCGGCGAGTAGGCCGGGACGACCGATGCATGCGCCGCGATCCGCGTGACGTTCAGGCGCGGCGCGCGCGGCGCTCGGTAACGCGCCGGCGATTCCTGGTCGCCCTCGCCATAGCGTTCGTCGTGTTGGGTACGTACAACGCGCTGACCGCCGGTTTCGCCCGGCAACACGACGACGCGCAACCGCGCAACCGACGGACGGGGGTCCTGCGCGGCGCGGAAGAGATCGACATCGGCCCGCGCGACGCGAAAACGGCCGTGATTCTTGTTCACGGGTTCCTCGGCGCGCAGAACAACTTCGGCGAGCTGCCGCGACGGCTCGCAGCGGCGGGATTCCGCGTGCGCGCGCTGCGGCTGCCGGGCCACGGAACGACGCCGTTCGACCTCGCCGAGACGCCGTCAGTGGAAATGCTCAACTATGTCGCGAAGGCGGCGCGCGACCTCAAGGCGCAGCATGACCACGTGTTTCTCGTCGGGCATTCGATGGGCAGCGACCTCTGCCTGCTCTCGGCGACGTTTACCGACTTGGACGGCATCGTGCTCGGCGCGCCGCATTTCAAGGTCACGCATTTCTGGTGGTACGGGATTCCGGTCGAGTGGAGTAACCTGTTGACGTCGTGGGCCGTGCACTGGGTCTACAAGTCCGACAGCTTCATCCGCGTCCGGCGGCCCGAGGCGAAGCGGGAGATCCTCAGTTACCGCTACGTGCCCACGCGCAGTGCGCGCCACCTCGACAAGCTCGCCCAGCGCGCGCGCGACCCCGACACGCTCGCGATGCTGACGTGTCCCGTGCTGATGATTCACGGCAAACTGGATTCCGCCTCGTCGCCGAAGGAAGCGCAACGCGTATTTGCGAACATCGCCTCAGATGACAAGACGATGACGCTGCTCGATCAGTCCGATCACCATGTGTACATGGACTACGACCGCGAACAGGTGTATCAGGAAATCATCGACTGGATTTCAGGTCACTCCTCATAACGTAGCGCGGGATTCTTGTCAGCGATTCTTTCCGACCTTGGAGTTGGGTCGGGCACGCTCGCGAATAGCTGAACCCCCGCAGGCTGGAAGCCTGCGCCACCAACCCGTCCGTTGGCCCTGGCCGTACTACTCGTGCGATAGCTGCTTCGAGGCTGCTTCCGTCTCGCGCATCACGCGCAGCAGGTTGCCGCCCATGACTTTCTTGACTGTGCGCTCGCTGTGGCCCCGCCTGAGGAGTTCTTCCGTGATCCACGGCACCTTGGTCACGTCCTCGAGGCCTGCCGGCATTTCGGGCACGCCGTCCCAGTCCGCACCGAGGCCGACGTAATCGTCGCCGGCAACTTCGATGACGTGCTCGATGTGATCGACGACCCAGCTCGCCGGGGAGGTCCCCGCGTCCGCCAGCACCTTCCGGAAGAGATCGCGGCGAGCCGCGGCCAGCGTCTGGGCGTTGTCGGCGTATTTTTTGGTCAGTTCATCGAGTTGCGGGCGCAGTTTCGCGAACAGTTCGACGCGCGCGGGGTCGATGTAGCCGGGATAGAAGTTGATTTGGATGACGCCGCGGTTCTTCGCGAGCGCGCGCAGCATGTCGTCGGACATGTTCCGCGGGTGGTCGGCCAAGGCGCGGCAGGACGAGTGCGACGCAATGATGGGCGCCTGTGTCGTCTCGATGACGTCCCAGAACGTCGAGTCGGCCACGTGCGACACGTCCACCATCATCCCGAGCCGGTTCATCTCGCGCACGATCTCGCGGCCGAACTCGGTCAGCCCGCCGTGTTCCGCGTTGACGGTCTCCCCCGTTCCCGCCGCGTCCGCCCAGTTCGTATTGAACGAATGCGTCAGTGTCATGTACCGCGCGCCGAGCTCATGGAACATGCGCAGGGCCGCGAGATCATCCTCGATGATGTGTCCGCCCTCGATACCCATCAGGCACGCGATTTTCCCTCGCCGCGCGGCGCGCCGGATGTCCGCGGCGGTTGTGGCGAGCATAAGGTCCTCCGGATGGCGCCGGACGATTTCGTGAACGGAGTCGATGCGCCGTATCGCGGTCTTGACGGCCGTTCCGTCCCCCGGCGTGCGGCCCATGTAGATGGACCAAAACACGGCGTCGTATCCGCCGTCGCGCAGCCGCGGGATGTCCACGTGGCCCTCGGCGTGGCGCGCCGCGAAATCCCACTCGGGATTTTCGAAGAACGGCGTCGTGTCCGCATGCGTGTCGAGCACGATGGCCGAGGCGTGCACGCGTTTTACCCTCTGCTCCGGAGTCTCCTGACCAAAAGCCATCGACGTCATCCAAAGTATCGCCAGCATCCCG
>CAYPNI010000132.1:0-10940 GCA_964411925.1 uncultured Nitrospirales bacterium
CCCCGCGCACGCAGTCCGCGTTTCTCGAAGCGATGGCCGAGGGCCAGGTCAGCGTGGACGGCGTCACGCGCCCGCTTCAGAAGCCCTTCATCGTGTTCGCGACGCAGAACCCGGTCGAACACGAGGGCACCTTTCCGCTGCCCGAGGCCCAGCTCGACCGGTTCATGATGAAAATGTCCGTGGGATATCCGACCATTCTCGACGAGGCGCGGCTGCTGGAGACGACGCGCGTCGCGCACCCGATCGAGCAGATCAAACCCGTGGCTGATGCGAATACGCTGATTCAAATGCAGGCGTCGGTACGCGACATCTTCGTGCATGAAAAAGTGCGCGAGTATATGTTGCGCATAATTAGCAGAACGCGCGACTCCGTACATCTTTCGCTCGGGGCCAGTCCGCGCGCGTCGATGGCGCTGTTCCGCGCGTCGCAGAGCTACGCCGCCGTGCTCGGACGCGGCTACGTTATTCCCGACGACATCAAAGCGCTCGCGCTTCCGGTCTTGCAGCATCGACTCATTCTGAACCCTGAGAGCCGGCTGCGCCGCGTAACTCAGGAAGGCGTGTTGCGTGATATACTGCGAGAGGTGCCGGTGCCAGCGGGTGGAGGCGACTGGAAGCCCTGATCGGGCCCATTCGCAGCCCCGGCCAGACACGCCAACTCTACGATGCTTGGATTGTTTTCAAAAAAGAAAGTGGCCGTCCCGGGTGGAGACGTCGCCGCGCTCGATGAGCGCGATCTGTTCGGCGAGGACGACGACAACCAGCTCGAACTGACCCACGTCGACCACTACGAGATCATCAAGCCCATCGGCGCGGGCGGCATGGGCAAGGTGTACAAGGCGATCGATCGCGAGCGCGATCAGACCGTCGCGATCAAAGTGCTCGACCGCCGCTACGACCTCGAGCGCAAGCGCCGCCGCCGCGACCACCTCGGCCGCGAAATCCTGATCGCCGCGCAGCTCAATCACGACTGCATCGTGCGGTACAGCAAGGAAATCATCGAAGCGCGCGATCGCAACGATCACATGCGCCGCTGCCTGCTGATGGAGTACGTGGACGGGTTCGACTTGCGCAAGCACATCCGCGACCGCGACCTGACCATGCGCAAGATGCTCGAGGTCATGTACCGGCTGTGCATGGGGCTCGACTACCTGCATTCGCACGGGATCGTCCACCGAGACATCAAGCCCGGTAACTTCATGCTGACCCGCGACCAGCGCAAGGTGAAAATCTTCGACTTCGGTCTGTCCAAATCGAGCAGCAGTTGGCGCACGCGTTTCATGCGCGAGGGCGGCGGAACCCGCGCCTATATGCCGCCGGAACAGTTGCGGAACAAGAGCGCCAAGCTCGACGCCCGCTCGGACATCTTCTCCTTCGGCATCACGATGTACGAACTGTTTGCCGGCCGCCATCCCTGTGCCGGAACCGACGCCAAGCAGATTCAGAAGCAAATCGTGAGCAGCCAGTACCGTTTCGATCCGCCGTCGAAGTATAATCCCGACGTGCCGCCGGCGCTGGACAAGATCATTCTGAAAATGCTGCGCCGGTCGCCCGAAAAGCGGTACCAGAGCGTGACCGAAGTGCTGCTGGATCTATCGCGCATCTCCGGTTCGCGCATCTGACCCCGCGGGGAACCTAGGGGGGACCCCGGGGGATTCACGTAAGGCCACCGGCCTGTCCGGTTGCGTCAAACGTAGCGAGAAGGGGGAGGGCGAATTCCATGCCCAAGAAGCGCAAAGACACCAGCCTGTTCAAGATCATCTTCGTCCTCATCGTTCTGGGCGCGATCGGCGTGGGCGTGCTCCGGGTGACTCAGGAGGTCCGCTCGCGGCTCGATGCGCGCGTCGAGGCGGCCTCGCTGGAGAACCTGGAACGCGCCGAAGGCCTTGTGCAGAACGGCAGCCTCGACGAAGCCGAACGGCTCCTTCAACCGATACTGGATCGCGTCAAGAACCCGACGATCGCGCCGCGCGCGCTGATGCTTCGCGCGCAGCTCGACGAAAAACGCGGCGACACCGCGGCGGCGGCGGAACACCTGCGCCGGGCGGTGGAGGAGTTTCCGTCCAGTCCGGATCGCCCGCAAGCGGCGTTGAAATACGCGAAGATGCTCGAGGCCGAGGGCAAGATCAACGAGGCCTTTGCGTTATACGACGACGTCAGCAAGACCGCGCCGCCGGCGCTTCGCGCGCCGGCCCTGCTGGCGCTTGCGGGGCAGCGCGAGGCCGCCGGCGACCTCGATGGAGCGTACGCCGTCTACCAGCAGGTCATGGCCGACGCAGACCTGCACACCGAGGAATGGTTTCAGGCGGCGCGCGCGTACGGCAAAGTCAACGTGCAGCGCATTTTCTCGCGCGAGATGTCGCCGGAAAGCAAGGTTTACCGGGTGGAATCCGGCGACACCATCTACGGCATCGGGATGAAGCTCAACACGACGCAGGCGCTGCTCACCCGCGCGAACAACCTTCCCGAAAATGCGAACCTGCACATCAACATGAACCTCAAGTACACGCCCAAGGAATTCGAGATCGTCATCGAACGATCGACCCTGCGGCTTTATCTGCTTGACAAGAGCGGCATCTTCGCCGTGTACCGCGTCGGCCTGGGCAAACCCGGCAACGACACCACGCTTGGCCGCTACCGCATCGGCAACAAGACCAAGGACCCGACCTGGTACAAACCCGGCTACGGTCCCATCGCGCCCGGCTCGCCCGAGAACGAACTCGGCACGCGTTGGATGCCGCTGATCCCCGAAGTCGAGGGACTGCCGACCGACCTCGGCATTCACGGCACGATCAAGCCCGAAAGCATCGGTCACTACACGTCCATGGGGTGCCCGCGGCTCAACAACGGCGAAGTGGAAGAAATCTACGACCTCGTTGTCCGCTCAACCCCGGTCACGATCGTCGAGCGTTGGGAACCCGAGACCCTGGGCGGCCGCGCTGGATGATTCAAAGCCGGTCGGCAGTCGCGTCGGCCCACGGGGCATGGCGGGCGTGAACCCGGTGGAATCGGAGCCCATGCAGGCCGACTCGCGCGATCTGTCCGCCGTTCTGACCATACTCAAGTCGCTCTCCGCGCGGCGCAGCGCGCCGGAAGTCCTCTTCGAATTTACGAACCAGATCGCCGAAACGCTCGGCATCGACCGGTGCTCCGTCGTGCGCATGGTCATCGACCGGGCCGAAGCGCACGTACTGGCGTCGCACGAGGATGCCCAATTGCGCGACTACGCGCTCGACCTCATCAAGTATCCCGAACTCGTCGAGTGCGTGGAAACGGGCCGCACGGTGGCCATACCCGACGTCGCCGCCGACCCGCGCACGGCGCCCTTCGCCCGCGAATTCGAGCAGAGCGGCATCACGTCGATCGTCGTCGTGCCGGTGATTCTGTTCGAGTCCCGACTGGGATCGATCCTGTTGCGGGCCGCCCGGCGCGGGCGCAGCTTCACCGATCGCGAGATCCACTTTTGCGAGCTCATCGCGGAATCGGCCGCGAACGCGCTCGAACGCGCGTACCTCCTCGAAGACTTGCGCCGGGCGAACGCGGACCTGCAGCGCATGGCGCGCATCGACGGCCTGACGGGCCTCTACAACCGGACGTATTTCAGGCAGCGGCTCGAAGAAGAGATCAGCCGGGCGTCACGCTACCGCCAGCCCCTTGCCTGCATGTTCGTGGACGTCGACGACTTCAAGCAGATCAACGATACCCACGGCCATCTCGCCGGAGACGGCGTGCTCCACGAAATCGCACGGCGCACGATCGCCAGCACCCGCCGCAACGACATCGTCGCGCGATATGGGGGCGAGGAAATCGTTATTCTGTTGCCGCACACCGACCGTGCGGGCGCGATTCACCAGGCGATCCGCCTGCTCGAGATGGTGTCCACGCGGGAGTTTCCGTCGCTCGGTGCAGACGTACGCGTGACGGTCAGCGTCGGCGTGGCGATGTTCGATCCCGAGTCGATGCGTCGGGCGGACGACCTGCTGCGCGCGGCGGATACCTCGCTGTACAGGGCAAAACAATTCGGAAAAAACAGAGTCGTCATCGGAGACGAAGTCCATGGCCAATAAGAGGAGTACCAACCGGGTCACTGTCGAACATTGGCGTCGCTGCATGGGAGCGGGAGCCGTCCTTCTTCTCGCCGTCTTCACCGGGTGCGCCGGGAACGGCCCCGCGCCTTCCCCATCGGCCGAGAGCGAGGCCGCGAGCGGCGGCCGCGCGCCGGTGGAGGCGTTGCGCGCCGCGGCAGCGGAGATCGAGCGACAGGTGCACGACGGAAACCGGGAACCCGTGCTCACGAACCTCGAAGGGCTTGTGGTCGATACGCCGGAGATCCGCCTCGCCGTGCGCACGCGTGCGGCGCGCATCGGCCTCATCAATGCGCTGCGAGACGCCGGGTACGCGTGGGAACGCCCGAACGGCCGCCTCTGGATGCTCGTGACGGACGAATACAAGAAGGCCACGTCGTCGAGGCGCCGCGACATCGACGCGATCACCGTAAACGGCGAGAACGGCGATCGCTGGGCGATTTACGAAGGCCTCATCCAGGCGAACAAATTACCGCAGGGCGTCCTGAACGATATCCAGCGGATTTTCTTCGATGAGCGGCGCGCGTTCATGTCGCCCGGCCAGATTTACCAGGGGCCCGACGGAGAGCAGGCGCGGATTCCGTAGCGACTTCGATTTGACGGCGCAGACACCTTGTCTGTCGGGCTTTGATCACTCTCAACTCGTCGCGATCCACGGTCAGCCCAAATTCGCATCAGAACCACAGAGTTCGCGTTCAATCCACTCGTGACGAAGGGAGATTCCCGCCTTCGCGGGAATGACAATCAGAGGTCTCCTGGAACGACCGGCAGGAACCCATCGATGAACGCCACCCTTTGTCATTCCCGCGAAGGCGGGAATCTCTTCAACCGGTGATCCTCGTATCACCGCGAGTGCCGATCCCCGCCGCCTCCCGTCGTGCAGACGCTACAGCGTCGCCGCCGCTTCGAGCACCTCGGCCGCGTGCCCCTTGGGCGTGACCTTCGGCCAGACCCTCGCGATCTTGCCGTTCGCACCGATGAGAAACGTTGCGCGCTGGATGCCCATGTACTTCCGGCCGTACATGCTCTTCTGTACCCACACGCCGTACTTCTCCGCGACGGCATGGTCCTCGTCGGCAAGCAAATCGAAATTGAGTTTCTGTTTCTGAGCGAATCCGCAATGCGACTTGATCGAATCGGGACTGACGCCGAATAATGCAACCCCGGCCTTCTTGAATTTCGACGCGAGATTGCGGAATTCCTGCGCCTCCACCGTGCAGCCCGACGTGTTGTCCTTCGGATAGAAATAGAGCACGACCGGCGAGCCCTTCAGGCCGGCCAGTTTCACCGTCCCGCCAGTGTGGGACGGCAGCGCGAACGCGGGCGCGGACGACCCCACTTCGGGAATTCTCACTCCCGTGTCGATCCCGTGCTTCGCGTCTTTCCCGGCCATTTTCCCAGACGGCATTGCGTCCCAACCTCCGTTCGCGCGCGGCTATCGATACCGGCGCAGCACGATCTCGCCGATGTCATCCAACGACGGCAACTGGACGCCGTCCTTCGCAAACCCGCGCAACCACCCGAGCGAATTTACAATCGCGTCCGCGTCCCATTCCTTCTCCGGCACGCGGACGAGCTCGCGCAGGCGGCTCACGTCGCGCAGCAGCCATTCGCGCCGCAGGCCTTCCAGCGGGGTCGATTCCGCTTCCAGCGCGAGCGCCATCAGCAGGGGGATGAGCGCTTTCGTATCGTCCGATCCGGCGCCCGGGCCCTGGCTGAAAAACCGTTCGAACCGCGTCCGATCCTCGTAGAGATCGATGCCTTCGGGCGCGATGCGCGCGGCGGCGAACAGCGGCGGATTGTAGCCCATGATGAGCTCGATAAGGTCGCGCTCGTGCAGGTAATGGCAATTCGGCGCGAGGTCGTCCATCAGCAGCGCGCTCGCGTCCGCCATGTCCGACGGCGTCATCATATTCATCGGGTCGCGCTGGTAGCTCTCGTAGAGCACCGTCAAAATCACGCGCCGCGCCTGCTTGGGATTGGCCATCGCCATGCCCAAAAGTATAACAGAGCGCCGCGGCGCTCATGCGCATAATCGCGGCGATGGCATGGTTAAGTTGAACGAAAAACGCCGCTTTGTTAGCTTCGTGTGCCCGCAAACTTTCGCGGGTCCCGCGTGATCCATGAGCAACTACGTCCATATATTCGACACGACCCTGCGCGACGGCGAGCAATCGCCCGGCGCGAGCATGGACGCGCACCAAAAACTCGAAGTCGCGCACCAGCTCGAGCGGCTTGGCGTGGACGTCATCGAGGCGGGCTTCCCGATCGCGTCCGAGCACGAGTTCGAGGGCGTCCAGGCGGTCGCACGCGAGGTGCGCCGGCCGTACATCGCCGCTCTGGCGCGTTCCAACCGGCCCGACATTGAGCGGGCCGCGGCCGCGATTGAAGGCGCGAACAAACCGACGTTGCACACGTTCATCGCGACGTCCGCGATTCACATGGAACACAAGCTCAAAATGACGCCGGAGCAGGTGCTGGATAACGCCGCCGGCGCCGTCAAACTCGCGAAAAGCCTTGTCGGCCGGGTGGAGTTTTCCGCGGAGGACGCGACGCGTTCCGACTGGAAATTCCTCGTCAAAATCACGCAAGCGGCGATCGACGCGGGTGCGGACGTCATCAATCTCCCCGATACCGTCGGCTACACGACGCCCGCCGAGATCCAGGCGATGTTCGAATACATCATCGCGAACGTGAAGCAGGACGGCCACGTCGTTTTCTCGACACACAACCACAACGACCTGGGCCTCGCCGTCGCCAATGCGCTCGCGGCCGTGCGCGGGGGGGCGCGGCAGATCGAGTGCACGATCAACGGGATTGGCGAGCGCGCGGGGAACACCTCGCTCGAAGAGTGTGTAATGGCGATGCGGACGCGCAACGACAAACTGCCCTACGAGACCGGCATCAAGGCGACGGAGATCTACAACTCGAGCCGCGTCCTCAGCAACGTGACGGGCCTCGTCGTGCCGTACAACAAGCCCATCGTCGGGCGCAACGCGTTCGCGCACGAGTCCGGCATCCACCAGCACGGCATGATCGCCAACCAGACGACCTACGAAATCATGACGCCGGAATCCGTCGGCCGCGCGAAGAGCGAACTCGTGCTCGGCAAACACTCGGGCCGCGCGGGCCTGGCCAAGCGCTGCGAGGAACTGGGCTATACGCTCGGCTCCGACGAGATCGCCGAGCTCTACAAGCGCTTCATCAAACTCGCCGACCAGAAAAAAGAAGTCTTCGACGACGACCTGCGCATATTGATGCTCAGCATCCGCGACGAGACCTTTGAGACGTATTCGCTCGAGCGCCTGAATTTCTCCAACAAAGAGGCCATGGTCGAGTTGCGCAAAGGCAAGGACGACATCCTCGCGGAGTCCGCGCTGGGCGACGGGCCCGTGGACGCGTCCTGCAAGGCCATCGAGCGCATTGTGGGCGTTCAGGGCAAGCTCGAACAGTTCCAGATTCGCGCAGCGTCGCCCGGCAAAGACGCGCTCGGCGAGGCGCACGTCATCGTGCAGTTCGATCAGCGCCCCTTCACCGGCAGCGGTGCCAGCACGGACATCATCGAAGCGGCCGTGCGCGCGTACCTCAACGCGCTCAACAAATACCTCGCCGTCCGCAAGGGCTGAACACCCCGCCTGCTCTTGACGAATGGCCCGACATCCTGTAGGTTCGACTCTCTGCGCAAGGGAGAGAACTATGCCGTGGCGTCGCCGGTTCCGTTGGGGTGCGACTCTCTGCCTGGCCACCATTGCGCTCATACCGCTCGACGCGGATGCGCAAACCGTGACCTACTCGCTGGGCGCGGCGAGCGACATGCTCGATGCCGACTTCCACGACGGCAAGGCGTCTCCGGGGTCGCCAACCGTCGTCGCCTCCGGCGGGCGAGGAATTTTGAACGCCGCAGTGAACAATGCGGGCACGAAGATGCTGTTCTGGGGGATCGACCTCGCGCTGTCGCAACAGGACCTCTACATCGTCAACGTCGGCAGTCCGTCCAGCTGGCAACGGCTGACCTCGGACAATCGGCCGTTTTCCTATAGTCCCATCGTGTGGTGCGCGGACGATGTCCATGCGTTTACCGGCTTCAGGCACTTGTTCAACACGGCCACTCATGTACTCGTTGAGGACCATTTGCTGAACGGCTCGACGTATCTCGTGACAGGGACCACGCGCATGCCCAGCGACAACTGGGTGTTCGGGTTTCAGCTCGTCGGCTTTGGCATCCTGCGCGCCTATCCAGTGCTGGAAGACGGCCAGGGCGATTCCAATCGATCCATCCGGGCGATCACGAACTTTACCATCGGCCCCAACGAGGGGCTGGGCTTCGTCGTGCCGACGCGGGACGGGGATTCCATCGTGTTTACGCTGTCGAACGGCACGGGCACGCCCGACATCAGCGACGTCTACCGGCTGAGCGGCGTTAACGACATCATCGCAGGGAACACGGCTCCCCCGACCCTGTTCACCGATCCGCGCGTCGCGGAGATCCGCGCGAGCGCCACGGGAAACTTCGTCTCCGTGCCAAGCTTCAGCTTCGACGGATCGCTCGTCTTCACCAGCGAGGACTACAACAACGTCTTCGAAAGCAACGACTTCTTCAACACGCTGGCGCTCGGCGACTGGGACATCAACTATTCGAACAGCGACGGGACGGGGTTCGTGCGCCTGGTCAGCGCGGACGCGCAGGGGACGACGATCCCCTTTCCGACCGGCAACCGCATTCACTACGTGACGGTGCCCTCGGGCGAGACCGCCGCGCACATCTTCGCGACGACGCTCGTCGCCGCAAACGACATTGACGCCGAGACCGATCCCCTGCCGGAAGGCGGAACCACGGCCGTCATCGACGGGAACGTCGAGCCGCTGCCGTTCGTGCTGACCGACAGCGCGATTCAGACCACGGCCGACGTGACCGTCGCGGACGCGAGCGGGACCACAGTCGTGCTGCCCGAGGACCAGGTCATCAATTTTCCCGACGGTTCCGGGGCGACGTCGATTACGATTGTCACGCCGATCGACCCCGTCGCTCCGGTTGCGCTACCCGATCCGCAGATCGCGATTCCGGTCATCCGCGATTTCGGCCCGGAGGGCACGCAGTTTTTCCCGCCGATCACGATCACGATTACGTATACCGACGGCGAGATCGCGCTAATCGAGGACGAGAGCGCGATGATCCCGTATCTCTACAATGCCGGCACCTCGATGTTCGAGCCGGTGGAAGCCCAGTTCCTGCCGAGCGTGGTGGTGGACACGGTCAACAACACGCTCTCGTTCCAGACGGACCACTTCTCGGTCTACGGCATGGGGGGCGCATCGATCGTGACCGTGCCGCTGCGGCCGTGGGCGGCGGCCCTACTTTCGGCCGCGCTCGCGCTACTGCTCGCATGGTCGGCGCGGCCGTCGCGACGGCGAGGCCGGGGCTAGCCGCCGGGGATCCGCGCGTTGCCGTGAATTTGAGCGCCACGGCGTGTGCGTGCTATATTCCGTCGTTTCCCCGAGGGGGATCGCGGGGCCGTCGTCCCGCAGGGAGCCATCCAGTGAAGAGCGAAGGCCATCCAGACTACGTCGCGTGCAAGATCACGTGCGCGTGCGGCAATGTGATTGACACCCGGGCGACGAAGCCCGAAATCCACGTCGAGATTTGCTCGAACTGCCACCCGTTCTTCACGGGCAAGCAGCGCTTCGTCGATACCGAGGGCCGCGTCGAGCGCTTCCGCAAGAAGTACGCGAAAACCACCTCCAAGAAGTAGCTCTCCCAATCCCGCATGGAGCCTCTGATGCGCCAGAAGCTCCTCGGCATTGTGGAGGAGCACCGTCGCCTCGGCGATCGCATGGCTGACCCGGCCGTCGCGTCCGACCGCGACGCCTATCGCGACGCCGCGCGCAAACACGCCGGACTCTCCGATCTCGTCGGGCGGTTCGCCGCGTTCGAGCGGGACGAAGCGGAGCTCGCGAGCGCCGAGGAACTTCTGCGCGACACGGCCGACGCCGAACTGCGCTCGATGGCGCACGAGGAAAAGGCGCGGCTTGAGCCGCTACTCGCCGAACACGAGGAAGCGCTCAAGGTCCTGCTGTTGCCCAAAGATCCTAACGACGAGCGAAATACCATCGTCGAGATCCGCGCGGGGACCGGCGGGGAGGAGGCGAGCCTCTTCGCCGCGGACTTGTACCGGGCGTACACCCGTTTCGCCGAGGGCAAGGGGTGGCGAGTCGAGATTCTCTCCAGCCACGAATCGGGCATGGGGGGTTTCAAAGAGATCATTTTCAAGCTCTCGGGCGATGCCGTGTTCAGCCAGATGAAGTTTGAGGGCGGCGTGCACCGCGTGCAACGCGTGCCCGAGACCGAGGCGCAGGGGCGCATTCACACGTCCGCGGTGACGGTCGCCGTGCTGCCCGAGGCCGAAGACGTGGAAATCGAGGTGGCGGAGAAGGACATCACGGTGGACGTCTACCGCTCATCCGGCCCGGGCGGGCAGAGCGTCAACACGACGGACTCGGCCGTCCGCGTGACGCACAAGCCGACCGGCCTCGTGGTGACCTGCCAGGACGAGAAATCGCAGCACAAGAACAAGGCCAAGGCGCTGCAAATCCTCAAAGCGCGGCTCTACGCGCGCATGCAGGCCGAGGAGGACGCGAAGCGATCGGCCGAGCGCAAGGGCCAGGTGGGCACCGGCGACCGCAGCGAGCGCATCCGCACGTATAGCTTCCCGCAGAATCGCGTGACCGATCACCGGATCAACCTGACGCTCTACCGCCTCGAAACCGTGATGGAAGGCGACTTCCAGGAACTCATCGACGCGCTGATCGCGGCCGACCGCGCGGCGCAACTCGCGGAGGCGTGATGCCGGCGGTGGC
>CAYPNI010000133.1:0-3743 GCA_964411925.1 uncultured Nitrospirales bacterium
TGAATCGCCGCGGCGCGCTAGGCGCGATTGCGGGCGCGATTGCGGCATTCTGGACGGTGGCGACCGCGGCAGTCGCGGGCGTGTTCGCCGCCGCGCCGCTGTTCGCGGCGCCGCGCCGGCGTGACGTGCCGCTCGGACGGCTGGACACGTTGAGCGATTCGTACCGCGGCATCGACGTGCGCAACCGCGTGGAAGACGGCTGGCACACGAGCGAGAGCGTCGTACGGGTGTACGCGCGGCTTGACGAATCGGGCGCGCCGTTCGTCCTCTCGGGCACGTGCACGCACCTGGGTTGCACGGTCCGGTGGAACGCGGACGCCGGCCAATTCCAGTGCCCGTGCCACGGCGGGCGGTTTGCGCCGGACGGCCGCGTGATCGATGGCCCGCCGCCGCGTCCGCTGCGGAGACTTCCGGCCGAAGTGCGGGACGGCGAAGTCCGCGTGGAACTGAGCTGAATGATGCCCCGGCGGATTGCTGAGTGGTTCGAATCGCGCACGGCGTTGCGCGCGGTGCTTTCGGCGTTTTTGAGCGAGCGCATCCCCGCGAGCGTCGGCTGGCGGAACACGCTGGGTAGCGTTGTCGGCGCGATCCTGCTGGTACAGATGATCACGGGCGTGCTGCTCGCGCTGTATTACGTGCCGCATCCCGAGGCGGCGTTCGCGTCGATCGCGTGGATCGAGCAGCATGTGACACTCGGCGCGTTCGTGCGCGCGCTGCACTACTGGGGCGCGTCATTCGCCATCGTCGTCGCGCTTGTCCACCTGTTCCGCGTCTATTTCACGGGTGCGTATCGGCCGCCACGCGAAGTGAACTGGCTGATCGGGCTCGTGTTGCTCGGCGTCGTGTTCACCATTTCGTTCACCGGCCAGTTGCTGCCCTACAACCAGATCGGCTACTGGGCGGCGACGGTCGGCATCGAGATCGCGTCGTCTGCGCCGGTCATCGGCGGATCGATCCGTGAGTTGATGACCGGCGGCGATACCGTCGGCGCGCTGACGTTGACGCGGTTCTACGCGCTGCACATCGTCGTGCTGCCGGCGCTGATCGGCGTGCTGGTCGTCTGGCACCTCTATCTGTTGCGCAGACACGGGCCGATGCGGCCGGAAAGCGACAAGACGGACGCGTCCGAGCCGTTTTTTCCGCGCCAGTTTTACCGCGACATGGTGGCCATTTCGATTGGGTTGTTTGGACTCGTGTTCATGGCCGTGATCTCTAGCGGGCCGGATTCGCCGCCGCTGGACTTGTCCGACACGAATTACACGCCGCGGCCGGAGTGGTATTTCCTGGCGCATTACGAGCTGTTGCGGCTGACGCACGGCGAGTTTCAGAAGATGCTGGTCGCGTTCGGGCTGCCCGCCGCGCTCGCGGCCGGGTTGGCGCTGTTGCCATGGCTGGATCGCGGGAAGACCAGCGCGATGCGGCACCGCCGGGCGGTGGTGGCGGCGGGCGTCGTACTGATGACGGGCGGAATCGGGTTCACGGTGTACGGATTGGCCACGGCGCCGGCACCGGCGGCCGAAGTATCGGTGACAAATGCAGTGCCGGCGGATGACGGGGGAAATATTGCGCTTGGCCGACGCGTGTTCCGGGAACAGCAATGCTTCAAGTGCCACATGGTCGATGGTGTCGGCGCGGAGATTGGCCCGGACCTGACGATCGTCGGACTGCGCATCCACGAGTCTTTCCTGCGCGACTGGCTCGAAGATCCGAAGGCGTTCAAGCCACTATCGATCATGCCGCCGGTCAAGACGACGCCGGAAAAATTCGAAGCGCTGGTGGCCTACTTGTTGTCGCTGGACGAAGTGCCCGCGGCGGCGTCGCCCGAGGGCGCCGGCGCGGCCAGTGACGCCGCCCAGTAGAGCGCATTCGCCACGAGCCGCCTGAACGCGTCCTGCGCGAAATCGTCCGCGGCGCCGAGCGACGTGTAGAACACGCGGCCGGGCTTGCGGTCGCGCACCCACGCCACCGGCTGCGTGCCGTCCGGCGAGGTCCCGTTCAGGAGGACAGTGCAGTCCGGGTTCAGACGCGGATTGCGGTAGAGCGAGGATGTGGACGTGAACGGCGTGACGCCGGCCAACGCGGGATGGTCCGCGGCGAGAGTGACCTGCATGGCCGGGCCTTCGGGGTAGTGCCGCTGATAGTCGCCGCCGAGAATGTCGTGGTCGAACTCGGGCCAGTTTTCGAACCCGTGGCTCGCGGTGCGCACGGCGACGACGGGCTTGCCGGCGCTCACGTAGTTCCGGATGCGCTGTAACTGGTCGCCGTCGATCTTGAGTCGGCGCGTGTAAAAGAGGGCGACGTCGCACGAGTCCAGTGCTTCGAGTCCGGGCAGGTCGTCCCAGTCCTTCGCGGAGACGAGCGTTACGGTGACGGCGTAGTTCGTCTCGATCCACGATTTGTACTCGGCGAGCACGGCGTCTGAATCGTAGAGAAACGAGCCGGAGACGAAGACGACGCGGAGTGGCTCGGCGTAGGATTGCGGTGCGATGCACGCAGTGGCGAGCACTGTGGAAAACAGAAGCCGTGCCGCCGCGCTCGTCATCATCATCGTTATCCTTATCGTCATCGTAATCGAGCCCAGCGTCGAATGGCGAGTAGGAACATCCGATCACGATAACGATAACGATAACGATAACGATGAGGATAACGATAACGACACGAGGTGCATTGGGAATCCGGCGGCGCCTTGCGGCAGGGACCGCAATTGACTAGGATCGGCGGCTGAACTCATTCGGGCCGGAGGACTCCCCATGAAACGACTCACGTTGATCACCTGTGCCATGGCGTTGTTGTGCGCCGCGGTGTCTGTAGCGCAGGACGCTGAACCGACCTATGCTGAAAAGTTGGGCTTCCCCAAGGGCACGCGTGCGCTGATTCTTCACGTGGACGACGCGGGGATGTCGTACGACTCGGACCTGGGCACTATCGAGGCGATCGAGAAGGGCGTTGCGAATTCGCTCAGTGTGATGATGCCGTGCCCGTGGGTGCCGAACATCGTGCGGTGGATCAAGACGAGCAAGGCGGACGCGGGCCTGCACCTCACGATGACGTCTGAATGGGACGTGTACCGGTGGGGCCCGGTGGCGGGCAAGCCGGCCGTGCCGGGTCTGGTGGACGAGGAAGGCGCGTTGTGGGACAACGTGCCGCTCGTGGTGAAGAACGCGACCGCGGACGAGGTCGAGATCGAGATCCGGGCTCAGCTCGACCGCGCACGCACGATGGGCTTCGAGCCGACGCACATGGATTCGCACATGGGGACGCTGTTCGAGACGGCCGGGTTCATGGAGCGCTACATCAAGGTCGGCATCGAGGAACAGATCCCGGTGATGTTTCCGGGCGGGCACAATCACTACATCGGCGGGGACTCGCCCGAGCGCATGGCGATGGCACGCTCGACGGGGCGGATGATTTGGGACGGCGGGCTGCCGGTGCTGGATGACCTGCACAACCGCAGTTACGGGTGGAAGTCCACCGAGAAGACCGACAACTACATCGAGGCGATTCGCGGGCTCAAGCCGGGCGTCACGATGATGATCATGCACTGCACGCGGCCGACGGAGGTCTTCGAACACATTTCGAGTTCCGGCGACACGCGCCTGGGCGATCTCAACGCGATGCTCGATCCGCGGGTGCGCAAGGTTATCGAGGAAGAGGGTATCGTGATGACGACGTTCCGCGAGTTGATGGAGCGGCGCAAGAAGGTGGGCGCCGCGGGGACGGACTGAGGCGCCGAAGCGGAGCTT
>CAYPNI010000133.1:3843-10801 GCA_964411925.1 uncultured Nitrospirales bacterium
AAGCGGAGCTTGGGAACGAGAAGTCCACTCTTTGTTATTCCCGCCTTCGCGGGAATGACAATGGGGACGTCTCGGGGTAAAAAGGACAGGCCTAAGCACACTTCGCTTAGGCCTGCCACGCTCTTAAACTGATATATGGCTACCTAGTCGTCCGTGTCCTCGCCCGGGGTCGCGGCGACGATGGGCAGGACGATGGCGCTCGGACGCTGCGGGTCGTGGAAGATGGAGTTCGTCGCGACGCGGGACTCCATCGACGGCACGCCCGTGTTCGGGTTCACGTCGAATCGCGGGAAGTTGCTCGAAGTGACGTGCACCGCGATGCGGTGGCCCTTCTCAAAGGTCTGCGCCGTGTGCCACAGGTCGATCTCGAATTTCGCCGGGATGCCCGGCGTCATCAGTTGCTCGTCCGCCGCCGTGCGGCCGTAACGGAAGCGCGCGCGGATGGGGTTGTCCAGGATGACGGCCTCGTAACCGTCGGGATAGACGTCGACGAGCTTGACCATGAAATCCGTGTCGGGCCCGTCCGTCGCGGCGTAGAGTTCCACGGTCACGGGACCGGCGATGGCGACATCCGTATCGAGGACGGGCGTCTGGAACCGCAGGTAGTCCTGACGATCGCCGACCGCGCGCTGGTCCATCGGGCCCTTCTCGCCGATGAGATTCGAGCCGCCGACCGTCGGCACGGGGTTCTTCGGGTCGAACTGATAGACGTGCGGTTCACTGGCTGCAGCGGGCGCGGTGGTGGAGAGGCCGAGGTCGGGCTGCAGGTAGTAGCGCGTGGTCTTGGATTTGGGCGGCCACGACTCCGATTCGCGGTAGCCGTTCTTCTCCGAGAGGGCGCCCTTGCGGGCCGACGCCATCATGTAATACGTCACCGCGGGTTCGTCCATGATGCCGTTGTCTTCGCCCTTGAGCCAGTAATCGAACCAGCGCACGCCGTCGTTGAGCCGCTGCATGAGGCCCGGGTCGCTGTAGTCGAGGTCGCCGTTGAGGCTGCCGTGGCCGAAGGGCCCCATGAGCAGTTTCTGGTTGCCCTTCGCGCCGCGCTTGCCGTGTTCCTGCAGGTACATGTAATTGCTGACGCTGCCCTTGCCGAAAATGTCGTACCACCCGCCGACGTTGTACATCGGAATGCGGACCTGGTCGATGTAATGGATGAAGTCCGTCCGCTGCCAGCCGTCGTCCATTTTCACGCGCGCGCGCAGCATCGCGACCTGGTCGCCGGCGTCCTGCCCGCCCATCCAGCCGCTGATCATCGACTCCTTGAACGTGCCGCCGATAAAGGTGGACTCGAGAAACGAGCTCTGCGGCGCGACGATGACGTAGGCGGCTTTCAGGCCCGGCGGATTCGTCGATGCGGCGAGGTTGGCCGTGATGCCCATGGCGGACCCGCCGGTGATTCCGATGTTGCCGTTGCAGAAATCCTGTTCGTGGATCCATGCGATCGTGTCGTAACCGTCTTCGCGATCGGGTTCGAAGGGGACGTAGTCGCCCTCGGAGGCGAACCGGCCGCGGACGTCCTGCACGACGAATGCGTAACCCGCCTTGTTGTAGGGTTGCGCGGAGCCGCCCATGCCGCCTTTGTTGTATGGCGTGCGCGTGACGACCGTCGGCCACGGGCCGTCGCCATCCGGCGTGTAGACGGTTGTCGCGAGCTTGACGCCGTCGCGCATCGCCACCATGTAGTCCTGTTTGTCCGCCGCCGCCGGCATGACCGCCAGCAGCAACGCCAATAGCCCCGCCCACGCCAGCCGTTTCATCGGATTTGTCTCCCGTTCGCGCGTACCGCGCCTCTCGTGCATCCCGCGAAAATAGCACGGGCGGCGTGGCGTGTCCAGCAGGGACGATTGGGTCATGGGGGCGGTAACAAAGGCGCCGAGAGAGCGGAAAGTCGAAGCGGGTTTTGCGGGAGATTAGTTCGGCGGCGGCCGCAGGCGCACAAACCGCGGGTAATACAAGTGCGTGTCGCGGAGCAGGACCTCCGCGTCGAAATGATTGGCGGCGTAGGTGACGAGAATGTCGTCCGAGATGAGTTCAGGGTGGGCCTTCGCGGCATAGACGAGGGTGCCGCTGCGTTTGGATTCTGGCGGGAGGTATACGCGCTCGGGCGTGGACCACGGCCCTTCCGGGCGCGGCGCGGTGCGATACCCGATGTGCGATTGCGGAAAGCCGAGGCTCTGGACCTGGAGCAGTCGGCCGTCCGGCAACCGGTGCACCGAAAACTCGGTCGCGCCGTCGTCGAACAACAGCGCGGGGCCGTCGCGCAGGGCCGTCTCATAGACGAACTCCGTTCCGTTCCACCATTGCGCGGCCGGGAGTCGGCCGGAGTCGAAATCTTCGACGCTCCATCGCAACAGATAGATCTTGTGGCCATCCCGTTCGGCGTCGCAGAAGGCGTAGACAAATCCGCCGTCCTCCAGAACGGCGACACCGAAGACGAACGCGTATGGGCCGGGAGTGTTGGGCAGGGCGAGCGACTCGAATCGCCACGACTCGGGCGGGCCGCTGATGTCGACGCAGCGAAGCGCGGCAGCGCCCGTGAGTTTGAATCCGAGCCCGCCCCGCGCGCTCGAGACGCGGGTAAAGAACAGGGTCAGCGTGTCGTTGCGGAAGACACCATGCACGGGCCAGAGCCAGGCGTCGGTCGTGGCGGGGAAAAAGGAGTCCGGCGCCTCGCCGCTGCGACCCCAGTGAAACGAGATATCGGCCTTGCGGACATCGCGTCGGGATTGAATTGCGACGCTGTTGCGGATGAATGCGGCGTCGCGGCGCGTTGTCTTACCGTCGCCGATGAACGTGTCGCCGAAGAGCCAGAGCACGCGTTCGCCGTCGAGCGGGACGGAATACGCCGCGTCCGCGCCCAGCCACCGCGGGTCGGAACGGAACAACGCGTCGGCTGACGCCCACGGACGGGCCGGCGATCGTTCTGACGTCGTCACGCAGCCCGGCAACACGGCCAGGAGCAAAAACCCGGCCGCGGCGACGGCCGGCGGGCGCGCGGCGGTCATGCCGACGGTTGCAGCGCGACGACGCCGTCGTGGAGCACGGCCCAGGTGTGCGCGCGGCGCGCGAGGTCGAGGTCGTGCGTCACCATGACGATGGTCACGCCGTCGTCCGCATTGAGCCGCCACAGCAGATCGACAATGCCGGTGCCCGTGTTCTCGTCGAGGTTGCCGGTCGGTTCATCGGCGAGCACGACGCCGGGTTCATTGAACAGCGCGCGCGCGATGGCCACGCGCTGCTGTTCGCCGCCGCTGAGCTGGCCGGGTTTGTGGCGCAGGCGCTCCGTGAGGCCGACCTTGGCGAGGAGTTCCTCGGCGCGGGCCTGGCACGATGCGCGGCTGCGGCCTTTGCTGAGCCCCGGCACCATGACGTTTTCGAGGGCGGTGAACTCCGGCAGGAGATGGTAGAACTGGAACACGAAGCCGAGATCCCGGTTACGCAACCGGTTGAGAAATCCGCCGTTCTTGCGCGAAATGTCCTCCCCACGAAAAAGTACGGCGCCTTCCGAGGGTTTGTCGAGCGTGCCCATAATGTGGAGCAGCGTGCTCTTGCCACATCCGGATTGGCCGCTGATGGCGAGGATTTTGCCCGATTCGACCTGCAGATCGACCCCGCGCAGGATGTGGAGCGGCCGCGAGCCGTCGAAAAACGTCTTGCGGACACCCCGGCACTCGAGGACGACGTCACTCATAGCGCAGGGCGTCCACCGGGTTCAGCCGCGACGCGCTCCACGCGGGATAGATCGTCGAGAGAAAACTCAGCACGATGGCCGCGACCGTAATGCGCAGCACGTCGGCAGGCACGACTTTCGAGGGGATACGGTCGAAGTAGTAAATCTGGCTGTTGAATAGGTCGACCCGAAAGACCCACGCGAGAAATTCAGCGACAGGATTCACGTAAAACGCCAGCACCGTCCCGAGAATCACGCCCAGCAGGGTCCCCGTGAGCCCGATGATCAAGCCCTCGATGACGAACAACCGCAGGATGGACATGCCGCTCACGCCGACCGTACGCAGGATCCCGATGTCGCGCTCCTTCTCCATCACCATCATCATCAGCGTGCTGGAGATGTTGAACGCGGCGACGAGCACGATGAATACGAGGATCATGAACATTGCGAGTTTTTCCTGCCGCAATGCGCCGAAAAACGAGAGCTGGTTTTCGTACCACGTGATTGCGCGATAGCCGAGCGCCCTTTCGATTTTGTCCGCGACGGTCTGGGCCTGGAACGGGTCGGCGAGCCGCAGGTGGATGCCCTCGAAACCCTTTACTTCGGAGATCATGCGCGCGGTGGGGATGTCCACCCAGGCGAAGAGCGCGTCGAACTCGGACATTTTCGCCTGCGAAATGCCGCTCACCGTGAGAATCAGTTCCTGTCCCGGTTTCATGCCGAAGGGCGTGAGCTTGGACTTCGCGGTGATGACGGAGACTTTGTCGCCGAGTCCGACGCCGAGCGAATTTGCGAGCACATAGCCCAGGACGATCTCCTTGTCGCCCGGCAGCTTGCCCGCGCCGTAGCTGCGGCCCTCGGTGCGCGTCAGGTTGTCGGCGAGTTGCGTGACCCCGGACTCGAGCGCGGGATCGACGCCAATGATGTACGCGCCGGAGTTGGCGCGGCCCCCGCTGAGGCCTGTCTTGGCTTCGAGCAGTGCCTGCACCTGGATGAACGGCCCGGACGCGAGGATTTCCGGCGCGGCGTGCTGGATGCGATCCATCACGAGGCGGTAGTCCTCGTCGAAGGACAGCCCGCGCCCCTGGATGACGTTGACGTGCGCGCGGTTGCCGATGATGGTGTCGCGCAACGCGATGTTGAACCCGGTCATCACGGAGAGGACGACAATGAGCGCGATGACGCCGACGGCGACACCGGCGATCGAAATCAGCGTGATGAGGCTGATGAAGCGGTTCTTGCGCTTCCCCCGCAGATAACGGAGCGCGACAAACGCCTCAAACCACATGAATTCCCCCTCTTGAGGATCCCCAACGGCCCCGGTGCAAGAGATTGCTTCGTTGCACACCCGGCTCCTCGCAATGACAGTGCGCGGGTATTCGACTCGCTTCACCGCTATGAGGATTCGATTCGATCCTTGGGCCGTAACTGAGGAAAGATTATCACATCGCGAATGGAGGGCGAGTCCGTGAGCAGCATGGCGAGCCGATCGATGCCGATGCCGAGGCCCGCGGTCGGCGGCATGCCGATCTCCAGGGCGGTGATGAAGTCCTCGTCGAGCTGCTGCGCTTCCTGGTCGCCCTTCTCGCGCAGTTTGAGTTGGTGCTCGAATCGTTCGCGCTGATCGACGGGGTCGTTCAACTCGCTGAACGCGTTGCAGAGTTCCATCCCGCCGATGAACGCCTGGTACCGCTCGGTGAGCGCGGGGTTGCTGCGGTGCTTTTTTGCGAGCGGCGAAATCTCGATGGGGTAGTCGTAGAGAAATGTCGGCTGGATGAGCTTTGGCTTGACGCGCAGCGACATGACTTCGTCCACAATCTTGCCGTAGCCCATGTCCGGCTTAATCTCGACGCCGGCCTTCTTCGCGAGCGCGGCGGCCGCGTCGCGATCGCGCGTCGATCCGAGGTCGATACCGACGAACTCGCGAATGGACTCGAACAGCGTGATCCGCTTCCAGGGCCGCGCGGCGTTGATCGCTTCGCCCTGGTACGTCAGCTCGAGGCCGCCGCACACGCCCTCGATGGCCGCGCAGAATAGTTCCTCGGTTTCCTCCATGAGTCCGAGGTAGTCCTGGTAGGCCTCGTACAGCTCGAGCATGGTGAATTCAGGGTTGTGGGTTTTGTCCACGCCTTCGTTGCGGAAATTGCGGTTGATCTCGAAGACTTTTTCGAACCCGCCGACGATCAGCCGCTTCAGATACAGCTCCGGCGCAATGCGCAGGAACAGGTCGCGGTGGTACGTGTTGTGATGCGTGATGAAGGGCCGCGCCGTTGCGCCGCCGGCGATGGGGTGGAGGATCGGCGTCTCAACTTCGAGGAACCCGCGGCCGATCAGGAACTGCCGGACGATCTCGATCATCAGGATGCGCTTCGTGAACACGTCGATGACCTCGGGATTCGAGACCATGTCGAGGTATCGCTGGCGGTAGCGGGTCTCTACGTCGGTCAGCCCGTGGTATTTCTCGGGCATCGCGCGCAGCGACTTCGTCAGCAGCTCGTACTGTTCGACGAAGAGCGTGATCTCGCCCATTTTCGTGCGCTGCACGTGTCCGCGCGCGCCGATGAAGTCGCCGAGGTCGAGGTCCTTGAGCGCGTCATACGCCGCGTCGCCGACGGTGTTTTGCTTGATAAACAGCTGGATCTTCCCCGAACCGTCGCGGAGGTCGGCGAACACGACCTTGCCCTGCGTGCGCATGGCGACGATGCGCCCGGCCAGCGCGGCGTTTACGGGAGCCTGCCCGGCGGGGCCCGCCTCGCTCGCCTCGAACGTCTCGCGCGCTTCGGCGATGCAGCACGAGCGGGCAAACGTGTACTTGAACGGGTCGTCCCCGCGCGCACGGATCCGCGCGAGCTTGTCCATCCGGTGTTGGAGAAGTTCTTCTTCCATGCCGCCTCTCGAATGCTAATCCCGCGCGAAACCAGGCCTAAGCAAACCCCGCTTAGGCCTGCCACCCGTTCATGCGTACCCGGGAGCGCGGGCGCATGCGCGAGCCGGTGTTTCCAGTCCGGCTACGGCTCGCGGGTACGCTCGCCCTCCCAACGCGTGCTTCGGATCGCGACTACACACGCCCTCCCGATGCGTAGCGTCCTAATTCCGCCGGTGGCCCAGTTTCCACTTCAGGTATCCCTCGATAAACGGTTCGAGGTAGCCGTCCATGACCTTTACGACGTTGCCCGTCTCGACACCGGTGCGGTGGTCCTTGATGAGTTGGTAGGGGTGCATCACGTAGCTGCGGATCTGGCTGCCCCAGGCGACGTCCTGCTGCGTGCCGCGCTGCGCGTCGAG
>CAYPNI010000134.1:0-10790 GCA_964411925.1 uncultured Nitrospirales bacterium
TCGACGGCGCGTTCGAGCGCGCGGTTCGACGTGGCGATGATGCGCGTGTCCACGGGAATCGACCGGTTGCCGCCGACGCGGTCGATCTCGCGTTCCTGCAGCGCGCGCAGGAGCTTGGGCTGCAGATCCATGCCCATCTCGCTGACTTCGTCGAGCAGCAACGTGCCTTTGTCTGCGAGTTCGAAGCGGCCGATTTTGCGGTCGTGGGCACCCGTGAATGCACCCTTCTCGTGGCCGAACAGCTCGCTTTCGAGCAGGCCCGCGGACAGCGCCGCGCAGTTGACCTTGATGAACGGCCGGTCCTTGCGGTCGCCGGTGTAATGAATCGCGCGAGCGACGAGCTCCTTGCCGGTTCCGCTCGCGCCGCGAATCATTACGGTCGATTTGCTGCACGCCACCTTGCGGATCTGGTCGTAGACCTTGTCCATCGCCTTGCTCTTGCCGACCATGGCGTCGAAGTGAAACGGCTCGTTGAGCGCGGCGCGCAGGTATTTGTTCTCCGCCGCGAGCCGCGCGCGCTCGAGCGCGCGGGCAACGGCGAGGTCGAGTTCGTCGGGCGTAAACGGCTTGAGGATGTAGTCCTCTGCGCCGTCCTTCATCGCCTGCACGGCCGTCTCGATCGTGCCGTAGGCCGTCATCACGATGCAGCGCGCGCCGCCGGGGTCGCGCCGGACGCGTTTGACGACCTCCAGCCCGTCCATCGGCGCCATCTTGAGATCGGTGACGACGAGGTCGAACGTGCCGTCTTTCATCGCGGCGAGGCCGTCCTTGCCGTTGGAGGCGGACTTGACCGAGTGTCCCGCGCGCACGAGGGACTCCTCGACGTATTCGCGCATGATGTCTTCGTCGTCGATGACGAGGATGTTCGCAGCCATCACGCGGCACCTCCGCGCGGCAGGCGCACGCGGAACGTCGCGCCCGTGCCAGATTTGCTCTCCACTTCAATCGCACCGCCGTGCGACTCCACGATCTTGGCCGCGGCGGCGAGCCCAAGGCCAGTGCCCTTTTCGCGCGTCGTGAAGAACGGCATGAACACTTTGTCGAGATGTTCCGGCGCGATGCCGGATCCGGTGTCTCGGACGGCAACGACGATGTCGGTCGATGTGGAGACGGCACTGATGTCGATCTCGCCGGAGTCGCCGACGGCCTGAACGGCATTGAGCAGGATATTGAGGAACACCTGGCGAAGTTTGGCGGCATCTCCGCGGATTTCGGCGCGATCGGCCACCGAATTCGTGATCGCGATGGTCGGCGGCACGCCCGGCAGGAACTCGATCGCGCCGGATACGACGGTGCGCAGGTCAATGGGTTCGAGCCTCAGTTCGACGGGTCGCGTGTACTCGAGAAGTTCGTTTACGACGCGGTCGAGGCTCCTGGTGCCCGAAAGAATCTTTTCGACGAGGCGACGCCGCGGGTCATTCTGCGGCACATCGCGCTGCAGGAGGGCCGCGAATCCCTGGATGCCGCCGAGCGGATTGCGGATTTCGTGCGCAATCGTGGCCGCCATCTGCCCGAGCGCGGCGAGCCGATCCTTGCGGCGGACCTCCTCGCGGAGCGCCTCGAGTTCGCTGAGATCCTGGAACACGTACACCGTCCCGAGCTGGTCGCCCGTGCCATCGGCAATTGGCGCAGCCCGCTCGCTCACAGGCACTTTCGCGCCGTCCTGCGCGCGCAGTTCGCGGAATCGCGCGCCCGAACGCGCCGCGGGCGCATCGCCGAACTCGTCCGCGTAGCGGCGGCCGACGGCCTCCGCGGGTTCGCGGCTCAGAATAGCCGCGGCGGCCCGGTTGAACGTCGTGATGACGCCGTCCGAGTTCACGGCGATGACGCCGTCCGACATGCTGTCGAGCACGGCGTTGAGATACTCGGTCGCGAGGGAGAGTTCGCGGTTTTTGTCCTGCAACTCGCGATCGAGGGACTGCACGCGCTGTTCGAGGAGACGATAGGACTCCTCCATGCGCGCGGTGGTCTGCGTGAAGCGCTCGAATGCCTGCGTGATCGAGGCGAGATCGGCGGACGGGGGATGCACCTCTCCTGTGACCGCATCCGAATCCCGCTTTTTGCGAATGGCAGGCGCCACGCCCCCTGTCCCCCGAGTGTCCCCGTCTGTCGGTCCGCTACCAGCGAGCCCGGCGCCAGCCATTGTACGCGTCAGGCGCGCCGGTCGACAAAGCCTCCGCCAGGCGGCGGCCCCGAGGCGAACTTTTGCATCACGTCGCGCGCCTTGCGCAGCGTGCCGAGTTCCTCCTGCGCGGCCCCGCCCGCGGCAGAGAATCGTTCGACGACCCGCTCGAGCTTCTGCTGGAACTCCGCCGAAAGCGCCTTGAACTTGGTGACCAACACGCGAATCGAGTTGCGCTCTCCCGGCAAGAACGCCGGCGTCGCATCCCATTCCTTTTTGAGGGCCAGAAACTCCGCCTCAAGCGCGCGCAATTCGCCCGCGCGGCGAGCGTCATCCGAGGCGACCTGTTGCAGGTCGGCGTCGGCGGGCATCGAATTGAGCGAATCGAGCGCGGCGAGCGACTCCTCGACCCACGCGATCTGACGGGCGTAGTGGTCCGCCATGCGTTCGGCGATGGTGGCCGATTCGGAGACGGTCATCCGCCGGCCTCCCCGTTCGCCGGGCCGAACTCGCGGCGCTGGTGGATCCGCGTGGCTTCGCCGCGGACCTGCGCGTCGCGCGCGACGCTCGCGCCGGACGCGGAAACGAGGTCGTATAGCAAAAGACTTTCATCGACCCGGCCCAACGCAGAGAGCGCATTCGCGCGCTGGTACGCATTCCAGTATTCGGTGTCCGTGACCTGTTCCTCCCCTGCCGAACCCCCGGATTTCGCCGACGCCATGGCGTAGGCCTCGGCGGCGGCGGCGTAATCCCCCCGTGAATACAGATAGTCCCCGTAATCGGCAGCGGCTGCTACGAACAATGGCCGCTCCGCGGCGTAGCGGCCGTCGGACGTGCGCGCCTGCATCTCGGCCAGGATCGCGCGCGCCTGGGCCGTCCGGCCGAGCGCGAGCACGGCCTTCATCAGCACGCCGACCCCGGCCGACGTGCGTTGTTCGGGATAATCGTCATGCGCGCGTTGCAGTAATTCGAGTGCCGTGTCCGAGTCGGCGCGCAGCATCGCCCTCCCCCACTCTTCGATGAAGGGATACGCCTGGGCCGGCGTGAGGCGCGCGACGTCCACGCGCTGCGCGATGGCGAGACCCTCGTCCGCCGCGCCGGCGTCGATCAGGTGAAGCGCCGCGTCCGCAAGCGCGGCAGGGTCATCCGTAACGGTGGCGACCTTTGAATACATCGCGATCGCGTCCTGTTGCAGTCCGAGATCGGTGTAGAGCCCGGCGAGCGCGACCAGCGCGGGAAGTTGCCGGGGACGTCCCTCGGTCGTCTTCGCGATTTGGTCCAAACGCAAATATGCCGCGTTCACTTCGCCGAGATCGATGGCGGAACGGGCCCATCCGATATGCGCGTCGATGGCCTCGGGTGTCCCGGGAAACTCGAGTACGACGCGTTCGAACGCGGCCTTGGCGTCCACCGGCGCGCCGCCAAGTTCGAGCTCGCGCCCCGCCGCCAGGAGAACTGCCGGGCGTTCCGCGCCCGCACCAAACGCGTCGAGCATGGTGCGGCCGGCGCGTTCGTGTTGTCCGGAGCGCGCGTACAGCGTCGCGGCATTGACGAGGACTTCGGGGTGATCGGGGTAGCGCTCGGCGCTGCGTTCGGCAAAACGGGCCGCCTCGGCGTCGAGCCCGAGATCCAGCATCACCTGCGACAATTCGATAAGCGCGAGCGGCGTGATTTCCGATTCGGGAAAGAACTCAAGCAATTCATTCAGGATTTTGCGCGCTTCGCCCGGTTGCTTGGAGGCGCGATACGCCCGCGCGAGCACGAGGTAGACGCGTTCGTTGCCTTCGACCGTCGTGGCGGACTGCAGGCGCGACTGCAACTCACGAATCGCGGTATCCGGCTCACCCGAGTCGATGGCGATCTTTCCGAGCCGCTCGAACGCTTCGGCGCCGACTTCCGAATCCATCGCCTCCTCGGCGAGCCGGATGTAGGCGACGCGCGCGCCCTCGGGGTCACCCGCCGCCGCGCTTGCGTCGCCGAGCAACAGCCGCGCGGCGTTGAGATGGTTCGAACGCGGGTAATCGGTGGTGAGTTGGCGCGCAATCGAAATGGCTTCGTACGGACGGCCGAGTTTCAATTCGAGCTGTCCCAGGCGCAGCAGCACTTCGTCGCGGTTGGGGGCGTTGCCGTAGTCTTCCAGAATGCCGCGGTATTCTGCGCGGGCGGCGGCCGCGTTGTTCTCGCGTTCGTAGACCTGGGCCTTCCAGACGAGCGCCTCCGCGGTGCGCGGATGCTGCCGCCCGTCGAGCACTGCCGAGTCGATCGCGACGTGGAGCGCATTGGCCTCTTGCGGCGTCAACTCCGCAGGCATGCGGGCGACGAGGACTTCGAGCCGCTGAAACTCTGCGTCGGCATAGTGCGCATCGGTTTTGGGCGCGAAACGCAGCGCATCATCGAGCACACGCAGCGCGCCGGCAAAGTCGCGCTCCTCCATCATCGACTCGGAAAGGCGCATCGCGCGATCGAGCGGCATCGGCGTGCCGGCGCGGAGTGCAGTTGCGGGATCGAGAAACCGATTTGCCGCGAGATACGCGAATTCCGCGCCGCCCACGAGCAATCCCGCCGCGATCGCGGCGGCGGCGCGGCGTGGTTGCGCGCCGAGCAACTCGATCGGAGATGGAGGGAGCCAACTGCGGCGCTTCGGCGGTTGCGGGGCCGTGGCCGCCGCGGCGGGCGCGGGTTCGGGCTTGGGCGCGGCCGGTTTCGGCGCCGGAGCGGCTGAAGGCTTGGGCGATGAATCACCGGCGGCGCCAGCGGCGACGTTTTCGCTGCCGATGTCCTCCATGACGGTCGTTTCGCTGAGCGTCTTGCCCTCGGGTGCCGCGGCCGGCTGGCCGGATGACACCGGAATCGCGGCGATCGGGTCGAGGTCCTCCGCGGTGCCCGGATCTTCCTCGTTAAAGAGATCGTCGAAAGTAGTAGCCGTGGACGGCGCGGACCGCGGCGCGGCCGCGAGCACGTCTTCCATTTCAGGACTCGTCAACGCTTCGGGATCGTTTTCGAATTCGGCGCCCGGTTCGTCGCTCGGTGGCAATAGTTCGGAGTCGCTCGCCAACGACTGCTCGGGCTTGAGGTCGGTCAACCAGTCATCAGAATCGGCTCGTTCAGCGTCTGCCGCGACGGGTAGCAGGGCTAGTTCCGCCGGTTCGGCCGGCGCATCGGCCGCCAGCACGGGATCGTCCAACGACGAACCGGCCGGATCGTCCGCGCCACTCTCGGCCGCTTCCGACAACTCTTCGAATAACGACTCGTCGAGGCGGTCTTCGTCCACCGCAATTGCGGCGACCTCGTCTCCGGAAACGTCCGCCTCGAACGCGTCGGGATCGACCTCGACTTCAACTTCGTCTGAGTCCGCTTCGCCGGCGTCAATGGCGACTTGAATGAGTGCCTCGATGTCCGATGCGGCGGTGGAGGATCGCGTGAAAATCGTTTGTCCGCGTTCGGCTGGTTCGTGCGGCCGGGAACCGGCGTGACTGCCGCGCGGGCCCGGCTTGGGCGGCGTTGCGCGGTCCGCGGAATCGGCCGCGCCCCGCTCCGCGGCCCGGCGTTCGCGCTCGTCGAAGGCTTTGAGCAACGAATCGAGCAAGCCCGCACTGTCCCCGGATTCGCCGGACGCGCCGCCGCTCCCGCCCGTGGGTGGTTTGGGCGGTGATCCGTCCCCCGGATCGCCCGAGTCGTGTGCAGACAAAACACTTCCCCCTTACTTCTCAGCCCGCCCAATAAGTCTAGCACTGTGGCGCATCCGCGGCAACGCTTTCCGGTGGATGTGACCGACTAAAACAGTATGAGGTCGATCCGGCGCTTATGCTGGCCGTTGGGATGGTGCAGCATGAGATCCTCCGCTGCGTTTCCGTTGAGGTCGGCAACGCGCGCGACGCCGAATGTCGGCAGCGTAAGCGTCACCCAGGGGCGCGCGGCGACGAACTCGTCCCGGGCGCCGCGGTAAAAGGTGAGCCGCTGCTCACCTGAACCGATGGCCACGTCGAGGCGTCCGTCGCCGTCGAAATCGCCGGTGGCGTAAGCCGACTGTTCACGGCCGTCGGGCGCGTCAATCGTGATGCTCGTGGTCTGATCGGGACGATCGGAAAACCCGCCGTTCCGGAAATAGTGGACGGCCACCTCGATGCTGACTCTTTTGCGCAAGAAATAACTGATGATGTTTTTGACGCCGAGCGGAATCCGCACGAGGACGAGGTCGGACTTTTTGTCGCCGTCCACATCTGCCAGTTCCACGGTCGTGAAGGATCCCTGGGTCTCAAACTTCGAGTCGGGCTCCTTCGAATACTTGAAGGGGCCCTTCGCGAAGTAGATTTGCGTGACGACTTCGAGGTTCACGGTGCCACTCGTCTGCGTGACGACCATATCCGGGTAGCCGTCCGCGTTGATATCTTCGAACTTCGCGGAGGCGTCCCAATTCTCTTCGTTGTGCAGTGCGAGTGGATAGCGGAACGACTCGGACCACTCGGGACCGTACGAGAAGTCCGCGTACCGGTCACCCAACAGGGCGACCGCGTGCAGCGGCTCCTCGGGCAGGGAAAAACTCGTCACGGCGGGCAGCCGGTGGAATATGGTCATGTTGCCGTACTGTCGCAGTTCGCTGGACGTCGGCGCGGCGATTTCGGCGCGCAGCCGGCCCTGAGAATAGATTGACGCGCCGAGCGGCGTCGGCACGAGCCACTCCTCGGCGCCGTCGCCGTCGAGATCGCGCGGGATGTCGCGTGCAAACATCGGTTCACGCGAGCGGCTGGGCAGCAGCGAACCGAGCTCGACTCGCTGAACCACTTCGAGCGCGTGCGCATGCAATCGCAACACGGTCGCGCCGGATTGATCCGCCGCGACGATCTCCTCGGGCGGCGCGCCGTCGTATTCGCAGATGAACACCGTACCATTTTCCGGATCGAGCGGGTGCCGGAGCGAAGGCTCGGCCGGAAAACGTCCAGATGCCTCAGCGAGGAATATGGCAAGTTCCTTCGATGGGGTCGCCGAGGAAGAATCGGAGCAATAGGCGATTATGTCTTGCAGGCCGTCGCCGTTGATATCGCCTTTGGTCACGTCCCAGGTGTCGCCCGGCGTCCTGAGGACGAACGTCACCGGATCCGAAACGGCCAACGCGAACAGCAATCCGGCAATCCACGGCATAAGGCGGGCCACCCCAGGGAGTACGTGAGAGACGATTACTGAACCGATTTATTCAGTATAGGACAAGACGCGCGCGAGTCGGGATCGCTGGGGAGGTGGCGCGAACGCGCGGCGCGGCTCAGGCGTTCGCGGCCGGCGCGAGACTGTGTAAATGATCGACGAAGACGGCCATCTGGATGTCGTCGCGCAAATCCTCGTCGAATCGGACCGCGACTTCAAACACGCCGTCATCCATCGATTTCGTCCTTACCACTTGGGCGCCGCCCAGGAACGATTTCGGAAATCCCAAATCGGTCGGGAAACCCTTCGTCGGCACGAAAAGCCGTATCGCCTGACCCTGGGCGAGGCGATGCTTCGTGCGGCAACGGAGCCCGGTAGCCGAGATGTCGCAGACCACCCCGGGGCCAACCAGGGGAGCGGGTTTATTGGCCAGATTTACGGCGATTTTGACCTTGAACCGGGCCTGGGCGCGTGCGACCGTCCGGCGCTCTTTTGGGCGCTCGAAAGGGTCGTCCCAGCTCGCGGTGACGTCATAGGGGGTGCGTGCCATAAAGGCGGTCAATCTCCTCCGTTGGCAATTCTAACACTAACTAGCACAATTCGGCACATTGTTGCCTTCTAGCACTTGGGGTTTCCTGAACGAACGAGGCCGTCCGGGCTCCTAAGTGCGCCGCGTCAGGCGATTTTGGCCTGGCGAGTGCGCATACATCTACTTGCAGATGTATATGTTCAAATGTATAATCACTGTCGATGGCCACGATCGACCAAATCTCAGACCCCATGACCGGATTGCCGGTTTATGACGCGTTCGTCGCCGCGCTCGAGTCGCGGATCGCGTCGGAAGGCAATAACCCGGTGTCGGTAGTTTTATTCGACATCGACGGATTCGGAAAGGTGAACGCGTCCAGGGGACGAGGCGGCGGCGATGCGACGATTGTAGCCTTGGGAGCGTTTTTGGCCGAGCGCGTCCCGCAGAACGGCGAGGTGTATCGCTACGGCGGCGATGCGTTCGTGTACTTGTTGCCGGGGATGGAAAAGGAGCAGGCGTTTCTTGTGGCGGAGTCGCTGCGGGGCGAAATCGCGACGGGGACGGTTGTGGGCGCGAAGGAACGGGCCGTACAATCGAAGATCACCGTGAGTTGCGGTGTCGCGGCATGCCCGGACGACGGCGACACGGTGCCGGGGCTGCTGCGTAAGGTGTGCGAAGCGTTGTACCGCGCAAAGGTGAGCGGGCGCAACAAGGTGGCGCTGGCGCGCGAGGAAAACATGGTGACCAAGACGGTGCACTACACGCAGGGTCAGCTCGCGGGGCTGTCCCGGCTGGCGGGGCGTGAGGATTTGAACGAGGCGACATTGCTGCGCGAAGCGCTGGACGATCTATTGCGGAAGTACAACTCCTGAGATGGCGACGAAGACCCGATGCACATGGTGCGAGAAAGACCCGCTGTACATTGCCTACCACGACAAGGAATGGGGCGTGCCGGTGCGGGACGACCGGAAACTGTTCGAATTTCTCGTGCTCGAGGGCGCGCAGGCGGGGTTGAGCTGGATCACGATCCTGCGCAAGCGGGAGGGTTACCGGAACGCGTTTGCGGCGTTCGACCCGGAAAAGGTCGCCCGGTTCACCGCGAAGCGCGTCGAGAAGCTGCTGCAAGATCCGAACATCGTGCGGAACCGGTTGAAAGTGGAATCGTGCGTGACGAACGCGCGCGCGTTTCTGGAGACGCAGGACGAGTTTGGAAGCTTTTCGGACTATATCTGGCGGTTCACGGACGGGCGGCCGATCGTCAACCGTTTCAAGACGATTCGGGACGTTCCGCCGCGCACCGAAGTGTCCGACGCGATCAGCAAGGACATGAAACAGCGCGGATTCAAGTTTGTGGGGTCGACGATCATGTACGCGCACATGCAGGCGACGGGCATGGTGAACGATCACACGACGGACTGTTTCAGACACGCACCATTGGCGAAGAAGAGGTAACGAGACGTGGCGAAAAACATTTACGAGAAAATCTGGGACACGCACCTGGTGCACGAGGCGCCGGGCGAGGACCCGGTGATCTACATCGACCGGCACTACGTGCACGAGGTGACATCGCCGCAGGCGTTTGAGGGGTTGCGGCTCTCGGGGCGCAAGGTCCGCCGGCCGGCGCTGACGACGGCGACGATGGACCACAACATCCCGACGACGGACCGGTCGCAGCCGATCCGCGATGCGATCGCGAAACAACAGATTGAGACGCTACAGAAGAACTGCGCCGAATTCGGCGTCGAGTGTTTCGACATGAGTGACCGGCGCAACGGCATTGTGCACGTGATCGGTCCGGAACAGGGCCTCACGCAGCCGGGCATCACTATCGTTTGCGGCGACTCGCACACGTCCACGCACGGGGCGTTTGGCGCGCTTGCGTTCGGCATTGGCACGAGCGAAGTCGAGCACGTGCTCGCGACACAGACGCTGATTCAGAAAAAAGCCAAGGTGATGGAAGTGCGCGTGAACGGCCAATTGCCGGTCGGCATTACGGCAAAGGACATCATCCTCGCGATCATCGGCAAGATCGGGACGGCGGGCGGCACGGGCTACGTCATCGAGTACACGGGCGAGGCGATTCGTTCGCTGAGCATGGAAGGCCGGATGACGGTGTGCAACATGTCGATCGAGGGCGGTGCGCGCGCCGGATTGATCTCGCCGGACGAGAAGACGTTCGCGTACCTGAAGGGCCGGCCGCGGATCCAGAACGGCGCGGCATGGGATACGGTCACGAAGCGTTGGGCGTCGTTCGCGTCCGACCCCGGCTGCAGCTACGACCGGACGGTCGTGTTGGAAGCGAAGGAGATCGAGCCGCAGGTCACGTGGGGCACGTCGCCCGGCATGGTGACGGGCGTCTCGGGCAAGACGCCGGTGCTGGCGGAGATTCCGGATGCGAACGTGCGCGAATCGACGAAGAGCGCGCTGGCGTACATGGGTCTCGGCGAAGGGGTGCCCATCGAGGCAATTCGCATCAACAAGATGTTCCTGGGATCGTGCACGAACAGCCGCATCGAGGACTTGCGCGCAGCGGCGAAGGTCGTCAAGGGTCACAAGGTGCACAACGGCATCGAGCAGGCGCTGGTCGTGCCGGGATCGCACCAGGTGAAGGAGCAAGCCGAGGCCGAGGGGCTCGACAAGGTATTCAAGGAGGCGGGGTTCGAGTGGCGCGAGGCGGGTTGCTCGATGTGTCTCGCGATGAACGAAGACCGGCTAAACCCCGGCGACCGCTGCGCGTCGACGTCCAACCGCAATTTCGAGGGACGACAGGGCAAAGGCGGCCGGACGCATCTCGTCAGCCCGGCGATGGCGGTCGCGGCGGCGGTCGAAGGTCATTTCGTGGACATCCGGAAATGGCGGTTCAATTGATGCGCGGCGTTCGTCTCGCGTGCGCAATGCTGCTTTGCTCGACTGCGGCATTCGCTGGAGACGTGTCGCCGATCGCGCCGGGAGCGCGGGTGTTGCTCGACGCGCACAACTGCTACCCGTACCAGGGGCGGT
>CAYPNI010000135.1:0-10720 GCA_964411925.1 uncultured Nitrospirales bacterium
GCTTGCGGCGCATTCCGTCCTGCTTTATCGTAGCCGCCTGATTGGGGGCGGGAGCACGCTGTGAGCTGGCAGGACGAGGTCAACGAATTACGGCGACGCGAATCCCTCGCCCGCGAGATGGGCGGCCAGGAACGCATCGCCAAGCACCGCGCCAACAACCGCCTGCCCGTGCGCGAGCGGATCGACAAGCTGCTGGACGCGGGGACGTTCCACGAAATCGGCGCGCTCGCCGGCCGCGCGAAGTATGACGGCACGGGCAAACTCGCCGAGTTTACGCCCACCAATTTCGTTCTCGGCACCGGCCACATCGGAGGACGAAAGGTCGTCGTCGGCGGGGACGACTTCACCGTGCGCGGCGGCGCGGCGGACGCCAAAATCGGCGACAAGAGCGGGTACGGCGAAAAACTCGCGCTTCACATGCGGCTGCCGCTGATCCGCCTCATCGACGGCAGCGGCGGCGGCGGCAGCGTCAAAACGCTCGAGATGGTCGGCCACTCCTACATCCCCGAGCTCCACGGATTCGAGACGACGGTGCAACTCATGGGCCACGTCCCGGTGGTCTGCGCGTGCATGGGATCGGTCGCCGGGCTCGGCGCGGTTCGCATGACGCTCTCCCATTTCTCGCTCATGGTCAAGGGCAGCAGCCAGCTTTTCGTCGCCGGGCCGCCTGTCGTCGAGCGCGGGTTCGGCCGCAAAGTCGAGAAGGAGGAACTCGGCGGCTCCGCCATCCACGCGCGCGAGAGCGGCGCGGTGGACAACGAAGTCGAGTCTGAAGAAGAAGCGTTCGAAATGATCCGCCGTTTCCTGAGCTATCTGCCGCAAAACGTCTGGCAGGCGCCCGCCCGCGTGACGCCGGACGACGATCCGGCGCGCCGCGAGGAATCGTTGCTCTCGGTCATTCCCAAAGACCGCCGGCGGATGTACGAGGTGCGCGACATCATCGATTCCGTGATCGACCGGGGCTCATTTTTCGAGACCGCGCCGTTCTATGGCCGCTCGCTGGTCACCGGCCTCGCGCGGCTCGACGGAATCGCCGTCGGCGTCATGGCGAACGACACGAAGCATCAGGGCGGCGCGGTCGATGCCCCCGCGAGCGAAAAAATGATGCGCTTCGTCGATCTCTGCGACACCTTCCATCTCCCTGTCGTCTACTTCGTCGACAACCCCGGCTTTCTCATCGGCGAGTCGGCCGAGCGCGAAGGCACGGTGCGCCTCGGCGCCCGCGCGCTCGCCGCCTGCTACCAATCCACGGTGCCGTGGGTATCCGTGATCATTCGCCGCTGCTACGGCGTTGCCGGCGCGGGCCACGCCAGCAGCGACGGTCTCAATTTCCGCTACGCGTGGCCCTCGGCCGACTGGGGCTCGCTGCCCATCGAGGGCGGCGTCCAGGCGGCCTACCGCCGCGACATCGAGGCCGCGCCTGACCCAGACGCGCGCCGCCGCGAACTCGAATCGATGCTCGAGACGTTCCGTTCGCCGTTCCGCACCGCGGAGGCCTTTGGCGTGGAGGAGATCATCGATCCGCGCGACACGCGGCCCCTGCTCTGCGACTGGGCCCGCACGGCCTACGACATCCTGCCCACCCAACTCGGACCCAAGCCGAAAACCGTCCGCCCCTGACTCCGAGATGAAACCGGCGCTCCTATATGACGGAGACTGCGGGTTTTGCCGGTACTGGGTCGCGCGGTGGCAAACGCGCACGGGCGACGCCGTTGAGTACCTCGCCTCGCGGGACGCCTCGGGCCGCTTTCCCGGCATCGCGCCGGATGCGTTTACGCGCTCGGTGCAATTCGTGGACGCTAACGGCGCGGTGTACTCCGGCGCGGCGGCGGTGTTCCGATGTCTCGCGCACGCGCCCGGCATACAGCCGGGGGCGAGTGCGTATCGTCGCGTCCCCGGCTTCGCCCAAATTTCCGAGTTTATCTATCGGCTGATCGCGAATCGTCGTGGATTGGCGTCATCCGCTACGAGGATTTTCTGGGGATCGCGCTACGAACCGCCGCGCTTCTTGCTCGCGCGGTGGTTGTTCCTGCGTAACCTCGGCGCGATCTTTTTCGTCGCGTTTCTCTCGCTATACGGGCAAATCGACGGGCTGATCGGCGAGAACGGGATCTTGCCCGCCTCTGAACTCAACCAGCTCGCCGTCGATCAGCTCGGCGGGGATCGCTTTACCCAACTACCGACGCTCTACTGGTTCCACCCGACCGACGGTTTCCTGCACGCGCTCTGCCTCGCCGGGATGCTCGCCTCCGTGCTGATCGTCGCCGGCCTGCTCACGCCGTTGAGCATCTTTATCGCGTTCGCAAGTTATCTCTCACTTGTCAACGTCGGGCGGGATTTCCTGAGTTTCCAGTGGGATATCCTGCTCCTCGAGACGGCGTTTCTGGCGATGTTTCTCGCGCCGATGCAGCTTCTCCCGCGATTTTCGAAGGAGCGCCGGCCGTTCCCGTGCGTCCTAGGGCTCCATTGGTGGCTGCTCTTCAGGCTCATGTTCGCCTCGGGCTGGGTCAAGCTCTCGGACCCTACATGGACCCGCCTCGAAGCGCTCAACGTCCACTACGAAACCCAGCCGCTCCCCACGCTCGCGGGCTGGTATTTCCATCAACTGCCCGAGCTCTTCCAGAAATTGTCGGTCGCCGCGATGTTCGCCGTCGAACTCGGCGCGCCGTTTCTAATCTTCTTCCCGCGGCGAATCCGTCACGCTGGCGCGCTGGCCATGATCGCATTCCAGCTGCTCATTATGCTCACGGGCAATTACACGTTCTTCAACTGGCTCACGGTCGCTCTGTGCCTGCTCCTGTTCGACGATCAATCGATTCGCGGCGTGCTCCGCCGTTCTCGCCGGGCCCCCGCCGTCGTAGTTGCCGCCCTGAGTCCTGCCACCCGACGCGCAAGGGCCTTCGGTGTCGTCGTCGCGCTCGTGATGGGATTCCTCAGCCTGACGGCCTTCACCGCGCAACTCACGCGCGGCGACGTCCCGCGGTTCGCGCTCGAGCTCGTTTTCCGCGCGCAGTCGTTCCACGTCGTCGGCACCTACGGGCTCTTTGCGCACATGACGACGAGCCGGCCGGAAATCGTCATCGAAGGGAGCAGCGACGGCGTCGAATGGAGGCCGTACCGCTTCACCTGGAAACCCGGCGACCTCGATCGGCGGCCCCGCCGCGTCGCGCCGTTCCAGCCGCGATTGGACTGGCAGATGTGGTTCGCCGCGCTCGGCAGCCCGAACACGACGCCCTGGTTCTCGAGCCTGCTCCTTCGCCTGCTGCAAGGTTCGCCCGAGGTCCTCGGGCTACTCGACGAGAACCCGTTCCCCGGCGCGCCCCCGGAGTACATCCGCGCGCAACTCTACGATTACCGCTTCACGAACCTCGATCAACGCCGTGCCTCTGGCAACTGGTGGCGCCGCGAATACCGTGGCATTTACTTTCCGCAAGCGAACCTGCCCCCCGAACTTCGCTCCGCGCGACCATAATCACACGTCATCGCGACGAGCGGGATTCGCGACGAAGCAACCTCGTTCGACCTGAAGCCTCGCCCTACGAGGGTGGCAGGCTTAAGCGCAGTTCAGCTTAAGCCTGTTCCTCACTGGGAATCTCAGTTGAAATCCTCAAACACCACGCTGATCGCCCCCGCCTCGGACGCAGGCAGCGCGGGCACATTCAGCACGTGATCGTTCAGCTTGAACTGCACGCTCTTCTTCGGGTTCGCTGCGACATAGACATCCGCGCTGCTGACAAACGCGCCGCCGAACCCCGGAAGCGTCGAGAGTTCCGTCTTGCCGTTCGCGTTGCCGTCCGCGAGGTAAATCGCCACCGTCGGCACCTGCCGCGGTTCCGTCGTCGTCGGAATGATCGGATCGACAATCAGCTCGGTCCCATCGATCGAAAGGGTCATCACGCCCGGCACCAGGGATCCGTTCTGATGGCGAACCACGAACGCCGCGCTCTTGTCGGTCAGCATCTGCGGGTTCGAGTCGAACGGCGAGGCCGTGTAGTTCTCCACGTCCGCGGCGATGCGAAAGTAGATCATGCGATCGGAATGCGTGAACGGCGTGCGGTAGAAACGCAGCGGCACGCGTGACGCGGTGCCCTGCACGACAAACTCGTACGGCTGGCCCGCCTCCGCGCTGTACGGGCCCCACGCACCCTCTGCGTTCACCGGCATCGTCGCAGCCGGCTTCTTCTTCGTCCGGAAACCCGTCTCCGGCTCCACTTCCCAAATCTCGACGGACGCGCCCTCGAGCGGCATGTTGTGGATGTAGCTCTTGACGTAACCGCCGATGACCGGCCGCCCCTCCGGCGTGATCTTCAGCGTCTTGGGCTTCGTGCCGTTTAAGAAGGTGTAGAGTTCCCAGAAGCTCTCATCGCTCGTGCACACCATGACGTGGTCCTGGTACGCCGGCATCCACCCCACGACGCCACCGTCGCTCGCACCGGGTCCCGGACGTATGTCACCCATGCCGCTAATCGCCAGCGAGGGCACGCCGTTCGGGTTCGTCGCGTCACCGCCGCCAATGCTCACGTAGTGCGCAATCTTGGCCGCGCGCACCGGATCGCTCAGGTACGCACCTGATTCAAACGTGCCGCGCGAATGGCCGACGAGGTCAATCTTCTCGAACCCCGTCCGGGCACAAACCTCGTCGATGAATTTATCCAGGTCGTCCGTGGTCCCGGATTTGTACGGACCTTCCGGTCGCGCGGCCCGCGATCCCGGCGCACCACCGCCCGGCCGGCCGCTGCGCACAGACGTGTTGTAGTCAAATGGCACCACCCAGTCGTGCGGGTACCCGTTGCTCGTGAAGTGCATCCACTGCCGCTCGAACTGATCGCCTGCGCCATTCTGGCCGTGTACGAATACGATCGGCCTGCGCGTCTTGTCGCCCGCCTGTGCCGCGCCGGTGTTCAAATCGTCTGCCACGGCTGCCGATACACAAGCCATCGCCACGCACGCAATGCCCGTCAACCAGTTACGAAAAATTTTCCGCATGATGTGAACTCTCCTCTGCCGCAGCCCGATAAAATCACGCTCATCGCCCCAGCCTAGGCGCTAAGTGACAAAATTTCAACAGGGTTGGCGATGCTGAGGATTCGTGAGCCGGAGTTTTCGCGGCCACCATCGCACCAACCTGACTGGCGACTGGGGTATTGCTGCCACAAAGAAGATCGCTCGCCTAGAGATAGCCCAGCGCCTCCAGCACCGCCATGTTTTCGGCGCTGGGTGTTGACTGATCATCGGTGCCGCCGAGCTGTTCGAAGGTCACGGGGAACGTCGTACCCCAGTGTTGGAGCTCCTCCACCAGCAAGCGCGCAACGTCCGGGTTGGTTACCACCAGATTTTGCGATTCGGCCGGATCGGCGACGAAGTCATACAGTTCGAGATTGCCGCTTTCCATCCCACGTATGAGTTTCAGCCGTCCACGGACCACGGCTTGTCGTGGCTCCACCGAGCCGACCGTGCCCGTGGCCTGAATGTACACCGGACTCGCAAGCACTTCGCCGGGCTCGCCGCGCAGCAGCTTGGCCAGGCTCACGCCGCGCCAGCCCGGAATCGATTCGAGACCGAACAGGTCGGCGAGCGTGGGCATGACATCGATGCTGGAGGTTGCCGTTCCGATCCGGCCGCCGGGCCGGACATCCGGCCCCGCGAAGATCAGGAATACGTGAGTTAGATCGTCGTAGAGGCTCTGTCCATGGCCGGACTTCCCGTGCTCCCAGAATTCCTCGCCGTGGTCGGACCAAATCGTAACGTACGTGTTTTTTTCCAGGTCGAGATCGCGCAGCGTGTCGAGCACCTTCCCGATCGATGAATCGACATACCGGATCTCGCCCTCATAGAGGCTGCGAATGTAATCACGATGCCGAACGTACTCCGGGTTGAACCCAACACCATGCGGCAGAAACTCGAACGGACCGCATTTGTAATCGTCCCGGAATTCCATCGGCGGATCGTAGGGCATGTGCGGATCGAAGAAGTGGATCCAGAGAAAAAACGGGCCGTCGGCGTGGAATCGCAGGAACTGCTGCGCCTTTCGCCTGAGAAAGTCCGTGAAGTCGAACGGCCGCTCGGGTGTCGCCCCCGGCCAAAATCGCTCCACCGCGGACCGCAACAAGAACGTCTTTGCAAGCGGGCCGCTCGGATGATTTCGGACCATGTCCCCCGGCACGACGCGCGAATCGTCGAATCGGTCAATCAGGTACCGGTCGTTCTGGATTCCCGGATTGCCAATGAACGCCGCCGTCCTATAGCCGGCGTTGGTGAACCGTTCGACAATCGTCGTTCGAGATTCCCCGGTCCAATAGTCCTTGGAGATGCTGTACCGGCCGATCTGCTCCTTGTGTTTCTCCCTGCCCGCATTCGGCGTCAGACTCGGCGGGTATTTCGATGCGTACATTCCGTTCACAGATGGCGAGGTCCACGGTGCGAGCGAATGGTGGTGATCGAATACCGTTCCCCTCGCCGCCAGCCGCTCCAGCGACGGCGTCTGCACCGGTCCGCCGTAAACGGAGGTGTAGTTTGCGCGCAAGGTGTCGACCGTTAAGAACAGAAAGTTCGGCCCCATGGATTTCGGCGTGCCGAACCCCCCGGCGTTCGCATAAACGGCCAACGGCGCGCCCGTGGTTAACAGCGCGACGAAGACCGCCGTGCACGTCCGCTGAAACCGAAACCGCGCTTTAAGAAATCCGAGCCCAAAGCCCGCCACGGCGACGAACGCCAGCCAGTAAAATGGCCAACGCAGCGACGGATCGTCGTCCATGAAAGGATGGGTCGCCATCGCACGCACCTGCATCAGCACGCAACTTCCCACCATGGCCGCAAGGATCACCCAGAGCGAATAGGCGGGCGACACGCCGCGACGGATCTGAATTAGAGCCGCCATCGCGATGAACGGAATCGGGAGGATCCAAGCCTCGATGCCCGGGCTCCGCGTGCTCTCGTCTGCAACGAAATAATAGAAGCCACCCAGCAGCAGCACCGCCACAACGGCCGAAATCGCCCCCGATACGTCTGCGCCGATCGCGCGCCGGCTCGCCAGGCGTAAGAGTCCTCCGAGCGCAACGATCGCCACAAAGAAATAGGCGAAGTAGATGCCGAGCGAGTACGCACTCTCCAGCCACCCCGCCGCGCTCCAGCCGAGCCAGAACTCGTGTTGCGTGACGACATGGACTTCCCGGAAATAGAACGGCGCTGCGCCGGCGCTGGAGAACGCGAGTGCACTTGGCCAGAATCGCGGTTGAACAGTATCGACTTGGGCCATAGTCAGGCCGGACGGCATTCCTCTATACACCCACCTGACATCCGGCGAATGCGACCAGCCCGTTCTACCCAAACACGGCCCGGCCAGTCAATCGAGTATCCCTGCCGCGCGGCCGTTGATCTCGCCAACGGCCGTGTATATCGTCTGCATCCGGCTCTCGCCACGCGGTACGACCGTCGCAACAAAATAGCGGGGAAACCATGTCGAGACTCTCGAAACTCAGCCGAAGCGTGAATGACCTGCGGGTACTCGTCACCGGCGCCGCGAGCGGCATGGGCCTCGCCACCGCGCGGCTCTTCGCCGACGAAGGCGCCCAGGTCGCCGCCACCGACATCACGCTCGATCGCATCGAACCCGTTGCCGCCGAAATCCGCGGCGCCGGCGGCCGCGCGCATGCGTGGAAGCTCGACGTCGCCGACGCGGGCGACATCCGATCCGTCGTTGCGGCTATCGCTTCAGAATTCGGCGGCCTCGATTGCCTCGTGAACAACGCGGGCGTCGCGCTGCCGACGCCCATCGATGACGAGGGCTACGAGGACACCTGGCGACGCACCTTCGACGTGCTGTTGACCGGCCAGATGCGCCTCATTCGCGAGGCGCTCCCGCTCATCCGTCGCTCCAGGTGCCCGCGCATCGTCAACATCGCGTCCACCGAGGGCCTCGGCGCCACAGGCGGCAACAGTGCGTATGCCGCCGCCAAACACGGCGTCATCGGCCTCACCCGCGCGCTCGCGATCGAACTCGGCAAGGAAGGCATCACGGTCAACGCCATCTGTCCCGGCCCCATCAATACCGGCATGACCGCCGGCATCGCGGACGCGGACAAGCTCACCTACGCGCGCCGGCGCACCGCCCTGCGGCGATACGGAGAGCCCGAGGAAGTCGCGCACGCCACGCTGAATTTCTGCCTGCCCGCCTCTTCATTCACCACGGGCGCCGCGCTCCAAGTCGACGGCGGCCTGACCATCCGCCGGGCCTGACCCCTGCCCCGTCATCGCGAGGAGCGCGGTATTGCGACGAAGCAATCTCACTAACCGGCGACCTCAGCATGTCACCATTCGAGGGTGGCAGGCCTAAGCGGGGTTCAGCTTTGGCCTGTTACCAACCCCGCGGGATTCCCATGGCGAATACGACGACGAGTACCATAACGAATGCAAGGAGAATGCAAATCCATGGACGCTAACACGCGATTCAACCTCTCCAACAAAGTCGCCGTCATCACCGGCGGCACCCGCGGCCTCGGTCTTGAAATGGCCCGCGCCTTCGCCGAGGCCGGCGCGCGCGTTGTCGTGGCCAGTCGCAAGGCGGACGCCTGCGAACGTGTCGCCGCCGAACTTGCCGACCAATCCGGCCGCGAGTGCATCGGAATTGCCTGTCATGTCGGGCTATGGGCCGATTGCGATCGTCTCGTCGAATCCGCCTACGCGAAATTCGGCCGGGTGGACGTCCTCGTGAATAACGCCGGCATGTCGCCCATCTATGCGTCGCTGCTCGACGTGACTGAGGAACTCTACGACAAAGTCCTCAACGTAAACCTGCGGGGCGCGTTCCGGCTGAGCTCGCTCATCGGCACGCGCATGGCCCAGGGCGCCGGCGGCTCGATCATCAACGTCAGCAGCACCGCCGCCGTCCAGCCGACCGCCGGCGTGATCCCGTATGCCGCCGCCAAGGCCGGCCTCAACGCGATGACCGTCGGACTCTCCCGGGCGTTCGCGCCCAAGGTCCGCGTCAATTGCATCATGCCCGGCCCGTTCCTCACTGACATCAGCAAGGCCTGGGACATGGAGGCCTTCGAAAAGCGCGCCCGCGAATCCATCCCGCTCCAGCGCGGCGGCCGTCCGGAAGAAATCGTCGGCGCCGCCCTGTACCTCGCCAGCGACGCCTCCACCTTCACCACCGGCGCCGTCATCAAGATCGACGGCGGCTCCGCGTTCTCCCCGGCGTGATACTGAACGGTTCCGTGCGCCGCAGTCCCGCTAGCAACCCGACCTCGCGTTCGTATCTAATCTTCAAATGTTCGTGAACCGGATCGCACCGACAATCGCCTTCACGCTCCTCGCCGCATCCGCGCACGCGCAGACCGGACCCGTCGCGACCTATTCGGGCGACGTTGGCCCGCTGATCGAACAAAAATGCGTCCATTGCCACCGCCCCGGCGGCATTGCGCCGATGCCGTTCATGTCGTATGCCGACGTCCGCGACTTCGCCAAGCGCTCCTACACGCCGATGGACGCGCTGCTCAAGACGCGCGCGATGCCGCCCTGGCCGGCGAACCCCGCCGTGGGCGAGTTCTCCAACCGCGAGTTCATGACGGACGCCGAAATCGAGCTGCTGCTGCGCTGGATCCAAGCGGGTTATCCGCGCGGCGACGGCGGCTACGAAGCACCCGCCCCGCCGCCGGAATGGGAACTCGGGACGCCCGACCACGTCGTGATCTTGCCCGAATACACCGTCCCAGAAGACATCGTCGGTGAATTGCGCGAAGTCAGTCTCACGGTAGATGTGCCCGCGGGCCGTTGGGTCGTCGCATCCCAAGTTCGGCCCGGCAATGCCTACGCCGTCCGCGGCCTCTACGCCGCCACATTGGGCGCGGCCTATCAACCGGGCCAGGCGGTGACGCGGTATCCGTCGCAGTACGCGGCCTTGCTCAAACCGGGCGAGCCGGTCGCCGTATCGTTGCACTACGTCAAGGACGAGGGCGTCGCGGAAACCGACCAGAGCAGCATCGGCCTCTACTTCGCCGCTGATGGCGCCCTGCCCCGCGCCGTAATGCAGGCGCCCATGCGCGCCGGCGCGTTCACGATTCCCGCGGGCAAGGCCGACTTAGAGCTGAGCGTCAGTTTTACGTTTCGCGAGGACGGCGAGGTGCTCGCGTTGATGCCGAACATGCACGAGCGCGGCAGGCGGGTTTCGTACGCGCTTCGAACGCCGGAGGGTAACGAGCGGACGCTGCTGGCAATCTCCGAGTGGAATCCGAAGTGGAAGTACCGTTACATGCTGCGCGAACCAATCGCCGCGCCCAAGGGCAGCATCGTTATCGCGACTGCAATCTTCGACAATTCCGAGGCCAACCTGAAGAATCTCGATCCGTGGTCGAATGTGGAGTCTGGGCCCTCAGGCGAGACCTTCGAGGGTTGGCTGTCGTACGCGCTCGCGGACGCGCCTCCCTGATGCGACGCACGCTCGTCTATTGATGTGCTTGCTCCGCGAGCAATTCAGTGACGAGATTGTCCCAGTGACTTTCGACGAGGTGGCCGTACTTCCAGTAACGGATTTCCTTGTTGCGATTGAGGAGATAGGTCGTCGGGAACGTTGTGACGTCGTAGGCGTTTCGGACTTCGCTGCTGCACATGAGCGTCGGAAACTCGATGCCGAGGTCCGAAACGAACTTCGTGAGTTCGTCCCGCGTGCCCGAGTTGTAGGCAAGTCCGATGACCGTTACCTCGCGATCCGCGTATTTCGCAT
>CAYPNI010000136.1:0-10541 GCA_964411925.1 uncultured Nitrospirales bacterium
TGCAACGAGGCTTGCCGGACACCAGCCGCGGCGTGTTGTGCATCCACGAATTGTTGCTACGCAGTTGCCGGCGGCCGACGAGCAGAAACCCGTTGCCGTTACGCGACAGCCGCGCCCGCAGCCGGGCAACGTCGTCCACGAGGAGGTCGGGCGTAAGCTCGACCTTGCCGCTCGGCGTGCGCAACACTTCGGGCAGGCGCGGCGTTAGCGGGCCGAGATCGATGCCGTGCGGTGCGGCTTCGAGCTTCGCCAGCGTCAATCCGCCCGGATTCGCGCCGAACCCCTCGCCGTGCGGCCCTGTGCGCAACATGAAATCGATGATGCGTTCCGGTCCACGGCGCGGCGCCAGCGCGCCGAGGACGCCTTCCGCGTCGCGACCCGCGATCGGCGAGTTCTCGAGTTTCGTCTCGCGCTCCACGAGGTTGCGAATCACCATGTCGTCGATTAACGCGAGGTCTGCGTTCGGTCCCATACCGGACAACAGCCCCGTCAGCCGAAGCACGGTCTCCCACTCGTAGGCGGCGCCCTCAGGCTTCTCGAACACGGCGGGGGAGAACCGCGCGCAGTTCCGAATCGCGAGCTGCGCGAACGCCGTGTCGTAGTGACAATTTTCGAGCGGCGAGAGGCCGGGCAGGATCACGTCGGCGTGCCGCGAGGTCTCGTTGAGATAGATGTCCAGGCTCAGCATGAATTCGAGCGAATCAAGCGCGCCGGCAAGCCGCGCGCCGTTCGGCGTGCTGAGCACGGGATTACCCGCGACGGTGATTAGCGCGCGGATCTGGCCCTCGCCGGGGGTTTCAATCTCCTCGGCCATGCACGCCACGGGCAACTCGCCGAAAATTTCCGGCAGGCCGCGCACGCGCGAGCGGTGGCGCCCGGTGCGCAGGCCCTTGCCCACGCCGGCCGCTCCTTTGGTGTTGCCCGGCCCATGCGCCGGCAGCGTGAACATCGCTCCGCCCGCCCGATCGAGATTGCCGGTCAACACGTGAATGACTTCCGGCAGCCAACTCGCCAACGTGCCGAATTCCTGGGTGCAGGTCCCGATGCGCGCGTGCACCGCCGCGCTCTTCGCCCCGGCCAGCTCGCGCGCGATGCGGCGGATGGTCGCCGAGTCGATGCCGCACACCTCCGCAACGGCGTCGGGCGTGAACGGCTCCGCAATCGCCTCCATGTCCTCGAGGCCCGCCGTGTACTCCGCCAATCGCCCTGGCTTCGCGAGCCCTTCGGCAAGAATCGTCTGCACGACGGCGAACAGAAACAGCGCGTCCGTGCCGGGCCGAATGAAGATGTGCTCATCCGCGATGCGCGCCGTCTCGGATCGCCGCGGGTCGATGACGATAAATTTCCCACCACGCGCCTGCAGCCGTTTCAGGCGCTCGGCATAGTTCGGCGACGTCATCAGGCTGCCGTTCGACACGACGGGGTTCGCACCGAGTATCAACAGATAATCCGTGCGATCGATGTCGGGGATCGGAATGCTCAAGCCCGTGCCGAACATCGCCGCACAGGCGACCTGTTTGGGCATCTGGTCGACCGTGCTCGCGGAGAAGACATTTTGAGTGCCGAGCGCGCGCAGCAGCACCTGGCCGTAAATCGCCAGGCCCGTGTTGTGTACGGAGGGGTTGCCCAGATAGACCCCGACCGCGTTGCGGCCGTCGCGCTGAATGATCGGCAGCAACCGCCGTTCAATCTCCGCGAAGGCCTCGTCCCACGTCGCTTCGTGCCAGCCGTCCGCGCGGCGAATCATCGGCGTGCGCAGCCGGTCGGGGTCGGCGTCGAGGTCCTGCAGCGCGACGCCCTTCGGGCAGATGTAGCCCTCGCTGAACGCGTCCTGCGTGTCGCCGCGCACGGCCGTGACGCGCCGCCCGTCCGTCTTCAGCTCGAGCCCGCAGGTCGCCTCGCACAACGGGCAAATCCGGTATTTCGTCTCGACGGCCATGGCGCAGTCCTCCCAGTCGTGGCGCGGCACCCTGCAGTATAGCGCGTCAATCCGAGTCTGGCGCGGCCAGCCACCCGTCAGCGTAATCCCGCGGCAGCCGCACGGCCTCGAACACGACCGCGATCAATTCGTCGTGCTCGCCCGCGCGGTGCGGATTAACATATTCCCAGACGGTTTCGTTCTCCGGAGTCACTTCGAACGCGCGGCCGCGCGTTGACTCCGTAATCAGCGTGTTGCCGTTCGCCATCCGCGTGACCGCACCCAGCCCCGTCGAGTAGAACGACTCGGGCGGCGAGCCCGAGAACTCCCACGCGACCGCCTGCGTGACCGGGTCGAACTCGATCACGCGCGAGTAGCCGCCGTGGCCCTGGTTATCGAACAAGAGAATGTTGCCCGATTCGAGCACGACGGGGTCGTGCTGCATCACGAATGGGCCTTTCATCGCCCAGACGACGTTCTGTGTCTCGGCATCGATGACGGCGATCGTATCGATATTGCGGCACGAAACCAGCAGGTTTCCCGTGCGAAACGCAGGTATGCGATCCGCAAGCGTTCCGTCAAGCAGCGTCACCGTGTTCGTATGAAGCAGATCGAACTGCTGCGTTACGCGCGTCACCATGCCCGCGTAGCGCGAGTTCAGGAACGCATCGAGCACGTCGATCTTCCGTTCGAGCCGGCCGTCTTCAGTGAAGACAGCAATATAGTCGCTGAGGACGGCCCCGCCCTCACCCAGGCCCGCGATCGCCCGCGGTTCGAGCGAGAGCAGGTAGACGCGGCCGTCCGGCCCAACGTCGAGGTCGTGGTGCGCCATCATCGGATGCGACCACACAACGTTCGATTCGCGATCGAGCTTGACGGCGCCGATGTACGAGAAAAACGTCAGGAGGTCGCCGTTCGGATACAGGTACGCGCGGCGGTAGTAGCTGTGCCCGTGGTTAGGTGATTCGAGGAAGTGCTTGGGCAAACGTCTGACGAGTTGGGGATCGATGTCCCGCTGTGCGCGCACCGTGTCGCCGAACGTCAGCGAACCCTTCGCCGGCACGCGCGGCTCGGGCCACACGTCCTGCAAGCGTTTCGTCCATGTGTGCAACACGCGGCCGTCCATGTCGAGCAGTGCGGCCTCGGGCGCATGGCCGGACAAGACGAAATTCAGCCCCGGCTGCGCGCGCTCCTTGTCGTACGCCGTCACGCCGGACGGCCCCTGCGCCCGCTCGTAGCCTGCGTTGTAGCCGACGGCGCCGACCATTTCCTGTTGCTCGGGCGTAAGCTCGGGACCCGTCGCGGCCGCCGGAAAGAACTTTCCGTACGTCAGGCCCGAGACGGGATCGGCCACAGAGTTCCGGCGCAATTCCGCGCGGTGGCGGCTGTCCAGAGTGAGCATCACCGCGAGCAGAGACATTACGGCCAATCCCGCGACGGCCGGCACGACGGGCAGCGACGATTTCTCGCTCATCCGGTCGCCTCCGCCTGCATCGACATCGCCAGGCGAAGCGGATCATCGGATTCCGTGCGAATGAAGTCCGCCGCGCGCTCGCCGATCATAATCGTCGCCGCGTTCGTGTTTCCGCTCACGACGCGCGGCATCACCGACGCATCCGCGACGCGCAATCCCTCCAGCCCGCGCACGCGGAGTTGCGGATCCACGACGGCCATCGACCCCATTCCCATCCTGCACGTCCCGGCGGGATGGTACAGCGTCTCGACATATGTGCGGATGAATTCGATCAATTCCGCATCGGACTGGACGCTCTTTCCCGGCAAGCGCTCCTCGCCGCGGAAGGGCTCGAACGCGGCCTGCCCGCCAATCTCGCGCGCGAGTTTGAGTCCGGCGAGCAGCGCCCGCACATCGCGTTCGTCATCGAGATAGTTTGGATCGATCAGCGGCGGCGCGAACGGGTCGTTCGATCGCAGGCGGATCGTCCCGCGGCTCTCCGGGCGGACGAGTACCGGGCCGAAACTGTACGCGACGCGTTTCTCGTCCGTCAGCCCGTGTTTGAAGTAGAACCCCGGCGCGAAGTGGAACTGCAGGTCCGGCCGATCGAGCGATGCGTCCGAACGCACGAAGGCCCCCGCCTCGGCCACGTTGGACGTGAACGGCCCGCGACGGAACAACACGTACCGCGCGAAGTTCCACGCCGACTCCGCGGAATCGAGGGTGACGCGTTTGGTGCAATCCGTAATCGTGCCGATGATCGGGTGGTCGTGCAGGTTCTCACCGACACCCGGCAGGTCGTGCCGGCACGCGACGCCGTGCTCGAGCAGATGTTCCGCCGGGCCGACGCCTGAAATCATCAGGAGTTGCGGCGAGTGGACCGCGCCAAGACACAGGATGACCTCGCGCTCCGCGCGGGCCTGTTTGAGAAGACCGTTCTGGAAATACGCCACGCCTGTGGCTCGCAAACCGTCGAACAGGATCTCCGTTACGCGCGCGCCCGTCTCGACAAAGAGATTGTCCCGCTGCAGCGCCGGCTTGAGAAACGCTGTCGCGGCGCTGCAACGCTGCCCGTTCCGCTGCGTGACCTGATACACGCCCGCACCCTCTTGCTCGGGACCGTTGAAGTCCGAGTTTTCCGGAATTCCGGCCTGCAGACACCCCTCAACGAACACGCGCGAAAGCGGATTCAGCGATACAGCATCCGACACCGCGAGCGGACCGCCGCAACTGTGGAATTCCTGCGCGGCAACAAGTTCCTGCGGCGCGCCCGGCCCGGGCGGATGCGCGAATCTCGCATTCCATTCGGACCGCTTGAAGAAAGGCAGGCAGTCATCCCAGGACCACCCGAGGCAACCGTGCTCGGCCCAGTCGTCGAAGTCGCGCCGGTGGCCGCGGATATAGATCATCGCGTTGGTCGAGCTGCACCCGCCCACGACCTTGCCGCGCGGCCAGTACATCCGGCGATGATTTGCGCCGCGCTGCGGCACAGTCTCGAGGTCCCAGTCGAGCTCGCTCTTGAACAGCTTCGGGAACGCGGCAGGCACGCGGATGCGTGGGTCGGTGTCCCGCGGGCCCGCCTCGAGCAGAAGCACCGTTGTGTCCGGGTCTTCCGTGAGCCGCGACGCGACGACACAACCCGCCGAACCCGCGCCTACGACGATGTAGTGAGGCATGCCGCTACCTTCCGGGCCCGCGGCTAGAGCGAGCCTTTCTCGATGACCTGCCCCACGCGTTCGGCGAGCAGGCGCACGCCCTGGTTCATCCCCGCGAAACGCTGATCGTGCGTGTGGCCGTGGTGGTACCGGTAATAAATCTGCTGCAACACGACCGCCAGCTTGGCCAGCGCGAACGCGTAGTACCAGTGCATGTCCGACACGTCGCGTCCGGACTTCGCGGCGTAAGCCTCGGCGAACTCTTTGCGCGTCAACGCGCCCGGCATGCGCGTGAGGAATGAACTCGAACTGCCCATCTCCATCGGCTCGTCCGGGTTCATCCAGTAGCCGAGGGTCACGCCCAGATCGAACAACGGATCGCCGATCGTGGACATCTCCCAATCCAGCACGCCGATGATCCGCGCGAGATCGTTTGGATCGAGGATCACATTGTCGAATTTGTAGTCGTTGTGAATGAGCACGGCGTCCACGTCCGGCGGCATGTGCGCCTGGCACCAGGCGAATGCCTCGTCGAGCACGGGCAGTTCTTCCGTTTTCGCGTCCGCGAGACGGCGGATCCAGCCGTCCACTTGCCGCTGCACAAACGAACCTTCCTTCTTCTGCAGCACATCGAGCCCGACGGCGCGCCAATCCACCGCGTGCAGCGTCGCGAGGTTCTCGGCCAGCCCCCGGCAGATCCGGCCGACTTCCGCGGGCGTCGCGCTGAATCCCTCGGGTTTTTGCTGACGCAAAATGACGCCCCGGACGCGTTCCATCGCGTAGAACTTCGCGCCGATGACGCCCTCGTCCTCGCAAAAAAGGAGCGCCGCGGGCGCGGGCGGATAGACTGGATGCAGCCGCGACAAGATCGCGTATTCGCGGCCCATGTCGTGCGCCGATTTGACCTTGGTCCCGAACGGCGGCCGCCGCAGCACGATCTCGCGCCCACCCAGCCGCACGAGATACGTCAGGTTCGAATGGCCGCCGGGGAACTGCTCGACGCTGAATTCGCCGCCCGAAACTCCCAGTTCGCGGCGTAAGTACGGCTCGAGCCGGCGGGCGTCGAGCTCCTCGCCCTCGCGGATCGCCGCCGTGGTGTCAGCGAGCTTCGTCATTGCTCATCTCCGTGCGCCACCGTCTCGACCGCACGTACGATAGCAAATGACGCCGATCATCCCGAACCCGGCCGGGGCTTGGCGCAGTCTGCCTGCGCGCGCAAAATCGTTTGCATGCGCCCCTTGAGCACTCGCGATACGTCCGCCTGGTTTGTCCCGAACACGTCGTGCTCGCCAAGCAGCCGCAACGCGGACTGGCAACGATCGAGCGCATCGGAAATGCGCCCGTCCTGCTCCGCGGCGCGCGCGTCGTCATACAGCCGCGTGAACCGCTCGCGCTCCGATTCCGTCCCGTTTGCGTCCGCTTCCGGATTGGCACGTCCATTGCGTCTGCGACGTACCATCGCCGAGAGGGCGAACTTGGTGCAGAACAGCGCCTCCGCTTCGCCTTCCTCTCGCCGGAAGGGAATGAGTTTGTGTCGGCAGCCCGCATGAAATACGCCGTCTTCAACGGCATCGACCAGCGCCGGGAAGTACGCGCTGTGCCCGCCGACGCTGACGACCGCGCCAATCCAGTCCGAGCAGACGCTGCCGCCGTCCTCCGGCCCGGTGATCACCATGAGGTCGCTCGGTGTGGCGCGAAATTGCTCCAGCAGTTCGGGCCAGCGGGAAGGCGGAGGTTCCGGCGGATGCCACGCGCGTTTAGTTCGCCAAAACCGCATGCGATGGACGTTCCTGATTCATTCGAGCGCAACATTTGCTCAATTGACTACGATACTCCGCGATTCGTCGCGGTTCCAAGCACACGCGCAGGGTTCTCACCGCGCAACGTATGTGTTACACTGACCAAGTTGGGGATGGGAGAGTAGACATGCAGGTGCAAGGTGGAGCGGCGGGGCTGCTTCGGGACGACAGCGGGACGGAAGTGGTCGAGTACGCCGTGATGGTCGCGATCGTCGTCGGCGGAACGATCGTCGCGCTGGGAACGCTGCTGGCCGCGCTCATTTCGCAGAGCCAGGATCTCATCGAACTGTTGACCGGCGGTTGATCGCAGCGCCATTGCGAACCAGCTCAAACGTCTCGCCAATTCGAGGCTGAAGCACGCTGGAGTCATCGAATCCGCGCGCTTTGCATGCCGCCCGGAACCGCTCCGGTGCTTCGAACGGGTCTTCTTCGCTTAACACGACACTCCCCCAGTGCATCCCCATGACGCGTTCTGCGCGCACGGTCCGCAGTAGTTCGGTGGCCTCCTCAGGTGTCGCATGGGACGCGCGCATCACGCTGCGCGGCTCATACGCACCGATGCCGGCCAATCCGAGGTCGAAGTCACCCAGCCGCGCGCCGATCTCTTCGAAAACGGTCCCAAATCCCGTGTCGCCGGAGTAGTAGACGCGGAAGTCCGGCGACGCCAACACGTATCCGCACCAGAGCGATCGGCACTCATCGCGCAGGCCGCGTTTGGACCAGTGAATCGCCGGGACAGACACGACTTCCAGATCGCCCGTTTTGAACGACCCGTACCAATCGAGTTCGCGTACGGCGGCAAACCCTGCGCCCGCGAAGAACCGTCCGAGTCCGAGCGGCGCCACGACCTCGATTCGATCTTTCCGGGGAAGCCGCGCGATGGTGCCGGCGTCGAGGTGGTCGTAGTGGTTGTGCGTGATCAGCAACACGTCGATCGGCGGCAACTGCGAGACGGCGAGCCCCGGCGGCGCGAAACGCTTCGGCCCGAACGGTCCCGGCCCGGCGATCGGTCCGAGAAACGGATCGACGAGCACGTTCCGCCCGCCCAATCGAAACAGGAACGCGGCGTGGCCCAGCCACATCAGCCGCTCGGCGTCGCCGGCACGGGCCCAGCCATCACGCGCGGCTTCCTGCTGCAGTGCATGGCCATCGGGTACTCGCAACGGTTCGTTTGCGCGGCGTACACGTCCGGCGAAGAACTTCACGTACTCGCGAAAGAGCGCGTCGCGTGCGGGGCTGCCGGGCGGATTGCGAAACGTGCCGTCTGGATTATGGTGATACGGCCGCGCGGACACCGGGTTCCAACTCCGCGCGTTCGGGGATCGGCGACGCGCCGTCCTTGGGCTTGACGCCGACGACGATCACGCTGTTGTGCGTGTGAAACGGCACCTTCTCGGCGAGGCGCACCACCGGCATGAGCCACTCGAACAGCCGCATCTGCCCGGCCGAGAGCGTCGTCTTGCGCAGGATCTGGCCCGATACGCGCCAGCCCAGACCGCCGACGCGGTTGAACCCCCAGCATTTCTCCACCTCGAAGCCCGCCTCGCGCATGGCGTCCGACAGCGTCTCCTTCGTGTAGCGCCGGCAATGGCCGAGGGTCTTGTCGACACCCGAGTACAGCCCGGGATCGTTCGGCACGAGAATCACCAGTTTGCCGCCGGGCTTCAGCGTCGATTTGAGGTTTCGCAGCGCGCCGATGTGGTCCTCGATATGTTCGAGCACGTTGCTGCAGAACGCGCCGTCGAACTGGCCGCCGGCTGCCGCGTGGCGCATGTCGTCCTGGCTGGTGATGTCCGCGTTCAGGATCGTCATGTTCGACAGTTTTCCGTACTGCTTCTGCATCCGGTCCACATAGAACGGATCGATGTCGATCGACACGAGCCGCTTCTTCGCGAGGACGTACTGCGAGAGGTTGCCGATGCCGCAGCCCGCCTCGAGCACCTCCTCGCCCAGGTACGGCGCGAACTGGCTGAACATCCACCGGTTGAACCGCGGCGCGCGCTGCACCGCCGTCAGAATCAGGAACCCGTCGTGCTTGCAGAAATTCGGGTCGAAAAACTTGTAATGCAAGAGCGCTACCAGCGCGCGAAAGGCATCGCGCGTGCCGATCTTCTTGCCCTCGGCGTAAGTCCGGCCGCTGTACGATATTGGCACTTCGTAAATCCGCGCGCCCCAGCGAGCCAGCTTGACCGATAGCTCCGGCTCGATGTCGAATCCCCGGCTGCGCAGGTTGAAGTTCTTCAGAATGTCCGCGCGAATCAGCTTGTAGCACGTCTCCATGTCGGTCAGGTTCAGGCCGGTCAACAGATTCGTCACCAGCGTGAGCGCCTTGTTGGCAAACGTGTGCCAGAAATAGAGCGCGCGCCGGTACTCGCCCATCGCGAACCGCGAACCAAACACCGCATCCGCGATCCCCAGTTGCGCGGGCTTGAGCAACCGGCCGTATTCGCCGGGGTCATACTCGAGGTCGGCGTCCTGAATGATGGCCCAGTCGCCCGTCATGTTCTCGATCGCCGTCCGGATCGCGCCGCCCTTGCCCTGGTTCCGTTCATGGAAGATGACGCGGACCTGGGAGTGCTGCGCCGCGAACGAGGTGAGGAATTCGCGGCTGCCGTCGGTCGAACCGTCGTCCACGACGACGACCTCCAGCTCGCACGGAATATCCGCTTCCAGCACGCGCGCAAGCAGCGTGTCGAGCGTGCGGATTTCGTTGTACACCGGAATGAGGACCGACAGTTTCTGCACGCGGACCTGATTGGGTTCGGTTCGATTCATCGCCGCCGATTTCCGGATTGGACAGGGCCTGGAGTATACCCCAATTCCGAAGTTGTGTGAAATCTCCGGCGCGTGGATACTGCACCGCGGACGGATCCTACGCCGGAGGCAGGTCATGACGATTCGCGTGTTCCCGATGCTGCTGCTCGCGGTGGCCGGTTTGTTTGCTGCCGGGCCGTCGCGCGCGGAGGACCGTCCGCCCAATTTCATCGTCGTGCTCGCCGACGACCTCGGCCTGGGCGACATCGGGCCCTACGGCAACGACATCATCCGCACGCCGAACCTCGACCGCATGGCGCGTGAGGGCGCGGTGCTGACGAGTTTCTACGCCGCGGCGAACGTCTGCACGCCCTCGCGCGGCGGCTTGCTCACCGGCCGTTACCCCGCGAGGCTGGGCCTCGCCACCGACGTCGCCCGACCGACGAACGCGATCGGGCTGGCGGGAAACGAAGTGACCATCGCGTCCGCGCTGAAACCCCGGGGCTATGCAACGGCCTGCATCGGCAAATGGCACCTGGGCCAGAAACCGGACCAATGGGTCACTGCCCACGGGTTCGACTATTTCTACGGCCTGCCCTACAGCAACGACATGCTCCCGCTGGCGCTCTACCGGGGAAGCGACACGATCGAGGAGCCGGTGGATCAGACGACGCTTACGGAGCGCTACATGGCCGAGGCCGTGGGATTCATCGAACAGCACAAGGCCGAGCCGTTTTTCGTCTATCTCGCCCACTCGATGCCCCATGTACCGTTGTTCGTCTCCAAACGATTCGAGGGCAAGTCGGACGCCGGACTTTACGGCGACGTCATCGAGACAATCGACTGGAGCATGGGCGAACTTTTCGACGCGCTCGTTCGCCTGGGTCTTGACGAGAACACGCTGGTCCTCTTCACGAGCGACAACGGCCCCTGGTGGGAAGGCAGCGCGGGCGCGTACCGCG
>CAYPNI010000137.1:0-2000 GCA_964411925.1 uncultured Nitrospirales bacterium
ATGGCGATCTCGGCGAAGGACTTGCCGGATCGCAACGCCTCGACACGCCACTGCAATCCGCGCAACGAGAAGGTCTGTTCGAGCGCGCGGTTCAGTGACTGGAGACGTTCGCGCAGCGACTCGGAAACCGCCTTGCGCATGGCCGGACCCATAACCGGGAAGATGACGTCCGCGAGGACCTTGGAGTTCTTCCGGACCGACACCTCGAGCGCTTTCTCGACGTTCGGCAGGATGGCGGAAGTAAGGTCTCCCCCACGCTGCGAACTGCGGGAGATGGCCTCGGGCAGCACGCGGCTGAGCTCCTCCGCGCGGACGGCGGGGTCGTTCAGACGCGCCTCCGTCGCGCGCTGACGCGCCTCGACTTCGCCGACGATGATCTGGCGCAGCTTGCCGAAATCGCCGCCGTTGCCGGCAGCGCGCTGCGGCGCATCGGTCACCTCGAACGCGGGCTCGCTATACTTCGGGTCCGGCACGGGTCCACCTTACTTCTTGACTTTGGTCAATTCGACGTCCTTGCTCAGGCGCAGCGCCATGTCAACGAGGAGCGCGGCGAGATCGGCGCGGCTCGTCTTCTCATCGCGGAGTTCTTCGGTGTTCTTCGCGAGGGACTTGGAGAGCGAGGTCGCCGAGGTGGCGAGTTCGGCGCGAATGGTCTTGGACAGATCGAGGATTTCATCGCGCAGTTCGCGGCGGCTCTTGTTGAGCTGGTCATCCACGCCGGCGATCTTCTTCGAGAGGTCGTCGTCGGCCGACTGGCGCGTCTTCTGTTCGGCGCGCAGTTCATCCCCGGCAGACTTGAACTCCTTCTTGGCGTAGGCCTCGAGCGAGTCAAGGCGTTTGCCGATCTGCGAGTTCAGTTCGTCAAGTTCCTTGCGCAGCATTTTTTCGAGCTGCTTCAGCCGCATCTCGGTGTCGCGCTTCTCCGCACCGAAGAGAATCTCCTTGACCTTGTCCAGATTCTCGACCTCACGGACTCCGCCATCGATAATTCCTGTCGTCGCCATTACTTTTCCCTTCCTCAGGTTGAACAAAAGTGATTTCCGGCCCTTCGGACCGGCGGTTTGCCTGGAACCGTTCTTCGATTTCGCCGCGGGCTTCTTTTTCAGCGTCGCGCCCTTGCGGCCGTGGCCGTTTGACGAGGCGGACTTGGAACGACCGCCAACACGCTTTGCCATGACTGCGCCGCGCTTGCGCCCAATAGCGCGGGACTTGGATCGAGACTTTTTCGCCGAGGTAGCCACGTGGATCTCCTTTTCGACGGACCGTACCGGTCCTGAATAGTGGTGTGGGCGCGGGTGCGGACACACCTCGCAATCGGTGGGCGCTGAATCAGCGCTGGGTAGAATAATCCAAAGCCGTTGAAATAGCTAGTGATATTTGTACGGACGGACGGCGAACCGCCGGCCTCGCCGATTCAATCCGACTTGGGCCCGCCGTCAGTTTTCGAGCGGGGGCGCCGGTTCCGTTGCGGGCATCCGGGGCACAAAGGGGAATCGGCGATCGTCGAATTCGACTTTTAGGCCGCGTTCCATGCCGATTTCGGTGACTTCGGCGGCGATGGTCTCGGGGGCCCGGGGGTGCTTGCGGATGATCATCGTCTTGGTTCCGGGGCTTTCGAGACCGTGGACCAGGACAGCGAGGTCCTCGATGGACACCAGGTCGCCCTCGGCCAGCAGCCCGCCGGTTTCGCCGATCGAGACCGTGAACTCGCTCTTGCCTTTATTGATCTTGCGTGCGAGCCGGCCGAGCGTGGTCTTGTCGTCGAGGCGCATCGACGTCGCTATGTCGTCCTCGAACTGGGCGAGCTTGACCGTCTCGGGCTGGGTAAGTTCACCAACGATGGTCGGCGTGAGAAAGATGAGCAGTTCCCGATCCTGGTGGTCCTTGCCGGTGCTGCGGAACGCACGACCGATGATGGGCAGCTCTCCGAGAATGGGCACGCGATCGACCGTGTCGGACAGGTTGCTGGTGCGCAATCCGCCGAGCACGATGGTTTCCGA
>CAYPNI010000137.1:2100-10446 GCA_964411925.1 uncultured Nitrospirales bacterium
CCGGCGCCGACGGAGCCGTCATCGTCGTCATCGTCGTCGCTGCCGCCCCCGCCCAGATTGGTGAGCGAGCCCACCGCCATCCCGATGGGGTTGCCGTTGATGGTCGAGGCATAGGCCCAGTTGATGCCGAGATCCCGCATGATGTTGCGGTTCACGGTCGCGAGGTAGGCCTCGATCTGGACCTGGCGCCGCTTCTCGTCCCACGACGCGATTCGCTTGTCGATATCGTCGAGCCGGTAGGGCGTGGCCGTGACAGTGATCTGGTGGATGGGTTCGTTGACGACGATCGTTCCCATGGCCTCGGGCACGAGCACGGCGATGTTGGCGGCGACTTCGGCAGGATCCGCGAAGTCGAGGATCCACGAGCGGGTCTGGAGTTCCTGATCGAGCAGTGTGATGACCTCCGCGATGCGTTCGAGCCGATCGGGGCGATCCTGGACCACGAGCGTGTTTGAGCGGGGATCGATACTGAGGCGCCCGGCCTCCGTCAGCAACGCCTCGACGGTGGTCGAGATGGCTTCCGCATCGACGTGAATGAGTGAGTACGCGCGCGTGACCTGTTGCGCGTCGATTTCGCCGAGGGCGCGGCGCATCGAGTTAATGTTGTCCTGGGTATCGAACACGATGAGCTTGGACGAGGCGGGGTCGGCGATGAGCCGCCCGCGCGCGGAGAGCAACGAGGTCAGGACGGTTTCGGCGTTCTGCAGGTCGGTGTGCTCGATAACAAACTCGACAGGCTCGATCTTTCCGTACTGCCGTTCGAGATGCTCATCGCGCGTGGAGACGAAGAGGAAGTTCGCGTCCTGGTCGAACTCGTAGTAGACGTTGTTGAACCGGAGAATGGCGAGCGCCTGTCTGGGCGAAATCTCGTTGGTCCAGAAGTCCAGCATGAGCTGGCTCACGGCCTGCGTCGTGGCGATGTTCCACGAGGTGGTGATTGCGAGCGCATCGAGGAAGTCCTTGGCGGACATGGGGCCTTTGAGGCTCATTTTCGCCGTGTCGTCCACCTCGGGGACGTCGCCGTACTTGACCTCCCGCTGAAGCACGGGCTCGAAATTTGCCTCGGGCGCGATCACGCGGCTGCTGGTCGTGGGCGGCTTGCCCTCCGTTACCGCGATTTCGGTACCGCCTTGCGGCTGACCGGGTTTGGCGGGTGCGGGCTGCGAGGGCGCTGGGCCGACCTGCGGGCGCTCGCCCTCAAGCGCACGGCGCGGCTCCTCGAGCCGCGGGCCGCGGTTCGACGATCCCGGCCGGGTCGGAGACTGTTGCGCGTCGATCGGCGGCGCGCACAGCATTGCCAGCGCGATCATCAGACCGGCGGCGAGCCGCGTGGCGGTGTTACGGATTGTTGGTCGGATCATGATTCCCCTCGTGATGTCGGCCATCGTTAATTCCGTTTCACCGGAATGTCGTAGTCTTTGCCTTTGACATGGGCCCGGAACGTGACCTGATCGGCGGCAATCTCGGTGATGGTCATCCCGTTGACCTTCTCCCCCACGCCGCGCCAGGCGCCGCCCGCATTTTCGGGCGTGCGAATCCTGATCTTGACACCCTGCGGCGTCTTGAGTTCCTCGCGCGCGCTTGCACGGATTCCCTTGATCAGCGCGTCGAGGTCCGGGCCCTTCTCGACGACCGGGGGCGGCGGGGGCGGCGCGATGAGGTCTTCCCATAGAGCCTGCTTGCCCATGACGCGGTCGTTGAGTTGGCGGTAGTCCAGCTCCTCCGCGGCGTCGAATGACTCGTCCACGAAAAAAATCAGCGAGAGGCGGCTGTCCAGGTGCTTGCGCCGTTCATCCATCGGGTTCTGGACGAAGTAGAAGACGATTAGCGCGATGCACCCGAGCGTCCATGCGGCCGTGAGCGCGACGACGGCGCGATCGAGGACGGTGTGCGCGGCGTCGGTGCTCATGCGGGCGTCCCTGCCGCGGCGCTCTCGGGATTGTCGAGCACGGTGCGCGTGATTTCGAGCGCCGCATGCACCCGCTGCGTGCCGGGCACCCGCCCAACTTCGACGCGATCGATGCGCAACAATTGATCGCTGGTTTCGATTCGTTGCAGGAACCCAAGCAGACGGTCGAGCCGTGCGGCAGGAATGTCGAACCGGATGTGGTATTCGCGGTGGCCGTTGGTCTCCTTCAATTCCCCCATCTCAAGCGTGGGAATGCGCACCAACTGCATCACGCGCTCGGGCTTGTCCTCCGTAGCCGGCAGCGGAACCTGGGCAAGCTTGAAGATCTCGCGGCGCAGATGGTCGTGGATTTCGGCAACGGTCAGGCTCGAGGAGTGTTCGGTGATGACGGCGTTGTACGCGGCGTCGACGGCGTCGCGCTGAACGTATTGCTGTTTGAGGTTTTCGAGTTCGAATTCGAGTTGGCCGATGCGCCCGTCGAGGTCGCGCAGGTGCAGGAGCGCGCCGCGGACGCCGAGGAACAGGCCCGCGATGAGCACGACCGAGAGCGTGACGGCGAGCAGCCGCCGTTCGCGGGGATTCATCGCAGCGAAGCGGCCGCTCATTGGCCTTCTGCCGTGTCAAAGGGAATCGTGACCGCGAAATCCCAAACCTGATTTCCGCGCTCGGACCGCGCCGTGCGGTACATCTCGCGGGCGCGCGCAAACTGCGGGAACTTCTCGACACCCGCCGCGCGGATGTTGTCGATGAGATTGTCGAAGAGCGCGGGGTCGGTGGCGCTTCCGCTCAGCACCAGCCCGTCCGCGCGGTCGAAGGTGAACCGGCTGAAATTGACGCCCTTCTCCGGAGCGATGTCGGCGAACTGCGCGAGGACGCGCACCGGCGAGAGGGACCGGTCCACCGTTTCTTCGATGATCTGGAGCTGTTTACGCTTGGCAAGCAGCGTGCGCGCAGTGGGGCGCAGTTCTTCGGCACGCTGGTCCAGTTCGCGCAGGTACGCGCCGCGTTGCGCCACCTGCTGGCCATAGAGCGCGAGCGTGGCGGCGACGGCGACGGCCGCGGCGACGGCGAACCGGAGCAGACGGACGCGCGTGCCGGCGGCGGCGCGGCGGTTGAGTTCGGCCTCGGGCATGAGAGAGATGTGACAGGCACGGTCGCCTGCGATGGCATGCAGCGTGCCCTGGGCGACAAGATCGCCCGCGGCGTGGGCCGGCAGGCCGAACGTGCGTTGGAGCGCGGCGGCGAGCTGCGCCGGGTCGATGCCGGTCGCGCTGACGGTGATTTCGGTGGCGGACGCGCCGTCGCGCGAGTCGCGACGGTAAACCGAGAGCGACGAGCGAAATTCGGCGACGAGCTCTTCGATCGATTCCGGCGACAGATCGCCGGGCGCGGACGCGACCGACTGCGCAATGCCGCGGCTGAAGTCGAGCACGTTGTCCCGGAGCACGACCGCCTCGAACCCATCGGGCGAAACGTGAAGAGCGGCAGCGACGGGCGGCACGTTGATACGGCGGAGTGCGGTGGTGAGGCTGGCGGTGCTCAGCAGGACCTGGTCTACCCGGAGCCCCGCGGCGGAGACGACGTTGAGCGCGGATTCCACGACGGCCTTGCGCACGACGACGGCGAGGACGCGCGACGATCCGCCGGACAAACTTTCCAGCGTGCAGTGCGCGGTCAGCAATTCGGACAGCGGAAACGGAACGATCTCTTCGGCGCTCAGATGCACCATGCCACGAAGTTCTTCGGCGTCCTGCGAGGGAAGTTCGAGGATTCGGACGGCGGCTTCGTGCCGGGGAATGACGAGATGGAGCCGATCCTCATTGAGGCCGTTGCGGCGGACGAAATCCGCCAGAGCGTGCGCGAGCGAGCCGTCGGCGGCGTCCCACTGGCCGAATTCGACGCCGGAGGTCTCCTCGGCGAATCCGGTGTCGGTTTGCAGGGCGCGGGTAAACGAAAGATAGCCCGGCGCAAACTGAATGACGCCTACATGTGAAGGACTACGCGCCATGCATGTCCTCCCTCCAAGACAGAATTTGCGCGCGGTTTCCCTGCAGATTTACGGAGATGGTGCAATACGCGTTGACTTTCCCCCGTCGGCGCGAAGCGTGCCCGGTTATTGTAAAAAAGCGGGAAGTCGTTTTGCAATAAGTAGTTATGGGGGAAAGCTTTTCGGCGGAGACCCCGGTTTTCAGGCCGACCTCCGTCATGTTGTAAAACGACTGGTCGTCGGCGGTGTACGGCAGGCCGTCGAGCCCGTTCCGGTATTTCATGATCTGGTCGACGACGCGCGCATCCGCATTGGGCAGACTTCGCAGGACGGCGACCGGCGCGGTGTTGATGTTCACGTGTCCAAACGAGTGGTCGCCGTCCGTGCACAGCACTTCCTTAAGCCCGGGCTGGTCCTTGGTCCCGAACCATTGATCATCCGTAAACCGTTGTATGTCACGTAGTTCGTCCACAGAAAGGAATAACGCAGGCTGGTATCCTCGGGTTGACACTTGACGGCGATCGAGAATCTTGTCTATCGTGCTGAACCCCAAGGGTTTAAGACCCGCCAACAGCTCGCGCGACGCGAAATTCAGCGGTATTCGGCGCTCGTTGTCCTCGATCCGGACGGTGCAGACGTCCCCCTCGAATTCCTCGGGTTTGACGTCGATGAAGTAGCCTTCGGCGAAGAGGTCCTTTTCCTGCGCCCAGCGTTGGTCGAGCCCGATGTAGTTCCTTTGTTGGTCGTATTGCAGTAAATCGTTCGTGTGCCGGATCTCGAACAACCCCCGTTCGGCGGCGGCGCGGGCCATGTGCTGGGCCTGTTCGCGATCAAGCGCGTACCAGGCCATCCGGCGCTCGATCATGGCGCGGCGCGCGAAGCCCAGCGCAATGACGGTCAGAATCGCCAGGATCCAAAGTACCGACACCAGCACGAATCCGGCCTGGCGCGCGTCGCGCGGACGAGAGAGACGGGGCACGGCTACACCCTCGACTTTCGTAGCAGCGCCTCGGGGATCGGGCTGGGTTCGATCTTGAGCGTGAGGACCTGGTCGAACTCCGTCGCCTGGCCGCCCGAGATATTGCCGGGATCCGCCACGGTCAGCCGGACGATGAGACCCTGCGGCGTCGCGTAGTCCACGCGGTCTGTGGAGAGAATGGGCACGGGCGGCGGCATCACGCCGCGAGGGATGTTGGGGTCGGGTGGCGCGGGCCAGCGGTACACGAGATCGAAGCCGAGGACATTGCGCGCGATGCCAAACTGCGACCGGCGGCCGGTCTTGAGTTGCGCGGGGAGGCCGATATCGCCCGGGGCGGGCGCTTCAGGCAGCGGCAGGATGACCGCGGCTTCTTCGCGCACAAGCGTAGGCGCGTCGTCGATGTCCACGATGCGGTAGCGCACGTGAACGAGTTGCAGACCAGCTGCGAGGTCGACATCGAGCGTGGGCGACAACGTGACAAATTCTACTTCGTCGCGTTTGCCGATGAAGAGATGGCGCGCATCGACCGGAATCGCGGCGAATTCCCGTTCCAGCAGGCCGAGCGCGCGGCGGGCGTCCTGGTAGGGCGCGTAGTTGGACTCGCCCGAGCGCCAGGCGCGTACCGTCGTAGAGAACGTCAGGTAGATGGCGCTCAGCACGAGCGCCATGAGCGTGCTCGCGACGATCAGTTCGACGAGCGTGAACCCGGAATCGGCGCGGCGGCGTTCAGCGAGGGAATGGCGATCGGACGAAGCGATTGCTTGGTCGCACACCCCGCTCGCCGCGACGCGCGGGTTGATGGAGGGATGGGCGCTCATTGCGGCAGGACCTTGGGCGGGGGAGGCTGCCAGAGCCGTTCTGGCGCGAGCAGCGTTTCGTAGGACTCTTCGAAAGGCATCTGCGCGCGCTCCCACCGGATGACAACGCGGACGTGCGCGAGATAGGACAACTCCGGCGAGTACTGGAACGGCGGCAGAGGTTTCGCGCCGGGGGGCAAGGGCTTGAACGGGGCCTGCGGGACGGGCGGATTGACGCGCCGGACCGACCATTCCCACGAGTAGCGCGCATCGGGACCAGAGAACCGGCCCGTCTGCGACTCTTCGCGCAGGACGGGCTGCATCTGGATCTCGTTCATCAGGCCGTCGAGCAGGAACCGCGCGTGCGTGAAATCCTGTGCCTGGCCGCGCGTGCGGATGGCTTGCTGAATGGCGCCGTTCACGGCAAATGCCCCGAGGCTCAGGACCATCACGGCGACGACGGTCTCGATCATGATGTATCCCGCGGCGCGGCGCATCGTTGCTACTCCGGCTGGTGGAACTCGATGTGTGTGCCGGTGGTCTCGATGCGGTAGACGCGGCGGCGATCCGCCTGGTCGGCGAGAATGATTTCGCCGACGTCGGTGGCGCCGTGGGGGTAGAACGCGATGTAGTAGGTGCCGCTGCCGGCGCTGCGGCCTTTGACCTTGGCGATTTCGAGGCGGTCGGGGACCGCAACGACTTCGTCCTGGATGCTGTCGATCGTGGCGTACTCGTTCCGTGCGATAAACGGCGCAAACGCGACCCAGTACTGGTTTTCCTTGGTGTCGAAATAGACGCGGTACTCGACCGCATGCGTCACGGCCCGTTCCTGCGCGGATACGAGTTCGGCGAACAGGTCGCGCGCGGCGTGGTCGGCGCGCGCAGAGGCGAGGCTGCCGCGAAATACCGGGGTGACCGTCATCGCCATGGCGGCCAGGAGCGTCAGGACGATGACGAGTTCAATCAGGGAGAATCCGGCGCGTGAAGTTCGCATGGGAATCGGCGCAGCGCGTGCCTACTCCTCCTTGGGCGCGTCCTGCATCAGCCAGGGGGCGATGTCGTCCGCGGTGCCGCGCGCGCCGTCGGGCCCGACCGAGAAGAGGTCGTAGGAATCGCGGTGGTGTTCCCCCGGTACGAGATAGACGTAGGCGTTGCCCCACGGGTCCTTGTTCAGCTCGCGCAGGTATTTCTTCGTGCCGCTGACCAGCGCCTCGAGTGTCTTGGGGAATTGGTCATTGTGTTCGAGCGCGAAAAGGTCGATCGCGCTCTGGTACGTCTTGATGTCACCGAGCGCGGCGCGCTTTTTCGCATCGGTGGCCGTGCCGCGGAGCGAGAGCGTGACCATGCCCGCGAGCACCGCGATGATGACCGTGACAAGGATGAGCTCGATCAGCGTGAAACCGGACTCTTCGCTGCTCAGCCGCGGCGATTGGCGGAGAATATTGCTTCGCCGCGAACCCCGCGCCTCGCGATGACGATAGTGGACGATTCGGTTCATGTGGGTTCCTTTCAACGTACCTGTGAACTCAGCGTAAGCATCGGCAACAGCATCGAGATGACCAGAAAACCGACCACGACGCCCATGACGACAATGATGACCGGTTCCATGAGCGCGGTGACGGCCTTGACGGCGCGGTCCACTTCGACATCGTAGGCGTCGGCGAGGCGTTTGGTGACCTCGCCCAGGCGGCCACCCTCCTCGCCGACGGCGAAGATATTGACGACCAACGGCGGGAAATTGGGACATTTGCGCAGGCCGTCGCTGATGCTGCCGCCCTCGCTCACGGAGGAGTGAACGCTGAGGACTTCGTCGCGGATGACAGAATTGCTGAGCGTCTCGGCGGTGATCTTGAGGGCCGATAGCACGGGGACGCCGTTGTCGAAGAGCGTGCCGAGCGTGCGCGCGAACTGGGCCATCTGGTAGCGCTGGACGAGGCCGCGGACGAGCGGGATGCGCAGCCACAGCCGGTCGAGCGTGCGGCGGCCCCCGGCAGACCTTCGATAGGCCTGAAACCCGAACGCGAGCCCGCCCAGCGCAAGGATGACGGCCCACCAGAACGTGCCCATGAAATCGCTGAGGCCGATGACGAACAGGGTGATCGCCGGCAGTTTCGCGTCGAAATCGTTGAACACCTCGACGAAATTCGGAAACACGAACGAAACGAGGATGAATACCGCCACAAAGCTCACGACCGTGAGGAATGCCGGGTAAATCAGCGCCGATATCGCCTTGCCCCGGAGTTCTTCGTCCTGCTCGCCGAACGCGACGATGCGCCAGAGGGATTCGTCCAGCATGCCGCCGGTCTCGCCGGCGCGCACGAGCGAGATGTACATCGGCGGGAAAACCTTGGGGTGGCGCTCCAGCGACTCCGCGAAGCTGCTGCCCTGCTGCACGGAGGTGTGCAGATCGTCCAGGACGGCGCGCAGTCGCTTCTGCTCGGTCTGGTCGCGCAACGTGCCGAGCGCGCGCAGGATGGGCATGCCCGCCTGGAGCAGGTTCGCAAGCTGCCGAAAGAACCAGTTGCGATCTTTGAGCCGGATGCGGCCCGTGACGTTGCTGAGCGACGGGCGCGCGGCGCGCTCGGAGGACTCGACCACCGAGATCGGGAAGAAGCCCATGTCGCGCAATTGCGAGACGGCGGCGCGCTGGCTGTCGGCTTCGAGGACGCCCTCG
>CAYPNI010000138.1:0-10400 GCA_964411925.1 uncultured Nitrospirales bacterium
ATTGAAATCAACATAATCTTTGCCGCGCGCGAACGGTTTCGCCGGCAACGCGTCGGCGAGGTGCGCGTACAACACCTTCTCCGTGAACGTCATCGGCCGGCCGACCACTTTTCGCGCGGACGCAATCCTCTCCGGCAGTTGCGCATACACGCGTTTGATCATGTCCAAGTCGAATGCCATAGTTGACCTTTCTTGTCGGCGTGTCGGGCCCGAACGAATTCCAGCCTGGGCCACCGGCTGCGGTCCGACCATGCGAGGGCCCCCGGCCCTGCGAAATTGGGGGGATTCGCAGTTAATATATGCAATCCGGCACGGGCCCGGCAACACGGGGCCTGTGCGACTCGGGGCCGTCAGATTGGGGGAGAGCGGCGGGTTGGGCGCAGGTATCAAGGCGATTCTCTGGGACAACGACGGCGTACTCGTTGACACGGAAGGCCTGTACTTCGAGGCCACGCGTCACACCCTGGCCGAGTTCGCCGTCGCGCTCACGCCTGACCAGTACAAGCGTTACTGTTTGCACGACAATCGCGGCGCATGGCACCTCGCGCAGGCCCGCGGAGTTTCTCGTCGCGACATCGAGGCCGCGCGAAAGCGGCGGGATGACCGCTACGCCGAGTTGCTCTCGACGCGGCCCTTGCTGATCGACGGGGTGCGCGAGACGCTCGAGGCGCTGTACGGCCGGGTGCGGATGGGCGTCGCCACCAGTTCGACCCGGCGCCACTTTGACGTGATCCACGAGACGCTGGGATTGATGCGGTTCTTTGACTTCGCGATCACGGCAGATGACGTCACCGAAACGAAGCCGAACCCCGAATTGTATCTGCAGGCCATGGACGCAGCGCGCGCACTGCCGGGCGAGGCCATCGTGATCGAGGACTCGTCGCGCGGGTTGCGCGCCGCGGTGGCGGCCGGGGTACCCTGTTACGTGATTCCGACCGAATGGACCGACGACGGCGATTATTCCGCGGCCGCGGGGGTATTACAGAGCGTTAATGAGGTTCCTGCGTTGTTGGACGCATCCGGCATAGCGCCGCGCGTCAACTGAGGGCTCCAACCGTGGTTGAGTTGCTTACCGCCGAAAACGCCATCGCGCTTGTCACGTTGACCGCGCTCGAGATCGTCCTCGGCATTGACAACATCGTCTTTATCGCCATTGTCACGGCGAAACTGCCGAAGGAGTTGCAGGCGCGCGCGCGCAACATCGGCCTCGCGCTCGCCATGCTCATGCGGATCGCGCTGCTGCTCACCCTGAGTTGGATGATGCGGCTGACCGAACCGCTGTTCACCATCGCCTGGTTCGACCTGGATCACGGCGTATCCGGCCGCGATCTCATCTTGTTAATCGGCGGCCTGTTCCTCATCGGCAAAGCGACGTACGAAATCCACGACAAGGTCGAGGGCGAGGGGGAACACGGGCTCACGCAGCGCCGGCGTGCGTCGTTTGGCATCGCCATCGCGCAGATTGTCCTGTTGGACATTATCTTCTCGCTCGACTCGGTCATCACGGCGGTCGGCATGGCCAATGAAATCGTCATCATGGTCGCCGCAGTCGTCATCGCCGTCGGCATGATGTTTTTCTTTGCCGGCCCCATCGCGCGCTTTGTCGAGCGGCACCAGACCATCAAGATGCTCGCCCTGTCGTTCCTGGTGCTCGTCGGCGTCATGCTCGTCGTCGAAGGGCTGCACCAGCACGTTCCCAAAGGCTACATCTACTTCGCGATGGCATTTTCGCTCGGCGTCGAATTCCTCAACATCCGAGCCAGCGCCAACCGCAAAAAGACGGCAGAGGCGGCCCACTAGAGTCCCCCGCACCGTCGTTGCGAGGAGCGGGGTTCAGCGACGAAGCAATCTCTTTGGGAGCGGTCCGCGCTTGACCGCGGAACGCAGATCATGATTTACTATACCTGAACATTAGTTCAGTTATGGCGCATCTCGACCCTAAACCCGTTCACGGACGCGGCGCCGCCGCGAACCTCCAGAACCGTTTCGAGCGGCTGGGGTATGCGCCCGACCCCGATGACGATGGAACGCTGGACGACGACGCGCCGAAACTCACCACCCTGTTTTTCCGCGACGCGTCGAAATCCGCCATCGCCTACAACGACAGCCCGGACGTCGGCTTCGACGCCTCGGTCAACCCGTACCGGGGCTGCGAACACGGCTGCGCCTACTGTTACGCGCGGCCCACGCACGAATACCTGGGCTTCTCCGCGGGTCTCGATTTCGAGTCGCGCATCATGGTGAAGGAGGACGCCCCGGCATTGCTGCGGCGCGAACTCGCGTCGAAGAAATGGAAGCCGCAGGTGCTCGCGCTGAGCGGGGTGACCGACTGCTATCAGCCCATCGAGCGCAAACTGAAAATCACGCGGCAGCTTCTCGAAGTGCTCGCCGAATTTCGCAACCCGTGCGTCATCATCACGAAGAACCGGCTCGTGACGCGCGATATCGACGTGCTCCGGGAACTGGCGAAGTACGACTGCATCCGCGTGTTCGTCAGCGTAACGACGTTGGATTTATCGCTGAACCGGATTCTCGAACCCCGTACTTCGAGCCCGGCCCAACGCCTCGCAGCCATCCGGCAGCTCGCGGACGCCGGCATTCCCGTCGGCTCGCTCGTTGCGCCGGTCATTCCGGGGCTGACCGATCACGAAATCGCGCCGATCGTGGAGGCGGTCGCCGAAGCGGGAGGGAAGTACGCGGGCTACGTGACGCTCCGCCTGCCGCTCGCCGTCGCGCCCCTTTTCGAACAATGGCTCGACCAGCACTTTCCCGACCGCAAGAACAAAATCCTCCACCGGATCCAGGACCTGCGTGGCGGCAAGCTCAACGACTCTCGGTTCGGGGAACGCATGCGCGGCTCGGGGCCCTTCGCGGAGCAGATCAAGACGATGTTCACCATCGCCTGCCGAAAAGCAAAGTTGGATGAATGGGACCGCGAGCTTTCGACGGAACATTTCAGGCGGCCGACGTTCGTCGGAGATCAGATCGAGTTGTTTTGAAACTCACGCATTCCCCCTTGTTGTCATCCTGAGCGAAGCGAAGGATCTCTTCGTTCAAAGGCGATCGGTCCGCGAGATCCGTCGCTTCGCTCCCGATGACAGCGGGGCCTTTGTACGCATACCCCCCGGTCAGTACACTATCGGCTCATTCCGCAGTCGAGGAGGCCGTTCCATGCCCACGAAGTCCAAATCCGCGCCGAAAACGACACCCAAAGCCGCGTCGAACGGCATCCCGCGCGCGTATTCCGTACAGGTGACCGAAACCGTCGAGCGCGCGCCGTCGCGTGCGATGTTGCACGCAGTCGGGTTCACCGACCGCGACCTCAAGAAGCCGATGATCGGCGTCGCGTCCACGTGGAGCATGGTCACGCCGTGCAACATGCACATCAACGGCCTCGCGAAGGAGGTCGTGCGTGGCGTCGATGACAACGGCGGGAAGGCGGTCGAGTTCAACACGATTACGATCTCCGACGGCATCTCGATGGGCACCGAGGGCATGAAATACTCGCTCGTGTCGCGCGAGGTCATCGCGGACTCGATCGAGACGGTCGCCGGGTGCGCATGGTTCGACGGCGTCGTGACCATCGGCGGCTGCGACAAGAACATGCCCGGCTGCGTGATGGCGATGGCGCGCCTGAACCGCCCGTCCATCTTCGTTTACGGCGGGACAATTCTGCCGGGGCGGTACAACGGCCAGGACGTGGATATCGTCTCGGTGTTCGAGGCCGTCGGCGGCCACGCGAACGGCACCGTCAGCGACAAGCAGCTCAGTGAAATCGAGCATTGTGCGATTCCGGGCCCCGGATCCTGCGGTGGCATGTACACCGCGAACACGATGTCCACCGCGATAGAGGCACTCGGCCTCAGCCTGCCGAACAGTTCCGCCGCGGCGGCAGTCTCGAAGGAAAAAGCCGCGGATTGCCGCGAAGCCGGCAAGGCCGTGCTCAACCTCATCCAGAAAAACATCCGCCCGAGCGACATCCTGACGAAGAAGGCGTTCGAAAACGCGATCACCGTCGTCTCGGCCGTCGGCGGTTCGACCAACGCCGTGCTGCATCTGCTCGCGATTGCGCATTGCATGAACGTCAAGCTGACGCTGGACGACTTTACGCGCATCGGCAAGCGCTCGCCGGTGCTGGCCGACCTGCGGCCGAGCGGCAAATATGTCATGCAGCGGCTGATCGAGATTGGCGGCGTGACGCCGCTGATGAAGATGCTGCTCGACAAGGGCCTGCTGCACGGCGACTGTATGACGGTCACCGGGAAGACGCTCGCCGAGAACCTCAAGGGCGTCAAGCCGTACGCGAAGGGGCAGGACATCGTTCACGGATTCGACGACCCGATCAAGGCCGAAGGGCACCTCGTCGTGCTCTACGGCAACCTCGCGCCCGGGGGCGCCGTCGCGAAGATCTCCGGCAAGGAAGGCACGAAGTTTACCGGCACCGCGCGCGTGTTCGCGTCGGAGGAGGACGCGTTGCAGCGCATCCTCGACGGCACGATCAAGAAGGGCGACGTCATCGTGATCCGGTATGAGGGTCCGCGCGGCGGCCCCGGCATGCGCGAGATGCTCGCGCCGACGAGCGCCGTGATGGGCAAGGGCCTCGGGGAACACGTCGCGCTGATTACCGACGGCCGGTTCTCCGGCGGCAGCCACGGCTTCGTCGTCGGCCATATCACGCCCGAGGCGCAGGTCGGCGGACCGATCGCGCTGATTAAGAACGGCGACACGATCACCATCGACGCGACGAAACGCAAATTGACGCTCGAGATCTCGGACGCAGAGATGGCCCGCCGCCGCAAGGCCTGGAAGGCGCCGAAACCGCGTTACACCCGCGGCGTCCTCGCCAAATACGCGAGCCACGTCAGCTCCGCGAGCCTCGGCGCCGTGACGGACATGGACCTGAAGTTCGAGTAGACAGGATGAACAGGATTTTCAGGACTCAGGAATTAATCCAGTCAATCCTGTAATCCAGTCCGAAATTCACAACAACCGCAACTGCAACTGCCGCTTTCGCTCGGGCCATTCCTTCTCGATGAAGCTGTACATGGCCGTGTCGCGGACGTGGCCGTCGTAGTTGATCATGTGGTTGCGGAGCGTGCCTTCGTACTTCGCGCCGATGCGTTCGATGGCTTTGCGGCTGCCGTGGTTGCGGACGTCGGTCTTGATCTGGACGCGGATGGCGCCGAGTTTCTCGAAGGCGTGTTCGAGCATCAGGAACTTCGCGTGCGTGTTGACGAAGGTCCGCTGGTAGTCGATGCCGATCCACGTCCAGCCGATTTCCAGTCCGCGGTTGATCCGCTGGATGTCCATGAACCGCGTTGTACCCGCGACGCGGCTGTCGCCCTTGTGAATCGTCGCGAACGGCACCTCGGTGCCCTTGGCCTGGTTGTCGAGCGCGATCTGGATGAACGCGCGGATGTCGTCCAGCGTCTTCGGCTGCGGGATGCGCAAGTATCGCCAGATCGTCGGAATCCGCGCACACTCCAGCAACTGCGCGGCGTGGTCCATTGTCAGCGGCTCGAGCCGCACGAGCGCCGTCTCCAGCACGACTGGTTGCGGGTCAAACGCCGCCTTCGCGTCAGCCTGCTCTCCGAAAAGTTCCTGAAACGTAGGCATTAGCGAATCCTCAATTTCACCCCTGACGAGTGTGGCAGGCTTAAGCGGGTTTTGCTTAAGCCTGTTCGCCTCGCCTGCAAGAGATTGCTTCGTCGTCCCGCCAACGGCGGGACTCCTCGAAATGACAGCTACAGCACCACTTCAATCAAAGCCGGTCCCGGCTCCGCGAAACCGCGCTTGAGACAATCATACAGCGCCTCCGCCGTCTCGGGCCGCTCGGCGGGCACCCCCATGCCCCGGGCCAATGCGCACCAGTCGAGGTCCGGCCGCGTTAGCTCGGTCATGGCCTGCGCGGTCTCGCCCATCGGTTGACCCTTCGAGCCGCGGCCAAATTCGGTCTGCAAAATCTGGTACTTCCGGTTCACAAGGATGACGTTCGTAACGTTCAGCCCCTCGCGCGCCTGCGTCCACAGCGCCTGCGGCGTGTACATCGCGCCGCCGTCCCCCTGCAATGCGAGCACGGGCCGGTCCGGACAGGCCACGGCCGCGCCCGTCGCCGCCGGCAGGCCAAACCCGATGCCGCCGCCGGTGAGATACATCGCCGAATGCGGCGCCGCGTTCTTGGTCAGGTGGAACGCCGGCCCGCCGCTGGTCGCGGATTCGTCAGCGATGATCGCGCCCTCCGGCAGCGCAGCTGCGACGGCTGCGCCGAGCGACTTGGTCGTGATCGGCCCGCCGGGCGCGGCGCATTTCTCGCGGGCGATCCACTGCGGCTCCGCGTCGTCGTCAGCCAGCGCCGAAAGCACGGCTTCCAGGTACGGCGCGGCCGCCTGATCAGGCCCGCAAAGCGTCAGCGCCTTGCAGCCGTCGGGAAGCAGCGAACTTGGCTGCCCGCGATACTGAAAGAACGCCACGGGCGACTTCGCGCCAATCAGCACGAGGTACTTCAGTCCTTCCAGCCGCGACAGCACGTCCTCGGGGAAATAGGGGAGCCGTGTCACCTCCGGAAGTCCCGCGCCGCGATCCATCCGCCCGGGAAACGGCTCGCAGAACAGCTTCGCACCGGACTTCGCCGCGATGCGGCCCGCCAGCTTCAGTTCTGCTTCCCAGAGCGCCGATCCGCCCAGCAGGATTCCCACGTGCTCGCCCCGCGTCAACGCGAACACCGCGTCGTCCTCGTCCGCGCTGTCCTGGAGCTTGAACGCCAGTTCGGACGCCGGCGGGGTCTTCGCCATCACACGCGCGCGGGCATTCCGTTCCATCAAGTCCGACGGCAAGATCAGCGTCGCGATCTTCCCCGGCCGTGTCCCCGCGTGGTCGATCGCGTCGCGCACGCGCTCGCCCAGCGTCTCGGGCACGCGCGCCGTGTGCACCCAGGACGACATCGGCCGCGCAAGCGTCTGGATGTCCGAGGTCAGCGGCGCGTCGAACGGCAGGTGCCCCTTCGGATGATCGCCCACGAGATTGACGACCGCGCTGTGCGCCCGCCGCGCGTTGTGCAGGTTGGCCGCGCCGTTCGCGTATCCCACGCCCAGGTGCAACAGCGTCAGCGCGGGCTTGCCCGCCATCCGCGCATAGCCGTCCGCCATGCCGGTGCACACGCCCTCGAAAAGCCCCAGCACCGCCCGGATCTCCGGCACGGCGTCGAGCGCATTCACCAGCGCCATCTCCGTCGTCCCGGGATTGGCAAAACACACTTCGACCCCCCTCGAAGCCGCAGACCTCAGCACCAACTCCGCACCAGTCACTGTTCCATCCCTGTTTCGCCGATCTGAAAAAGCTCGTTATCCTAATCGTTATCATCATCGTTATCGTAATCGGCCTCTCCCGGTGTGTGGCAGGCCCAAGCGGGGTCTGCTTGGGCCTGTTCCCGACCTCTCGCCAGCAATTCGATGTTTGAGTGGATCCCGGCGAACTCCTTACCATCTGCGAGCGAATTCGTCCACACGCGGAGCCCCACTTGCCCGAATCCCTCCACACCCTCGTCATCGGCGGCGGCATCGCCGGCCTCGCCGCGGCCCACCGCCTCGTCTGCGCGCTCGGGCCCGACAAAGTCCGCCTGCTCGAAGCATCGGACTACCTCGGCGGCCACGTCCGCACGACGCGCGAGGCGGGCTACCAGCTCGACTGGGGCCCGAACGGGTTCCTCGACCGCGAACCCGCGATGCTCGACTGGATCCGAGAGCTGGGCCTCGAAGGTGAACTCGTCCCGGCCAACCAGGCCGCCGCTCGCCGGTTCCTGTTGCTGGATGGCAGGCTGGTCGAACTCGTCGGTCCACCGAGATTCCTCTTGTCGCCGGCGCTATCCGTCGCCGGGCGCGCGCGGGTGATGATGGAGCCGCTGATCCCCGCGAAGCGTGACGACGCGCCCGAGAGTGTCTATGACTTCGCCAAACGCCGCATCGGCCGCGAGGCCGCGGACACGCTGGTCAGCGCCATGGTGCTTGGCATTTTCGGCGGCGACGCAAAGCAACTCTCGCTCGCGCATTGCTTTCCCCGCATGGCCGTGATGGAACGGGAGCACGGCAGCCTGTTCCGCGCGATGCTCGCGAAAAAAAGCGAAGCGGGAGGGTCGCGCTCCCGCGCGACCGCGGGCTCGCCAATCGGCCCCGGCGGCACATTGACTTCCCTGCGCGGCGGAATCGGCCGACTCGCCGAACGAGCCGCTGAAACACTCGGCGATGTCGCACAAACCGGAGGCGAAGTCACCGAACTCTCGCGTGATTCGGACGGTTTCGTCGCCACGTATGGTCGCGCGGGAGCGCGACCCTCTCAACTGCGTGCGTCGAATCTCGTTCTCGCGGTGCCTGCGTTCGTTGCGTCGCGGTTGCTTGGCCGTCTTGCGCCGAATGCGGCCACCCAGTTTGATCGGGCGCGATACGCCTCCATCGCGGTCGTTTGTACGGGCCACGCGCGGGCCGACATCCGTCACGACCTACATGGCTTCGGCTACTTGATTCCACCCAGGGAGAACCGCGAGACGCTCGGCTGTCTGTGGACCTCCACGATTTTCGACGGCACCGCGCCGGAGGATTGTGTGCTGTTGCGGACGATGGTCGGGGGTGCGCACCACCCCGATTCGGTCGATCGTTCCGACGCCGATCTGCTCGCGATCGTCAAGCGTGACGTTTTCGATGTGCTTGGTGTGTCTGGAAACGCGAAGTTCATCCGCATTCTCCGGCACCGCCGCGCGATCCCGCAGTACGGCCTCGACCACGCCGACCTGCTTGCCGCCGCGATCGCCGCCGAGCGTGCGCATCCTTGCCTGTATTTCACAGGGAGCGCGCTGCGCGGGGTCGCGATGATCGACTGTGTGGCGGATGCCCGCCGCGTGGCGGATCGCGTTCTTGAGGGCGGAGCATGAGCGAGAGCCATTTGATAGACTGCTTCTAGTGTAAGGCGAGGCTGCTGGTGCGCGGACGGGGAGATTCTTCCCCTTCGTGTCTCACGGTCAGAATGACAGGTGGTGTGTGGCAGGCTTAAGCGGGCTCTGCTTAAGCCTGTTAACGCTGCGATGAGCACAGACCAAAGCTCGACTGCGCTTAGGCCTGCCACCCCCGAATGGAGAGAGCTCTTGGCGGTTACACCTGAATACCGGCCCGCGTTCGTGGCCGGGGAAGAGCAACGCATCTCGCGCGAGCCGTTCCCGAACTCGCGCAAGGTTTACGTGCCGGGGTCCGACCCGAGCATTCGCGTGCCGATGCGTGAAATCCGGCTCTCGCCGACGAAATCATCCAGCGGCGAGGAATCCAATCCGCCGCTGACCGTTTACGACACGTCGGGCCCGTATACCGACCCGGACGCGGGTATCGACGTTCACCGCGGCCTGGAACCCATCCGCCTGGGATGGATCCGCGCGCGCGGCGATGTGCAGGAACTCGACCGGATCACGTCGGCCTACGGCCGCCAGCGCGAGGCTGACCCCAAGCTCGACCCCATCCGGTTCGAACGCACGCGGAAACCGCTCCGCGGCAAAACCGGCGCGCGCGTGACGCAGATGCACTACGCCCGGCGCGGCATCATCACGCCGGAGATGGAATACATCGCGATTCGCGAGAACCAGCGCTGCGAACTCGTCGCCGAGGCGCTGCGCCGCCAACATCCGGGCCGGGACTTCGGCGCGGCGATCCCGAACGCCATCACGCCGGAATTTGTCCGAGACGAGGTCGCACGCGGCCGCGCCATCATCCCGGCGAACATCAATCATCCCGAGATCGAGCCGATGATCATCGGCCGTAATTTCCTCGTGAAGATCAACGCAAACATCGGCAATTCCGCCGTGGCGAGTTCCATCGAGGAAGAAGTCGAGAAAATGGTCTGGGCCATCCGTTGGGGCACCGACACGGTGATGGATCTCTCGACCGGGAAGAACATCCACGAGACGCGCGAATGGATCCTGCGCAATTCGCCGGTGCCCATCGGGACCGTTCCCATTTACCAGGCGCTCGAGAAGGTGGGAGGGAAGCCCGAGGAACTCACGTGGGACCTCTTCCGCGACACGCTCATCGAACAGGCCGAACAGGGCGTCGACTATTTCACGATTCACGCTGGCGTGTTGTTGCGTTATATCCCGCTCACCGCGAAGCGGGTCACCGGCATCGTTAGCCGCGGCGGCAGCAGCCGGGCCAAATGGTGTCTCGCGCACCATCAGGAAAGCTTCCTGTACACCCGCTGGGACGAGATCTGCGAGATCATGGCCGCGTACGACGTCTCGTTTTCGATCGGCGACGGCCTGCGCCCGGGCAGCATCGCGGATGCGAACGACGAGGCGCAGTTCGCCGAACTTAAAACGCAGGGCGAGCTGACGCGGCGGGCGTGGGCCCAGGACGTGCAGGTGATGAACG
>CAYPNI010000139.1:0-2359 GCA_964411925.1 uncultured Nitrospirales bacterium
CCCGCCGGGGCACATACAGATGGCAACTGCCCACGCTCATTCCGGCGCCGGAAGTGGAACTATCGACGTAAGACCCCTCGTTCCGCACTCGCACTTTTCGCCGCGCTCCGAGTGCAACGAGCGTGCGACTAGATCGAGGGACTTGTACGAAAGGAGCGGACATGCCGGACCCGTAGAATCTCTCTGCGAATCCGCGTGAGGCGAAGTTCACACGCGAAGCCGGTGGAGAAAGTCTTCGCTAACGCTCAGAATGACATCCGGGGTTCGTTTCCGCGAGTTCCGGGTCGATTCGGCATAGTGGTCGGTGTGAGGCGGCGTCCCGCCCCTCCCGATTTCGCGTACTTCGGCGGTTATTCGTGTGTTTTCGTGGTAAGCAGTTGAATCGCGCCTGCCATCCGCCCCGACGCGGTACTTCGCCGTGGGCCCATACGCCGCCGCCGCGACCGGGCGTCAACCCGAAGCGCGGCCGATCAGCGGCAGGATCATCTCGATCGTGCGGCCGAGCGCGCCGCGGCTGCCGACGATCGCCGCGCCTGCGCGGCGGCCCATCTCGCGCGATTCCGCGGGTGCCCGGAGCCGCGCCGCCAGGGCCTCGCCCAGCGCCTCGCCCGGCGCCTGGATCGCGCCCTGCGCGGCCAGCAGCGTGGCGGCCGCATCGGGAAAATTGCGCATGTCCGGGCCGAACACGACGGGCACGCCGTGCGCCGCGGGCTCGATCGGGTTGTGGCCGCCAATCTCGCCCGTGAAACTGCCGCCGATCGCCGCCACGGACGCGATCGCATACAGCGACGACAACTCGCCCAGCGTGTCGAGCACAATGACGCGCGCATCGCGCGGCGCGCCGCTCGCAAACGCCGACCGGCGGACCGTCGGCCGCGCGGAAAGCGCGCGCTCCGCATCGGGCACGCGGTCGAGGTGCCGCGGGGCCACGATGACGCGCAACTCCGCGAACTCGCGGAACAGCGCCGGCAGGCTTCGCGCGATCAGCGCTTCATCGCCCGGCCGCGTGCTGCCGAAGACGACCACGGGCGCGTCTGCCGGGATTCCGAGTTGCCCGCGCAGTGCCGCCCGCGCGGCCTGCGCGAGCGGAGCCGGGGCCGCGTCGAACTTGACGTTGCCCGTGACGCGCACGCGGCCCGATTCAGCGCCCAGCGCGATGAGCCGGGCCGCATAGGCCTCGGTCTGCATGCCCGCGGCCGCGATGCCGCGCACGCCCGCGCGCCAGAGCGCGGCGAACCGCGCATAACGCGCGGCGTTCGCGTCGCTGAGCCGGCCGTTGACCAGCGCGACCGGCACGCCCAGCGCATGCGCGCGCCCGAGCACGCCGGGCCACAGCTCGGTCTCCGTGAGCACCAGCGTGCGCGGCCGCACACGCGCGAAAAATCCGCGCACCGTCAGCGGGTGGTCCAGCGGAAACCAGGCCACCGGCACTCCGGCGCGCTCGCGGGCCAGCGCCAGGCCCGTCGGCGTCGACGCCGTCAGCAGCAACGGCATGCCCGGCATCGCGTCGCGCAGCGACGCGACGATGGGCGCCGCTGCATTGACTTCACCGACGCTGCACGCGTGAATCCAGACGGGACGATCGGCGAACTCGGGTGTGTCAGGCCGGACGCGGCCGAGCGCGCCGCGCCGCTTCGAGCTGGCGGCGATCCACGGCAGCACCAGCGGCATCGCCGGCCACCACGCCGCGCGATAGAACAGCGCCGCCGCCCGGCTCAATAAATCGGGAGGCCGCCCCGGCAATCCCGAAGCGGCCTCCCGCGAATGACGCTCTATGTCCTGCCCGGTATTGTCGTGCTTAGAACGCGGGCTCAAAGGATCGCGCGCCCGAAGGATCGATGATCGTCGGCGTGACGAAAATCAGCAGGCTCCGCTGGGAAACGTCGCGCGACTTGCCCCGGAAGAAGAACCCGATGATCGGAATATCGCCGAGATACGGGAACTTGTTCACCGACTTGGTGGTGTTGTCGCGAACGAGCCCGCCGAGGACCAGCGTGTCGCCGTCGTTCACGACGACGTTTGTCCAGACGGACTGGGTGTTGACGATCGGGAATTCGAGCACGATATTCTGCTCGTCGTCGCCCGAACCGAAGATCGCGTTGAAGGTCTTCGTGCCGGCGCGGTCGATCACTTGCGGATTCAACCACAGGCGGATGTGATCGCCTGCAATATACGGCGTGACCGAGAGCGAGAACCCGAAGATGAACGACTCGATGATCGGGGTGACCGAGCGGGAAAGAACGGGGTCGCTGTCTCCCACGCCGCCGCCCTGCGTGACCAGGAATTCCTGAATAATCGCGCCAATCTGGAAGAATTCTTCCGTGATGTCCGCGATGACTGCGGGCTTCTGGTTCATCGT
>CAYPNI010000139.1:2459-8734 GCA_964411925.1 uncultured Nitrospirales bacterium
CCGAGCGCCTTTTCGTCGTTGACCTGGATCGTGAGGAACTTGGACTCGATCGCGACCTGGCTGGGCCGTATGTCGAGGTCGTCAAGCAGCGTGCGGATCTTCTCGTGGTTGGACGGCGTCTGATGGACGACCAACTGGTTGGTGAGAAGGTTATAGCGCATGTAGGAGAGCAGGCGCAGCGTCACCGGCTCGATGACCGGCGGCACCAGGCTCCGCACGATCTGGAGCGCGGTTGATTCACCCGCGAAGCCCTCAGCGAAGCCGAGGCCCGGCCCAGGGCCGCCGCCGAAGCCTTGTCCTTGTTGCTGTTGCCCTTGTCGGCCGCCGGGGCCGCCGCCACCGCCGCCAAATGCGCCGGTCCCGCCACCGCCACCCACTTCACCAATGCCCTGATCCAACGGATTGGCAAATTCACCAACTTCCTCATCATCGATCGTGTCGAAGAGATCGGAGATATTGCTGAATCCGGTCGAGTTATTACCGCCCCGGCCGCCGCCGCGGCCGCCGCCACCACCGCGACCGCCGCCACCAAGGCCGCCACCACCACCGCCGCCGCCTAGGCCGCCACCACCGCCGCCGCCCAAGCCGCCGCCACCACCGCCGCCACCCAAGCCACCGCCCTGGCCGCCGCCCTGGCCCCCGCGGCCGCCCTGGCCGGCGTTGAGCTGGATGAACTGGCCCCGGCCGCCGCTGTTTGTGATCAGCAGTTTGAACAGGCTCTCGGCGCCCGCGTATGCGAGGTCGTAGATCCGGGTTTCGAGATTCTCGAAAGTTTCAGTGCGAATTTTTTCGGGTGAGCTGATCCACACGAAACTTTCCTGCACGGAATAGTCGAGATTCAGCGGATGCAGGATCGCCTTGAGCGCTTCGCGCAGCGTGACGTCTTTGAGGTTGATGTATTCGATGACACCCGTGGTGACTTGTTCGCCCTCGAGATTTTGCTGGTTCCGACCGCCGGCCTGGCCACCTTGCGCCTGGGCCAGATTCGCGAACCCACCGCCTTGGCCGCCGCCTTGTTGCCGGCGGGCGGCCGCTCCTCGTTGCTGCTGTGCGCCGGCTGGAGGCTGGCCGGGAAGCGCAGCCGCCACCGCGCTCTCGGGGCGCGCGACGACGCGGTTATCGACGACGATGTTGATCTCGTAGGCGCCGGTAATGAAGTCCAGAATGTCCCGGAGGTGGATGTCCTCGAAGACGACGCTGACTGGGTTCTCCAGCACTTCGTCGATCCGCGTGCGGACACGCTCTTCCTGGACCCGCTCGTCCACGCGCGGCACATTGATCCGCGGATTTTTGATGCCGCGCGCGTCGGCGCCCTCGGGGAGCGTCTTCATGCTCTCGATGTCTTCGCGGATCTTCTCGATCTGCTCGTCGACTTTTTCCTGGCTCTGGATCACGCGTTTGCGGTAGAGGCCCATCGTCGCATCGTGCAGGCCGCGCTTGGCGCGTTCGTTGTCCGGAGCGATCAGCAGCACCTGCTCGAAATGGTCCTGCGCTTCCTCGTAGAACTGGTATTCGAGGTACTGCTCGCCGAGCGTGACCAGCTCCCGTACCCGTTGAATTTTGAACTCGTCAGCGGAAAGTTGTGGCGATTCGCCCGGTTGACCCAGCGCCGCGGGATCGAAGGTCTCGAACGCAGGCCGCGCGGAAGGATCGACGCCGGTCGCGCTGATGTTGAGTTGGGTTTGCGAATCGTCGCGGTAGCGCTTGGCGTCTTCAAAATTCGGATCGAGTGCGAGGGCGCGATTGAACTGATCGAGCGCCTCACGGTAGTTGCCCTGTTCGTACAGCGAGACGCCCAGGCGGAAGTGCTGTCGCGCTTCGGAGATGACGGTCTCGCCCTCCGCAGGCGGGAGTTCCTCGACCGGAAGTAATTCCTCCTGGGGAGGCGCGGCAGGCTCCTGAGCGAGGACTGCTGGGTTTAACAGCACGACGGCGAGCCACACGCACGAACCGGCCATGTGCACGCCGCGAAACGTGCCGGGAAACCTCTTACCCATGTAGCGCTCCCTCCTCCCACGCGCGGCATGGCCGCGCGTGCTCGATCAACGACGTCTGTGGCGCCCCATGCCACCGGCTCCGGGATGGACCGCGCCGGGGCCGTATTTGACGTTAGGCATTGTGCCGTAAGAGTTTAGCCTTTGTCCAGAGATTCCTCAAGGCAAAAAACGCTTATCGCACCATCATTCTACTGTTCGAGCCGAAGTTCAACGGATCGCTGTAGCCGCTCGGAAAACACGGTTACCGTGCCCGCGTCTGCATCGATTGCGAGTAATTCGTAGGATTCGAACGCTTGGCCTTCTTCGTACCAACCGGTACGGCTGGGAGACGTGATTTGAGCGCGGAATTTGCCCGCTCCGGACGGCGTAATCCGTTTGAGTTGCAGATCAATATCGGCCGCGGACGGATCGCTCGATTGGCCGCCACGGCTACGCGGTTGGCGGTAGTTGAGCGGATTGAACCGCCATAACCTTGACCAGTCGTCTGTCCGCTGGGGGGGCGGAACGGGAGGCGGCAGGCCGGGCGTGGGTACGTCGTTAGGGATGGTCCGGCCGGGTGGGGGTATGACATCGTCCGTCGGCCCGTCGGACGGCGGATACACGACCTGATACACCCGGAAAATCAAAAAGCCGACCATGACGGCCAAGACCATGCGCTCTTTGTTGAGCCATATCCAGAGACCTATTTTCCGGAGGCGATTCACCTGGATGATTCACTCGCGCGTTGAACCGTGATGATAACGTGCCGAATGTACGAAGTGGACGCGCATGCTAGAACGGCAGGAACCGTTTTCGGAACCGTTGCCATGCGGATGGCGCCTTATCGTTGTAACTCCTCCTGCGATCGTCATCGTCGCGCCTTATGCGGGTATCTCCGAAGAGCGCGCTAAGCCGCTCTTTGGTTTCCCCTTTGGTGGCCCCGGTCTGTGCGCCGGTGGTTAGTTGCTCGTCCGCCTCGAACAAGGTCTGTGTAATGACGAGCGACACGCTCAGCACGGGGTCGGGATTGTTCAGATCCGTGTTGGAGATTCGCAACCGATCGACCCTGAAGTACCGGTCGGATTGCGCGAGGCTCTCGATGAACTTAACGAGCGATTCGATTCGAATTTGCATATCGATGCCCGTCGTGCGCTCGCGTATCGTGCCCCGGCTCTTGATCTTCTTTTCCTGGTCGGGCCAGATGGACAACGGCGCGATGGAGACCGGGCCGGCGTCAATGAGCATGCGCGTGAGCGCGGCACAATAGTCGTACTCGCGAAGGTGGCCTGCGATTTCCCGCGCGGGCGGGTTGGTCCCGGCCTTGTAGGAGTCGGCGCCGGGCACGCCACACGTCACGTTGGCCACCTGGACGTTTTTCTGAAGCGCATAGTCCTGAAGCTTTTGTATCCGCTTGGGAAGTTCTTCGCGGTAGTAGAGTCGCGGGATCACCTCCTGCGGAATCTTCACCTCTTCCACGAACTTGCCGAGCGTGAAGAACCGGATTCGCTGCTCGACGGCATCGGACCAGGGTTGCGTGGCACGGCGCCACTCTTCGAGCACCACGGGCGGTTCGGTCTCGAAGAATTGCTCGCCCAGCGAGGTAATCTTGGTGCGCAACTGGCGCTCCTGCTCGAGATGTTCGGCCAGCTCCTTCATCCGCTGTTTGACGTACAACTCGTAAACAGCGTACGTGCCGGCGATGCTGACGATCAGGAGTATGGTCAGGAATATCAGGCTTTTCTTCATTGCGGATTCTGCTGTGCCGCGCGGGTCTGCGGATGCGGATTTGGCTTGCCCACGAACTGGACATCGATATGAAAGATGAACAACTCGACGCCGCTACTGAGGTTGTTGACCGGGCCGGGCACGCTACCGGAAATCGCGCCGCCTTGTGCCAACGCCTCGAACGATCCCTTCCGCTCTCCGCCGCCCGCCGCTCCACGGCCGGACTTGTCGGCGGACGCCATCCTCCCGCTGATCGGGCTCGCTGTGCGCGCATCGGCCAGATTGGTGTCAGGGACGACGTCGATGTAGGGAACATCGAAATACACGTCGACGAACGCGCCGGAGTTTTTCAGATTCGTCTCGAATTCCCGAGCAACTTCTATGCTGCTCGCGTAACCGACTATTGCCAATCCATTGGGTTCGATCAACGGACTGGGACTGATCCCCGCGAAGCCGCGCACCTGTCCTTCAACGCCGCCTGTCCCGGCTCCGCCGCCGCCCACGGTGCCGGGCGCCGCCCCAGCCAGTGCGGCCAGCCCGCTCTTGGCACGATCCGGCGCGGGTTTCTTGGGCGCGGCGGCGGGCTTCGGGGCAGCGTCCGCCGGGCCCGACGCGGCGCCCTGTGCCGCGGCCGGCGCCTCGCCGTTCAGGGCCCGCCAGACCGCTGGGCCGGTGTTTGAGTCGGGCCCGATGACGATCGCCTCGATCAGGCTGATACCCACGCCGCTGATCGGTCGCGCGTCGTTGATCGCCTGGAGGTAGGGCAGCCAGAAATTCCGATACTGGCGCAAATCGTCAAGGACCTGAACGTCGGTCTGAAGTTCCTTGATATCGGAATTGACGATGTCGAATTCATCTTCGAAATCCGACTGTTTCTGGGGATCGGCGATGAGTGACGCGTCGTAGCGGGCGATGACGCTTTGCAGTTGTTTTATCCGCGCCTGCACCTGCTCGTCCTTTTGCGCCGTCACCGGAATAATCGATGCCAGGATCAGGTACATGGTCGCAAGGGACAACACCCAATAGAAGACCTGCTCCTTGCGGCGCGCGAGTTCGCGGACGCGTGGCGGCACGAGGTTGATTTGGATGGGAACGTTTTGACAGCAACGTAAGGCCAAACCTAAGGCGACGCAGGCTTGCTCGGGGTGTTCGCTGGCGTCGTTTGCCTTGGGTGAGATCGCGAGACCGGCCAGCGGTTGCGCGATGCGCACCTCGATGCCGAGTTGCCGCTGCAGATACGGAATGATGTTGCGCAGGCATGCGCCCCCGCCCGTGACGATGACGCGCTGCACGGGCCCGCCACCGGGCTGCGAGCGAAAGTAGGCGAATGACCGGTTGATTTCGGCGACCTGCCGGCCAAGGACCTTTCCGATGACTTCGCCGCCGCGGCCGTCGCGTTTGGGATCTCCCGTCGGCGCGAAGCCTTTCTCGCGCTTGAGCCGCTCGGCTTCGGCGAAGGACATATTGAAGTTCGCCGAAATCGCCGAGGTCACGTCATTGCCGCCGACGTGCAGGCTGCGCGTGAACCGGAACTGGTTGTCTTTCTGAATCACGATGTCGGTGGTGGTGGCGCCGATGTCCACCAACGCGACGCACTGCCCGTCGTCTCCGAATTCCCCCGTTTGCTTGAGCCAGTTATAGGCCGCGATGGGCGCGACGTCGACGATGTCGATGTTCCGCTTGACCTTGCGAAGGATTTCGACCTGCTTTTCCACGACGTCGACTTTGATCGCGGCCATCATTACGTCATAGCCGCCGGCTTCGGTACGGCCGAGCACCTGGTAGTCGAGCGCGATCTGATCGAGATTGAAGGGGATCTGCTGCTGAATCTCGTACTTGACGATCTGAGTCACCTTGTACTCGGGAACCGGCGGCAACGGTCGGTTGCGCGTGAACACCGACTGGCCCGGCACCGCGGCAATCGTCTTACGAGAGCGGACCTTGGATTCCTTGAGTAGCTGTTGCAGCGCTTCTCTGCGCAGCTCGGCCTTTTCCTCTTCGTCCGTCGCCGGGTCGATGACGAGATCGCGTTGAAGATACCGGACGAGTTGGTACCCCTCTTTGGTGGGGGCCAGCTCGGCCAGGCGAATGGCGCTCGTTCCGATGTCGAGGACTAGGCGTTTGCGCCTGCGGGTTCGTCCAATTCGTGCCATACTCGCCGCCTCCGCTCGAACTCACTCGCGTCGCTCAGACGTGCATTCTAGAGAACTTGGTGCACAGGACGAAATCGCGAGTCCGATATGGACAAAAATACGAATAATGATTTAGCTTGACGAGGTAACACACCCATAACTTATTGAATCCAAGTGTAGTGTAACGCTTTGGGCTTGTCAAGGCCGGCCAATATTTGACAATAATTTTCATCCCGCGTGACATTCTTCGGTTCCTTGGTGTCATCCTTGATTGACGTGTTTCGAATTACCGGCTCCCCGGGGTCCGCGCCGGCGCCGCGTCGGCGGAAACGACGTCCATCGCGCACCGGAAGCCGTAATCGGCGCGGCGGTTGTCCGGGCGGTCGTAGTGACGGCGCGCGGAACGCACGCCGAAGCGATCCATCATGTACGAGCCGCCCCG
>CAYPNI010000139.1:8834-9978 GCA_964411925.1 uncultured Nitrospirales bacterium
GTCGGGAGGCGCTTGCCGACGGCCTGCGCGTAGGAGTTCGCCTGCGCCCAAGTGACGTTGGAAACCGGCATCATCCCGGATCGCTCATCGAAGAGGTGATTTGGAAATACTTTTTTGAAGTCATTGTTGGTGACTTCAAATTTATCTATGTAGAACGCGGGCAGGCTCACTTTCCGGCGTGGACGCTCGTCGGGCGATCCGCCGTCCACCCCCATGACGAATTCGCCGGCGGGGACCATCACCATCCCCTGGGGCATGAACCCGTGTTCCATCTGAAGATCGACGGTATGCTGGCCGTTCGGCTCGATGGTGACGTTTCGTTCCGCGGACAAGTACCCGTCCTGGTACGTCCCGACGGTGTACACGCCGGGCGCGAGCTGATAGCTCGCGGGCGTGACTTCTTCCTGGAGTACGTCGTTCAGGTAAATCTGTGAACCGGACGGGCGGCTGAACACTTGCAACCACCCGCGTAGCGCGTTCAGCTCGTGGACGCGCGTGTAGCTGTACTCTTCCTTGATGTCGATCTCGCCCGTCAGCGAAAGGTAGCTGTCGTGGCGGAGCTCGTAGGTGTGTTTGCCCACGGAGACGCTGGCCTTGACGATGGGCGTGGTGCCCAGGTACTGGGTCCCGTCCAGATAGCAATGCGCGCCGGGCGGATCCGTTTCGACGGTCAGGTAACCCACAACGGGCCGCAGCTCGACGGTGACGTATTCCTCGCCTTGTTCGGGCACGTTGATGACTTGCGTCGCGCGTTTGTATCCGTACAGGTTCAAGATGGCGTAGTACTGTCCTGCGGTGAGCGTTCGAATGGTGAGCGGCGTCGCGCCGTATCGCTCGTTGCCGATGACGACCTCGGCGCCTTCCACCGGGACGGACTCGATGACTACGACGCCGCCGGTCGTCGCGGCGCGTTGGCATGCCGCGAGCGAGGCGAGGGTGGCCGCCGCGAGAATCATCGCGGCCCAGTAGCGCGCGTGGCCGTGGTTAGGCATGACGGAGGTATTCAAAGCGCGAAGTCGCCCCAGGTTTCTGCCCGGGGTCTATTAGACACGACGCGGACCGGAGCCGCAAACGACCGACTGTGAGCCCCGATTTCGGGGCTGTGGAACCCCGCATTCGCCGCAACTGGCGGCGCAACGTCCTC
>CAYPNI010000140.1:0-9633 GCA_964411925.1 uncultured Nitrospirales bacterium
CGTCCGACGACATCTGGCGCGCGTGCTGCACGGTCGTTCGCAAGGCCGTCGAGGACGCGAAACTCGCGCCGGAGCAATTCGCCGGTATCGGGTTCGACGCGACGTGCTCGCTCGTCCTGCTCGACGCGGAGAACAAATCCGTCACGTGCAGCCCCACCGGCAAGGACGAACAGAACGTCATCGTCTGGATGGACCACCGCGCCATTCCCCAGGCCGACCGCATCAACGCGCAGGGCCACGAAGTCCTCAAGTACGTCGGCGGCCGCATTTCGCCCGAAATGCAAACACCCAAGTTGCTCTGGCTCAAGGAGAGTTTGCCGGGCTCGTGGAATCGCGCTGCGCATTTTCTCGACCTGCCCGACTTCCTGACTTACCGCGCAACCGGCGACCTCACGCGCTCGCTCTGCACGACAACGTGCAAATGGACCTACCTCGGTCACGAGGCCGAACGCGCCGGGAGCTCGCGTGCGGGCTGGCAGGCCTCGTTTTTCGAGGGGCTCGGCCTCGGCGAACTACTGCAGGACGATTTCCGGCGGATCGGCGGCCGCGTGAGGCCCATGGGCGAGGCGATCGGCAACGGACTGACTCCCACGGCCGCTCGGGAGTTCGGACTCGCGCCGGGCACCGCCGTCGGCGTCGCCATCATCGACGCTCACGCCGGCGGGCTGGGCGTCATCGGCGCGGAGGTGGACGGTGCCGCGCCGACAACCGAAACCATGCGCCGCCGGCTCGCGCTCATCGGCGGAACGTCGTCGTGCCACATGGCGGTGTCGAAGGAACCCGTGTTCGTGCCCGGTGTCTGGGGGCCGTATTACTCCGCCATGGTGCCCGGTCTCTGGCTCACCGAGGGCGGACAATCCGCCACGGGCGCGCTCATCGATCACGTCATCCTCTCGCACGCCGGTGCGGCGCAATTGAACGAAGAAGCGCGGGAATCCGCCAGATCGATTTACGAGATTCTGAACGACGACGTAGAGCGGCTCTCCCACGGGCTCGATGTGCCCGCGCGCCTCACGGCTGAGCTGCACGTGTTCCCGGACTTTCACGGCAACCGATCGCCGCGCGCGAACCCCACGCTCCGCGGCATGGTCTCGGGGCTGCGTCTGTCCGCCACCCGCGACGATCTCGCGCTGCTTTACCTCGCGACGATCCAGTCCATCGCGCACGGCACGCGCCACATCATCGACGAGATGAACGAGGCGGGCTTCGCCATCGACCTGATCCTCGCCTGCGGCGGCGGAACGAAAAACCCGCTGTTCCTGCGCGAGCACGCGGACATCACCGGTTGCCGCATCGCACTGCCCGCTGAACCCGAAGCGGTCCTGCTCGGCTCCGCCATCCTCGGCGCCGCGGCGTCCGGCGAGTTCGAATCGGTGCTCGACGCGATGGCCGCGATGAATCGCACCGCCTCCATCATCGAGCCGCAACAGGGGCGCACCGCCGAGTTCCACAGCCGCAAGCACCGCGTGTTTCACCGCATGCACGACGACCAGATGGCCTATCGCGATCTGTTGAAGTAGAGACTTCCTGGGGGGGGGCGAGCGTACGCCGAGCCGGCGTCCGCCCGAGCCCTCCGCTTGCGCCGCGTCGCTATCCGCGCTTTACATCGAGTTGATCCAGCGCATCGGCCAACTCCGGGACGACGCGATCCACCATCTCCCAGATCACGTCCCGATTCAAATTGAAGTATGCGTGCGCGAGCAGTTCTCTCAAGCCGATCAGTCCGTTCCACGAGATTTCCGGCGCCAGCGCGCGAACGTGTTCAGGCAGACTGCGCGCCGCTTCGCCGATCAGCTCAAGGTTGCGGAGGATCGCGTCATACACGAGCGGGTCCGATTCCACGTCGGCGCGCGCTCGATTTCCTTTGTACGTCGCGATCCGCCGCGCGGATTCGGCAATGTCAGACAGATACAGACGCCACTCGCGCGCCAGGTGCCACGTCCCGCGAGATGACCCGTCCCGGATTACTCCGGCCAGGGAAGCTCGCGCGTCGCCACCCGGATCGGTCCGGGCTCCGCACTCCGTCGCGAGCGCTTGCAATTCCTCGAGACCGAGTTCGGCGATCTGGCCAATCGAGTGTCCCGCGGAAGTCACGGTCTTGAGCAATCGCAGCCGCTCGATGTCCGCATCCGAGTACAGACGCCGGTTCTTGCCGGTCCGCACCGGCCTGACTGCGTCGTAACGCCGCTCCCACACGCGAATCGCGTGCGTCGTCAGTCCGCATCGCCGGGCGACGTAACTGATGGGGTGGCGTGGCTCAACGGAATTCATCGGAATGTTCTTCTGACGAGGTTGTGTCTAAAACAAGTCTATCATTTTGATGTTTCGCAGGCTGCATCGAATCTTTTCGATGCCGTAAGGTGTAGTGCTGTCATGCACGCGCTGCCAGCGCACGACGGGTAACTTGGGAGGGCTGCAATGTCACGCCGGTTGATGGTGGCCCTGTTGTTCTTGTCCGGAGTCTCCGCCGTGCAGGCTCAATCGGGCGAGCGCATTCTGGCGTTTCACAGCGACCTCACCGTGCGCGCGGACAGCAGCGTCGTGGTTCGCGAGACGATCCGTGTCAACGCACTCGGTCAGAACATTCGCCGGGGAATCTATCGCGATTTCCCGACGACCTATCGCGACGCACGCCGCAACAAGATCTTCGTTGGTTTCGACGTCCAGTCGGTCGAACGCGACGGGTCGCCGGAGGCTTACCATACCGAACGCCTTGCGAACGGGGTCCGGGTGTACTTCGGCCGAAAGGACTATCTGCTCCCCGCGGGTGAGCACGAATACGAACTCACCTATCTGACGACTCACCAGATGGTTTTTTTTGACGGCCACGACGAACTTTACTGGAACGTCACCGGGAACGGCTGGGCGTTCCCTATAGATGTCGCGTCAGCCACGGTGACGCTTCCCGAAGGCATAGACGGCGGCGATCTCCGGCTCGAAGCGTACACCGGACCGCAAGGGGCCCGAGACACGAACTACACCGCGAGCAGCCCGGGGCCGGGCCGCGCCGCATTCGCCACGACGCGCCCGATGCGTCCAGGAGAAGGCCTGACCATTGTCGTATCGTTTCCGAAGGGAATCGTGACAGAGCCGACGTTGGGCGAAAAGATCGCACACGCAGCGAGCAGTCGCGTCGGCCCGCTGGCGATGCTTGGAGGACTCATCGTAGTCCTGGCCTTCTACTTCGTCGCCTGGATGCAAGTCGGCGTGGACCCGCCCAAGGGACAGATTGCGCCGCGTGAAAGGCCGCCAGAGGGCTTCTCCGCGGCCGCGCTGCGCTACATCCGCCGGATGGGCGCCGACCCAAAGACGTTCTCCGTCTCGCTCATCTCGATGGCGATCAGGGGCTATCTCCACATCGAACAGCGAGGCAAGCGTGATTTCTTCATCATTCGCGGCGAAGCGGCCGACGACGTACTCGCCGAAGAGGAACGCGCGATCGCGGAGGCGCTCTTCAGCAAGGGCAACCGTGTGGAACTCGACGACGCCAATCACGCAATCATTGGCGGCGCCCAGCGCGCATTCATGCAATCGCTCAAGGAACAGCTCAAATCAGATTACTTCCGCCGAAATGGTGTGTACATCTTTCTGGGCCTGATTTTGTCGGTCGGGGCCGTGGCCCTGGGTACTGCCGCTGCGGGCGGTGCGCCTTCGGTAGTATGGACGGGGGTCACGATACTTATGCTGCTGCTGGTGAACATCGTCTTCGGAATCCTGTTGAAGGCGCCGACACGCGAAGGACGGCGCATAATGGACGAGACCGAGGGCTTCCGAATGTATCTCAACGGCGATGGTGTCGCCCGCTACAGCGCACAAAACGATCCCGAAGGACTTGGACGCCGCTTCGAAGAGTTCCTCCCCTTCGCGATAGCGCTCGATCGGGAATCCGAGTGGGCAAACGAGTTCACGCGCGCCCTACACTCGGCGTCTTCCGATCGCAAAAACGATTACGAGCCCTCATGGTACTGTGGCCCGGCCTGGCGCGCCGGGGCGGCATACGAATTCACCGACGCGCTGAGCGGGACGTTCGCCACCGTGGTCGCCTCCTCGGCTACAGCCCCTGGGTCGAGTTCCGGAGGCGGAGGCGGGGGTTTCTCTGGCGGCGGTGGAGGCGGCGGAGGCGGAGGCGGCTGGTGAGTCGTCTTTACTCGTGCCCGTTCATCACCCGGTCCATGAACGCCATCTCCGCGGGCAGCAAGTTCTCGCCCGCGCGAACCTCGTCCCCGAGTTCCAGGTAGTTGTTCGTCTTGGCGTCGAACGCGGGCCATTTGGGCAGGCCTTCGCCGTTCGGATCGCCCGTGGCCGCGAAATTGATCCAGTACTTGTGCATCGTATCCGAGAGTTCCAGATCGGTCGCGTTGTATCCGCGCCCCGAATCGAGGTTGTTGAACGCGTACGCGATCTCCGCGGCGTGGAACGCGCGGTTGTACTCGCTGCCGGGAGTCGGCGGAATTCGCGTGAAGTAGTAGCGGTAGGCAGGTTGCTTGACGGTGCTCATCCCGCGCGCCCACGCGAGCATGTTCCAGGTGAACGCACGATCGCGCGATGAGGCCAGGAACGATTCGGCGGCTTCCGCGTCGCTCGACGCCGGATAGGTCTTGAAATACTCCGCCTCCCGGCCCGCGTACTGCCGCGTGACCATCGCCTTGAGCGCATCGAGGTTCTTGGGGACCATGGCCCGCGGCGTCAGCGTTGTCATCTCATCTGCGTTCGATCCGACGATCACGGGCACGGCGTTCTGCTGTCCCTTCGCGAAGATCGTCCGCACTTCGTCCGGGAAGACCCAACCATCGACGTTGCCGCGCGAAGCAAACCCTGCGCCGGGTTTGAAAAATACCTCCACGATCTTTTCCGCCGGGACCGCGCGCATCTCCGCGACCGTTTTCGCGCCAAGCGCGGCGGCAAACTTCTCGCCGGTGGATTCGGCCGGTGCCTCGCCGTTCTTCTCCACGCTCAGGTAGCTCATTGGCCCGAAGATGCCGCCGCTCTCGCCGATCGCGCGGTGGAACAGGCCCTTGGCCAGTGGCGTCGCGACGAGCGCGCAGACGCTCCACGAACCGGCCGACTCCCCGAAGATCGTCACGCGATCCGGATCGCCTCCGAACGTGGCGATGTTGTCGCGCACCCACTGAAGCGCCGCAACCTGATCGAGCGTCCCGTAGTTACCCGACGACTTGTGCGGCGACTCGTCGGACAGCCCGGGATGCGCCACGAAGCCGAGGGGTCCAAGCCGGTAATTGATCGTAACGAGCACGACGCCGTTCTTCGCGAATTTCGACCCGTCGTACGTGTTAACCGCGCCCGAGCCGCGCGTGAGCGCCCCGCCGTGGATCCACACCATGACCGGGCGCTTCTCGCCCGACTTCGCCGCGGTCCAGACGTTGAGGCACAGGCAGTCTTCGCTCTGCGGGCGCGGCGGCCGGTAATACATCGAACTCGGGTCGTACGGCGCCTGCGGACAGTCCGCGCCGAATTCGCTCGCGTCGCGCGTTCCCGTCCACGGCACGACGGGCTCAGGCGCCGCCCAGCGCAATTGGCCCACCGGCGGCGCTGCGAATGGAATGCCTTTATACGTGCTGACGCCGTCCGCCGAGGTCCCGGCGATCGAGCCGCCCGTCACCTGTTCCGTCGTATTGGCCGAAACCTGCGCCGCGGTGAACGCCGCGGCGGCCATCGCTAGAATGATCGACACTCTGCGCAACATATCTCGTCTCCTCCCGGCCGCCAGCCCGCGCGGCGCGCTCACCGTTGAGTCTAGCGCGGCTTCGCATTCCGCACAACCCGTTTTCGGCCGCCTGCATTGCGCCATCGGCTGGCCTGCTGCTACGGTATACCTCATGGTGCGCAGTCCCAGATTAAGAACACTCTGCGCTGTCGTTACGCTCGGGGTCGTGATCGCCAGCGCGGGCGCCTCGCCGCATTCATTGACCGTTCCCTTCTTTCGCGACGACGGCGACGCCATCGGGGACAACGGACCGCAGACTGGCGGCGCGGGCGTAATTACCGTCACCAATACCCGCAACCAGCCCATCACCATGCAGCTCGTCTACGCGCACAACGATGTGACGGGACAGGCGACGTATCAGCAGGCCGTCCCCTATGTCATCGGAGCACGGCGCACAGTCAGTTGGCGGCCCGTCAAAACCGATCCGGCGGAAGGCGACGGCCAAAACGTCCCCAATGTCCTACCCGGCACGGGCAACTTCGGCAGTCTGGACATTTACTGGGTCGGCGGACCGGAGATGACCGGCGCGCTCATCGGGCGCTATCAGGAGATTTCGCTGGGCGGCGGCGCGATGATGCACGTGCTCCTCGAAACCCGCGGCGGCTCATGACCCGCGGGCGCCGCGGCCTGCGCAAGATGTTGCTCACCGTCTCTCTTGCCGCGTGGGTCGCCGCGGCGGCCGACGATCGCGCCCCCGACCCGAACCAGTTCAGCTGGCTGCGCGAATACCTGCAGGAATTCTCAGTCGTGACCGACGGCGGCTCGACCGGCCCGCGAGACGTCATCTCTACTCAGCTCGATCCGCACCCCGATCCGGGTTATGTCGTCCTCGGTTACCAGTTGGCGTCCTATGCCGGGCCGTCGCCGGAGTCCTTGCGCACCCAGCAACTCATTCAATACACGGTACGATTATCCGATATCACTCCGGAATCCGTCGGCGTGGTCGCCTGGAAAGGCTCGCACGCGGGCCAGGCGTTCTGGCTCGTCCAGGCCGTCGTCGCGGAAGACGCGGACTACGTGCCGTACACGAACGTGTTCGAACGGCGTCTCGAGGACGGCAGTGTTGACGTGACAAGTTCGCGCGGACGCGTGCGGGAACTAGTACTGGGCTATTTCGCGAACGAAACGACCGCCGCGCGCTTCGCCGAGAATTTCCACGACATGCTAGGCGATCTCTGACGAGAGCCCTCACGTTGCAGGGGCCTCGCGCGCAAGCGCCCGTTTCTCCCGTTACACGTCCAGGCCGACGCTGCGCATGAGCGCGAGCGCGTTGCTCCGCTCGACCACGCCCGGGCGCATCCGATAGTCGAAAACCAGCTTTCCATCCTTGAGATGGTCCACGAAATGGACATTCTCGGCGCGTCCATCGAGCCCCTCGACTATGTGCGTCAGCGCGAGGTCGTGCGTCGTCACCAGGCCGATCGCGCCCGCTCCAACCAGCCCGCGCAGTACTGCGTCCGATCCGATGCGCCGGTCGTGCGAATTCGTCCCATGCAAAATCTCGTCGATGAGAAAAAGCACGGGCTTCGGCCCGCGCGCCGCGTCGAGAATGCCGCGCAGTCGGAGGATTTCGGCGTAGAAATGCGATGTGCCGCGCTGGATTGAGTCGACGATGTGCATGGAAGCGCCGACCTGCATCGGCGCGAGCCTCAGCGACTTCGCGCGTGCCGGCGCACCGGCAAGCGCGAGCACGGTGTTGATGCCCACGGTGCGCAAAAGCGTGCTCTTGCCGGACATGTTCGATCCGCTCACCACGATGAGGCTCTTCGACGCATCAAGAGTTACGCTGTTGCGCACGCAGCCCGCCGCCGGCAATAGCGGATGGCCGAGCTCGACGCCCTCGAACCGCGCGCCGCCTTCGACGAGTTCGGCGTATGCGTCGCCGGGATGCTCGAACGCATACGTGGCCATCGCGCTCAGCGCCTCGAACTCACCGATGGCCGCAAGCCACGCAGGCAGGCGTACCCCGTATCGGCCGCGCCACCATTCCATTGCATACGCGAAGTGAACGTTCCACAACAACACGAGGGCGAACGGCGCGAACATCGCGTTGCGTTGCGCTTCCTGCCACGTATCCAGTCGTGCCAGCAGGCCGATGGCCGACGAAGCCGGCCGCCGATCGATCGTGAGAGACGCCTGCAGCCCGCGCGATTTCGCCGCCTCGAGCCGCGCGCCTTCGATGCGGCGCGAGACGCCCGCGAGCACCCGCAGGTCCTTCATCGGTTCGTCGCCCGCGCGCAGCACCTCTAGCGACCGGTTCTTGATCCACCATTGAAACAGCAGTGCCGCGAGGACCGGCAACAGGATGAGGCGCGCTTCGATGTAATCGAACGCCCAAGCGAGCGTCGTTCCCACCACGGCCAGCGAAATCCCCGTCGCCATCGCCAGCAATGGCAGGCCCGGCATTACGCGCGGCGTTTGCGCCCACGAGATGAGCAATTCCGGTCGCAACCGCGGCCTTGCCGCGCCCGCGGTCAGCCAAAGTCCCTCACGAAAATCCACCTCGCCCGCCAGCTCGCGCACCGCTTCCTGCCGCGATTCCACCTCCGCCTTCGCGGCCGGAGCGCACAGCCAACGCGCGAGCGTCTCCTCGCCGGCGCGCGTCCGCGCGATGCAGAGCAGTTCGTACAGCGAACCTTCGCCGAAGAGGTCGAGGTCCTCGGCGTATAGATGATCCGGCGGGCGCAGCTCGTCCCCCGCGTTGCCGCGACCGGCCCAACGATCGTCCAGCCGCGCAAGGCCGTTGTCGTAATACCGAACGGCCTGTTCCGCGTCGCGCGCACGACGGAGCGTCCACTCGTGCATAACAACGAGATAAATGAATGCGCCGGTTGGTACTGCGAGGACGCCGAACGGCCAGCGCAGCGGACCAAACACCGCCCACGCCACCGCGCACAACGCGACGAAGACTACGAGCCGGCCGTTCGCATACAACGTGTCGCGCCGGCGCAACGAGCGGAGCACACCCTGCCGCGCGGCAAGGCGCTGCTGGTACTCCGCCCGCGGCTCGTTCAAACGAATTCTCCTCCGCTCGTCCGAGTCCATTCTACGAAAACCGATCAACGGGCCGGAGGGCTGAGAATTCGAGCCAAGCCATCGTGACGAGGAGCGGGGGTAGCGACGAAGACTTTCTCGTCAACCCGGCGAACTCACCCCGCGCGCGAACGGCTACGCGACTTCCAGGCCCACCAGCGAGAGCGCGTGGCGGAGGTCGTCGGGCGAAAACGGCTTGCGCAGGCAGATCGCGGCACCCATCTCAACGATCTTGTTCGCCGTATCGGGCTCGTAGACGCCCGTCATGGCGATGATTTTCGTCTGCGAAGTCGCCGGAGTCGCCTTGATTCGCCGGCAAATCTCGAATCCATCCACCCCGGGGAGCCGCAAATCCAGAAAAACGACGCTCGGCTGGAACGTGCCCACCCGGTGGCCGGCGTCAAACCCGTCCTTGGCGATCGCGACCTCGAAATGATGGTTCGCGCGCTCCAAAAACCGCTGGATCGACCCCGCAATGGCCTGCTCGTCATCGACCACGAGCACGCGCGTGCCGTTCGCCTGCAGTTCCGTATGCAGGGGAATCGAGTTCTCGCGCAAAAAGCGCAGCAGGTCGTCCCGGCGAATCCGCCGGTGACCGCCGGGCGTTTTGAATACCGGTATCCGCCCCGCCTCGGCCCACTTGCGAACCGTGTCGGGGGTGACATGGCAGAATCGGGCGACTTCGGACGTGCTGAAGGACTGCTTGAGTTCCATAGATTTGTATTCAGATCATACTGCCGTTGTAATACCGTTCCCGCCTCGATCGCGGCGGGTCCCCCAATGTCGAGATCCGAGTCAATCCGAGAAGCGTTGACTCAAGTGGAGCTGGAACCGGGAATCGAACCCGGGACCTCATCATTACGAGTGATGCGCTC
>CAYPNI010000141.1:0-9502 GCA_964411925.1 uncultured Nitrospirales bacterium
CCATGAACTTGTTGCGGTCCCACCGGCCCGCCATCATCGACGCATGCGCGGCGGGAATGTTCCGGCACAGCGCGAACATCAACGCGAACGCGTGCTCGCAGGTCGAGATCGTGTTGCCGCCGGGCGTGTTCATCACCACAACGCCCGCGTTCGTCGCCGCGTCCTTGTCGATGTTGTCCGTGCCGGCGCCCGCCCGGCCGATGACGCGGAGCTTGCCGGGACGCGCGAGGGCTTCCGCAGTCACCTTGGTCGCGCTGCGCACGACCAGCCCGTCGTATTGGCCGATGACGGCCGCGAGTTCGGCCGGCTTGTGCGGCGGCTTGACGTCCACCTCGAAGCCCGGGGCGTTCTTGAAAACGTCAATGCCTTCCTGGCTGAGATCGTCCAGAACGAGAATCTTGGGCATGCGGTACGATGGATCCTCCGACCTAAAACGCAGAATGCGCGGCGTGGCGCGCGATGGTTACCCCGGCCGGCCGAGGCGAGACACGTGGATCACCACAGGAGAGCTAGCCGATTCGGCCGACAGAACTCGAAGAGCGGAAAACCTAACAAATCCTGCGATTGGAAGTCAAACCGGGCCCCCCACAATGACCAACTTAGGCTGCGTCGGCGTGTGTGTCCTCGCCGCGTCGCGGGCTACTTGTTGCCGTACGCGATACGGTAAATCGCGCCCGCCTGATCATCGGAGACGAGCAGCGCGCCGTCCGGCATGACGAGCACGTCCGCAGGCCGGCCCCAGTTCTGCTGACCCGAGAGCCAGCCTTCGGCGAACGGCTCGTACGACACGACGCGGTTGCCGTCGAGCCGCACGAGCATCACCCGGTATCCGGACTTCTGCCGCCGGTTCCATGAACCGTGTTCCGCGATGAAAATCTGGTTTCGGTAGCTCTCGGGGAACATCGTCCCCGTATAGAACCGCATGCCCAGCGCGGCGACGTGCGGACCGAGGACGGCGGCGGGCGCAACGTAGTCCGACGTATTCATGCCCTTGCCGAATTCCGGATCGAGGATCGTGCCTTCGTGGACGTGCGGGAAGCCGAAATGCTGGCCCGCTTGGGAAATCCGGTTCAGTTCGTCGCCCGGTTCCTCATCACCCAGCAAATCGCGGCCGTTGTCCGTAAACCACAGTTCGCCGGTCTCGGGATGCCAGTCGAATCCGACGGTGTTCCGGACGCCGTGTGCCACGATTTCGCGGCCGGTACCATCCGGGTTGATCCGCGTAATGGATGCGAACACTTCGTCGTCCTCGTCGCACACGTTACAAGGCGCACCGACCGGCACGTACAGCCTGCCGTCCGGCCCAAACGCGATGTACTTCCACCCGTGATGGCCCCGGGCCGGATAGTCCGCGGTCACGATGACGGGCGTCGGCGGGTTCTCCAGGTGCGACTCGATGTCGTCGAATCGAAGGATCTGGTTAACGGTCGCAACGTAGAGATCCCCGTCGCGCAAGGCCACGCCGTTCGGCATCCAAACGTCAGAACCGTCCGGCAATTTACCCGGCGCAAGGATGGTGTAGACCTTGTCGGCTCGCTGATCCCCGTCGTTGTCGCGGATGGCGTAGACGTAGTTCGCGCTGCGTGTGCCGACGAACAGCGTGCCCTCCGGCGAAAGGACCATGGACCGCGCGTTGTCCACGTCGGCCGCATAGACGCTGACGCTGAACCCCTCGGGCAGTTTGATTTTTTCGATCAGGTCGCCGATGTCGGCGCGGGCACAACTGGACACCAGCGCCGCCGCGGCAAGCAGGGCCGGCGCGAAACTCGAATCGAATCGTCTACGCATGTCGGGGGATTCCTCGCCGGATGTGGGTTGAACTGAGCGCAGACACGATGCCAAACCGGAACGTGTACCTGCAAGCTACCGGCGCCGCAACGATGCGAGCACTTCGACGTGGTTCGTGTGCGGGAACAAATCGACTGCCCAGAGCCGCTCGAGGTCGTAAAAATTCAGCAGCACGGGCAGTTCCTCGGCCAGCGTGGACGCCTTGCAGGAGACGTACAGCAGCCTCGACGGAGCACAGGCGATGAGGCGCTGGAGCGGCTTTGGCGTGAGCCCCCCGCGCGGCGGATCGACGACCGCGGCGGCGTTCGGCTCCATGCCGCCCATCTCGGCCAGGCCGCGCAGGTAGTGGCGCATCGGCTCGGTCACAAAGAAGACGTTCTCGGCGCCGTTCACGCGCGCGTTATGTTCGCCGTCGGCCGACGCCGCGGCTTCGCTCTCGACGCTGCGCACAACGTCCGTCACGTCACTGCACGAGAGCGCGATGCCGCCCGCGCCGCCATACAGGTCGTACAGTATCGATGCCTTGGATTCGCGCACCCAGCGGCGAATTTCACCGTAGAGCAACTCGGCCGCGAGCGTATTCGTCTGAAAGAAACTGAATGGCGAAATGCGGAATGTCAGCTCGCGCGGCGTGGCCGAATCGGGCACGCGCATCGATTCCAGGATGTGCGGCGCGCCGTCAAGCAGCTCCATATGGTCGGCAAACGCGCCGCGCGCGGGCCGGCTGAACGTGCCACGGTACAGGGATTGAACGGGGAAACTGTCGGCGACGGCGCGTCGAAAACCTTCTGCGTCAAAGGCGCCGGGACTCGTGAACAGCGCGACCATCCGTTCGCCCGTGCGTTTCCCCTCGCGGACGAGGAGGGCGCGCAGAAAACCGGTCTTGGTCCGCGAGTCAAACGCGGCCAGGTCTTCGCTGCGCGCCCACGCCCGCACAGCGCTCAATAACGCGTCACACCCCTGCGGCGCGATCAGGCAGGTGTCCACGTCAAACGGGTTGTACCATTCGCCGCGCCGCGTGAACCCGAGCACGGTATCCCGCACGAAACCCTTCGGAGGCGGCTCGGGATAGTGCTTCAGCCCGAAATTGAAATCGACCTTGTTCCGATAGTGCCGGACCACCGGAGAGGGCAACACCTCGATCACATCGTCCCACTGTTTGGCGAACAGCGCCTCGAGTTCGCGTTGTTTGCGCGCGAGTTGCTCGGGATATGGGACGTCTTGCGTTTGACAACCACCGCACTCGCCGAAGTGCGGACACAACGCGCTCGTCGTCTTCCGATGCGCCGCGTCTGCTACGGGCTCAATCATCCGGCCACACCGTTCCGCGCACGAGACGCCTCGGGCGACCCGTCACGCGAACGCCGGAGCCTGCCGGATGTCGGCCGCGCAATCCCGGCCATCGATCTCGACCCAGGCGTAGAGCCCTTCCAGGAACGGTCCGGGATTGATGCACAAGGTCCCACTGACGAGATCCGTTCCCTGGGCCTCGTGGATGTGGCCCGAAAAACAAATCGCCGGCCGGTACCGCTCGATAAAGTGGCGCACGGCCGCGCTGCCCACGTGCTTGCCGATCGCGGCACGATCGACGACGGTGTCCGCGGGCGGCTGATGGGAGACGAGCACGAACGGATCGGAGGGATTGAGGCCTTCCCAGGCCGCTTCGAGGTGATCAGCGATCTCGCTCTCGGTCCATTCGTTCAGCGTGGGCATAGGACAGGGCAACGACCCGCCCAGGCCGACGAACGTGACGCCGTCGACGGTTCGATGCGTGCGGTGGAGGCAGATTCCCTCCTCGATCAACAGCGCTTCCACTTCGGGATAGTCGCAATTGCCCATCACGGCCAGGACGCGGGGATTGTATTGGCGCACGGCGTCGAGCACGCGCAACGCATCGTCGCGCCGTCCGAACATCGTGAGATCGCCCGTCAGCAGCACCACGTCGGCCGCTTCTAGGTCGTGCGCGATATCGGCGAGGGCCTGCAGTTTTCCGTGGATATCGGTCAGCGCGATGATTTTCATGACGACGCTCCCCGGTCAATTGATCAAACCGCGATGATAGCTCACACGCGTGCGGAATGCACGGAGAGAGGTTGACGCGGACACGACGCTCCGTTACTCTCATCACCGGTGGGGGGGAACGCATGACGTGGCAGGTACTGTTCGCCGCCGCGGTGGTCGTTTTCGTGACGGCCGGCGCCGGCGGTTTCTGGCGCAGCCGTTCGCGCAGGGGCCCACAGACGCCCGCGGCGTCACAACGCACCGGCGCCCTCTCCTCAGAGGAACAGGCCGTCGCGCTCGAACGCGTCAAAACGGCCGTGCACGATTTATTGACCGGCGTGTCCGGCAACCTCGACGCGATGCAGGGCAACTCCCACCGATACGGCCGCGCGCTCGAACAGCACCGCGAATCGCTCGAGCGCATGGCGACGATTGAGGACCTTCGCGAACTGGAGCGGCGGTTGCTCGACCAGGTCAAGGATGTGCAGGGAGCCAATGACACCTATCGCCGCGCCTTGGACGCCGCGAACCAGAAGGTCGCCGAACAACAGAAGGAACTCGTGTTGCTTCAGCAGTCGGCCGCGATCGACTTTCTCACCGAACTGCCGAACCGCCGCCAGCTCGACGAACGCATGCGCGAGGAAATGGGCCGCGCCAAGCGGTACAGCCACCGGTTTTCAATCGTCGTCTTCGATCTGGATCACTTCAAGCGGGTAAACGACGATTTCGGCCATGCGGCCGGCGACCGTGTCCTGCGCGCGATGGCGCGCCTCCTGGACGACCAGAAGCGATCGAGCGACTTCCTCGCACGTTACGGCGGCGAAGAGTTCGTGCTGCTCTTGCCCGAGACGCCGCTCGAAAACGCCGTCCGGCTCGCCGAAAAAATCCGCGATCGCGTCCGGGAGACGGAGTTTCAGTTTCAGAAGAGTGTGGTGAAGGTGACGTTGAGCGCCGGAGTGGGCGAGGTCTCGCCGGAATGGGACTCAGCCGAGTCGCTGTTCGACCGGGTGGATGCCGCGCTCTACGAAGCCAAGCGCGAAGGCCGCAATCGCGTGTGCGTCGCGCCGTCACCCTCGCCCACAATCTGAGCGACGTTGCCCGGCTCCGGCGGGGCGTGCGACCATGGCGGCATGGGCCCCGTTGAACTGACGAAGACGCGCGTCCGCGCATTGATGCCGCCCCGGCCGCGCGACGGACACAAGGGCACTTTTGGCCATGTGTTCATCATCGCGGGTTCGCGCGGGTTCACCGGCGCCGCGAAGTTGGCCGGACTCGGCGCGGCGCGCGCCGGCTGCGGTCTCGTCACGCTCGGCATTCCGCGGACGCTTGCCGACGCCGTCGCGACGGCGACAATGGAACTTATGACGCTGCCACTGCCTTCCACGCGCGCGGAATCGGTGTCGCGCGAGGCGGCGGCTCCCGCGGTACGGTTCGCGCAGGACAAGGCCGCCGTCGCGCTTGGCCCCGGCTTGTCCCAACAGCCCGCGACGCGGGACTTCGTCCGGAAGTTCATCGCCGCTTGCGCGCCGCCAATCGTAATCGATGCCGATGGCCTGAATGCGCTCGCGGGGCAGGTTGACGGCATTTCATCCGTGCTGAAACCTCCGATTCTCACGCCGCATCCGGGCGAAATGGCGCGCCTGTGCGCGTGCAGTACGGCGGAGGTACAAAAAGATCGCGCGGGAACGGCTGCGCGGTTCGCGCGACGGTACCGCTGCGTCGTCGCACTGAAAGGCCTGCGAACTATCATCGCCGGACCGGACGGAGACGTATACGTCAATCCAACCGGCAACTCCGGAATGGGAACCGGAGGCACAGGCGACATCCTCACGGGAATTCTCGGCGGGTTGCTTGCGCAAGGTCTGTCACCGCTCGATGCCGCGCAGCTGGGCGTGTATCTGCACGGACTCGCGGGCGACCTCGCCGCGGCCGACAAGACCGAACGCGGAATGATCGCCGGCGATCTTTTGGACCGAATCCCCGCCGCGTGGCGAATTCTCGAAGGGACGTTTGAAGCGTGACCAGGCTACGCGACACCGGCGAGTTCGGATTTATCGAACGCATCACGCGGCATCTCGGCACGCGGCCCGATGTCGTCGTGGGACCCGGCGACGATTGCGCGGTCGTGCGCGTCGGCGATCGCGTCCTGCTGGTCACGGCCGACCTCTCGATGGAGGGCGTACATTTCCGGCGCGGCGTCGCCGACCCACGCGACATTGGGTGGAAGGCGGCGTCCGCCGCGCTGAGCGACATCGCCGCGATGGGCGGCACCCCCATGTTCGTCGTGACATCTGTCGCCGCGCCCGCGAATATGGACGCTGACGAACTTGCGGGCATCTGCGGCGGCATGGCCGAAGCGGCCGGCGCCTGCGGCGCGGCGCTCGTGGGCGGAGACGTGACACGATCGCCGGACGGAATCGTGCTCGATGTGACCGTCATCGGTGAAGCGCCCGGCGGGCGTTACGTGTTGCGAAGCGGCGCCAAATCTGGCGATCTTTTCGCCGTGACGGGATACCCCGGCCGCGCGGCGGCGGGCCTGGATGCGCAAGAAAGAGGACTCGACGCGCCGGAGTTGATTCGCGCCCATTACCATCCGGTGCCGCGCATCCAGGAGGGCCAATGGCTCGCGGGCCAAGCCGCCGTACATGCGATGATCGACATCAGCGACGGTCCGGTTCAGGACGGTGACCACGTCGCGCGCCGCAGCGGACTCGGCGTCGCCTTCACGTCGGCAAGCGTGGCCATCGATCCGCCTATCGCCGACCTGAGCATCAAGTCCGGCCGCAGCATTCCCGAATACGTGCTGTTTGGCGGCGAGGCTTACGAACTCGGGTTTGCCGTCGATCCCGCTGAGGCAGGAAGGCTGTTCAAAGAGTTTCGCGAACGATTCAAGTTGCCCGTCTTCGCGCTGGGCCAGTTCTCGGACAAGCACGAGGGCGTCCTGGTGGACGGCGCGCCGCCGGCAGACAACGGTTTCCAACATTTCTCGTCGTAGAACGCATTGCGTCGGCGAGCGTAGACGCGAACCGTCGCGTCCCTGAGAGGCACGGCTCGCGAGTACGCTCGCCTCCCAGGCGACGCGGATTACCCTTGAGCCGGCTTTGTCGTCGCCAGGCTCGCGAGGTAACCCACGACCAGACACGTCATGAATCCCACAACCGGGTGGAAAAACCCGTGCAGTTGGTTCGGATGCAACGTGTATCCACCGAGCGGCACATCCTCGACCTTCGCGATCGAGTACATGACCACGCCGCTGACAATCGCGCCGATCATCACGCCCGGACCGTTGGCGCGCCTGGTACACGTGCCCAGCACGAACAGCGCCGCCAGCCCGCCGCCCAAGAGCCCGAGAAACGAGATGAACAATTGAAACATCGTCCCGGCGCGTTGCGTGGCGGCCACGTAGAGCGATGCCCCCGTCGCGAACAGGCCGAACAGCCCCGTGAATACGCGCGCGGCGACCAACGCGCGTGCGTCGGAGACGTCCCGCACGAAGCGGCGGTAGAAGTCGTTCACCGTGACCGTCGCCATGCTGTTCATGCTGCTCGCCAGTGACGACATCGACGCGGCAAAGAGGCCCGCGATGAACGCACCCTTGACACCGATCGGAAATTCCTGCATCACGAACTGCGGCAGGATTGAGTCACTCTGCAGCGTCGTGTCCAGTTGCTCGGGCCGCTGGCGGTAAAACGCCCACAACCCCGTGCCGAGCCCGAAGAACAACAGCTGGATGGGAATCGTCAGCGCCGCGTTTGTCCACACGGCGCGCGCGGCCTGTTTCGTTCCGGCCGTCGACAAATACTTCTGCACGACGGTCTGTTCCGCCATCATCGGATACGCGTTGAAGAAAACGCCCCCGACCACCGCAATCCAAATCGACGCGGACACGAGGCTAAAGTCCAGCTGGAAAACGTTGAACTTGTCCGCCTCGGCCGCGGCGCGCACGACGCCCGCCGGCCCGCCCTCGACGCTGCTGTACACGAGCCAAAGTGCGAAGACCGCACAGCCCACAAAGATGACCGACTGGAGTACATCGGTCCAGATCACGGCCTCGATGCCGCCGAGCACGGTGTACACGGTCGTAATCAGGCCCATCGTCAGCACCGAGTAATAAACACTCATGCCGGTCGCCGTGTGCAGCATCATCGCCGGCAAATACAGCACGATCGCCATGCGCCCGGTCTGAAACGTGAAGAACACCGCGCTGCCGTAGAGCCGCGCGAAGAGGTTAAACCGCTCCTCGAGATACTGATACGCCGTCGTGAGGTTCGCCATGCGCAGCCTCGGCAGAAACACCAGCGCGACGAACGGCGCGAGAAACACCGTGCCGAAGTTGTAAAAGATCGTTGACCAGTCCGCCGAGTAGGCCGTCGCGGGGATCGATACATAGGTGATTGCGCTGATCGACGTGCCGAAGATGCTCAGGCCCGCCGCCCACCACACGACATTCCGGTTTCCCAGAAAGAACGTCGCCGTGTCGCGCTCGCGGCGCGTGAAATACGCGCCGACCGCAAACTGCACGACGAAATACACCGCAAGGACCGTGTAGTCGTGCCAGGTGAGATGAGGAACGGAGCCGCCGTCCATCAGTACGCCGGTTCGTTACCGGGCTTCCACTTGATGTTACAGCCGATCGACGGCTTCTGATCGGAGGGCACAGGCTTCCCGGCGAGCACTGCGTCAAGCGCCGCACGCAGATCCCTGCCGGTCACTGGAACGCCGTTGCCGGGGCGCGATGCATCGAGCTGGCCCCGGTACACCAGTTGATGATCCGCGTCAAACAGGAAAAAGTCGGGCGTGCACGCCGCGCGGTACGCCAACGCGACGGACTGCGTCTCGTCATGGAGATACGGAAATGTGTAGCCGCGGCGCCTGGCCTCGTCCACCATTTTCCCAGGGCTGTCGTCCGGGTGCGATGCCGCGTTATTCGAATTGATCGCCACGATCGACGCGCCCCTGGGCTGATACTCCCGCCCAATTCTGGCGAGTTCGTCGGCGACGTGTTTCACAAATGGGCAATGATTACAGATGAACATCACGAGCAGCGCGCGATTGCCCGCGAAATCGCCCAGCGTGTACGTCTTGCCGTCGGTGCCGGGCAGCGCGAAGTCCGGCGCGTACACGCCCAGCTCGGTCATGGTGGATGGCGTTTGGACCATGGCGCGATTCCCCTCTCCCCCGAGTTCGACTTGACCTGCCGCGACTCTAACAGACGTCTCCGGCCGCGGCAACGGCGCGGGTCAGACCGACGCGGCCGCCGGCTCCGGTTCGCGGTATCCAAGCCGATCCAGGGCGAACCCCCAGTGGCGTTCGACGAGCTCGCGCTCCTCGGCGGATTGCGCATACTCGTTCCGGCGGAATTTTGTGCGCGAAGCCAGAAACCGGCCGACGGGTTCCCGCGCTGTCTCCCAGCCGCCCAGGCCTAGTTCGCCATAAATGCGTTCGAGCGACGCCATCGGCTCCTCGACGAAGTCCTCGTAACGAACCTCGACATGATCGCCCGGCGGAATCCCGGCCCGCTGTTCCCAATATGCGTTCATGAGACGCGGATAAAAATCGAGCACGTTGCGCGTCATCTGCTCGTCGGAAATCCGCTGGAGACTGGTTACCTTGTGCACTTCCCGGTGCAAGTGCAGTGTCGATCTGAACACGTCGTAGGGGTCGCGGTAGATGTGAATGAATTTCGCGCCGGGAAACGCCTCGAGCACCGCGC
>CAYPNI010000142.1:0-9491 GCA_964411925.1 uncultured Nitrospirales bacterium
CCTGATGGCGAAGGCCGGCCACACCGTCACGCTCGTCGGCCGCGAGGCGCACATGAACGCAGTCGCCCGCGGCGGCCTGCGCATCAGCGGCATCTGGGGCGAGCACCGCGTCACCTCGCTGCGCACGGCGACATCCGTCGCGCAGGTCAAGGGCCCCTTTGACCTCGTCGTCGTCGCCGTCAAGGCCTACGACACGCGCGACGCCGCCAACGCCATCAAGCCCTTCGTCGGCGCGCACACGCTCGTCTGCTCCTACCAGAACGGTCTCGGCAACGCCGAGGCCCTCGCCGAAGTCCTCGGCTGGGACCACGTCATCGACGCCCGCGTCATCTACGGCGTCTGGCTCCCCGAACCCGGCCACGCCGAAGTCACCGTCACCGCCGACGCCACCGCCCTGGGCGCGTACCGCGACGCCGTGCCCATGCCGCGCATCGACGCCGTCGCCAACGCCATGAACGACGCCGGCATCCCCACGCACGCCACCGATCGAATCGCGACCTTCCTCTGGGCCAAAGTCGCCTACAACTGCGCGCTCAACCCCATGTCCGCGCTGCTCGACGTCCCCTACGGCGGCCTGCTCGACACCGAACACACGCAGGCCATCATGCGCGAAGTCGTCCGCGAACTCTACGCCGTCGGCCAGGCCGAACGCGTCGCCCTCGAACCCCCCACCGCCGACGCCTACATCGACCGGCTCTTCAACTACCTCATCCCCGCCACCGCCGGCCACTACGCCTCCATGCGCGAAGACTTCCGCCGACAACGCCGCACCGAAATCGACGCCCTGAACGGCGCCATCGCCCGCATCGGAGAAAAACACCGCATCCCCACTCCAACCAACCTCACCCTCTCCCGCCTCGTCCGCGCCCGCGAGCACAGATACCTCAGCGAAACCGAACGCCCAACGTAGTGGCGGCGCCCTCGCTTGCCATTGCGTGCCCTCACTGGCGAATCCCAGTCACGTACTCGTTCCCGAATTTCTATGCGGGCACGGGCATGCGGCAAAAGCTTCGCTTGCCTCATTCCGGTAGTCCTGTCTGATGGATGCGTTCCCGAATGAGTATTCCAGAATGTGGGGCTAATGTGCTGAACGTTCGGGGCGACACATCTGTGAAAATCTGTGCCATCTATGGGCAAGATCTTCGGCGTTTCCTCCGCGCCCCTCTGCGTCCTCTGTGGTTAAATCACTCGAGCCTTGCCTCTCGTTTCGCAATCCACACGTGAAGCGTGATTTCACCTTGTCTCGCAACTCGCATCGCACGCACCCTTGTTTCGCATCCAGCGCAAGGAGTGCAACGAGCGTGCAGTAGATATAGGGAAAATCGGCGAACGGAAACGGAGCGACATAGTACGTCGGCAACCGCGCTAGACTGCCACCCGTCATCCCTGCGAAAGCAGGGATCTCTCACTGCGACGACACGCTGCGGTCGAACGGGAGATTCCCGCTTGCGCAAGTCTGACGAAGAGGCGGAAGCGCATCTGTGAAAATCTGTGCCATCTGTGGGCAAGATCTTCGCGGTTTCCTCCGCGCCCCTCTGCGTCCTCTGCGGTTAACGCCCCTCGCCCCTACGCATCGGCGTCGTCCGGCGGCGTCGCGGTATCCACCCGCGGGTTCCGGCTATACGTCGCCTGTTCCCGCGGGAACGTGAACTCGAGTTGTTGCGACCGCACCAGCCGGTACCGTTTGAGCAGTTGCAGCAACTGCAACGTCGGCGATCCGCTATATGTGCCCGTTAGCGCGACGCGCTCGATCGCGTCCTCCAAAATCGCCGGAAACTCCAACACATGCTGCACGCCCGCCTCGCTGATCCGCCGGAGCGCCTGCGCGCGTTGTTCCGCCGTGCGCGGCAGTTCGGACACCACCAGGATCGTCGCGAACGGCTCCCCGCCAAAAAAGTCCGACGCATGCCCGAGCGCGCCCGGCCCGGCGAACTCGGTCAACACCGGGTTCGACTCGATGAGCGACGCGTAGAACCGGTCCGTGTGCCACGGCCGGATCTCCACAATGCCATTCGCGATCTGCCCGATCCGCGAGGGCAGCAGCGCCACCTCCGCGTCCTCCGCCTCCACCACGGCCCCGGCGTTCTGGACATACAACTGCACGCCGCCGTCCCCGTCGCGTTCGGGCTCGTGCTGCGGCCACCGGGTCGCGACCTTGAATCGGTGCAGCTCGAAGAACTCGCGCACGATTTGGAGGTCGACTTCGGCCACGGTTCACTCCGCCTTGAGCCCCGCGAGCGCCGGATGCTCCGGATCGAGTTCCGCCACCCGCGCCGCGAGCTGCCCGGCCGATTCGCCCCGGCCCATCCGTTTGAGACACGCCGCCTGTTTCGCCAGCACGTCCGCCAGCCGGAAACTCTCGCCATACGCCAGGTACGCGCGGTCTGGCTGCGAAAATCGCTCCGCCTCCCGGTAGTGCCCGAGCGCCGCCGTGTCGTTCCCGAGCTCCGCGCTCACTTCGCCTCGCAAGTAATGCCCCTCGGGCTTGTCCGGGTTCGCTTCGAGATACTTTTCGATCAGCTTGTCCGCGCGCGTAAGGCTGCGCACCGACACCTCGGCCTGCCCCATGTGTTTCGCCGCGCGGCCCGTCAGCAGCAGCGCCGTGTAGTTGCTCCCGCCGCTCTGCTGCGCGCGCTCCGCGAACAGCAACGCCCGCTCCCAGTTCTCGCCGCGCGAATCGGCATCGGCCAGTCCCAGCAGCGCCTTCGAACTTTCCGGATCCATGCCCAACACCGCCTCGAATTGCCGCCGCGCGCCCTCGAGTTCACCCAGGCCGCACAGCGCATGCCCCAGGTCCAGCCGCGCCGCCACGAGGTCCGGACGCTTCTCCACCACCTGGCTCAACAATTTGATCGCCTTCTTGTGCCGCCCGAGCCGCGAATAGCACCGGCCCAACTGGTGATACGCCGTCGCCATCTTGTTGTCGAGGCGAATTGCCTTCTCGAAGTATTCGACCGCCTTGCCGAGATCGCCCTTGACCGCCGCTGTCAGGCCCTCGTCGTAGTAACTCTCCGCGGTCTCGCCGCCGAAAGCCTCCGGCATCGCTCAGTCCGCCTGCGCCACCGCGTCCAGCGCCGCGCGCGCCTGCGCCTCGCTCACGTCCGTGCGGTGCACAACATGCCCGAGCCCGTCCGCCACGATGAACTTCATCGTGCCGGTGCGCGCCTTCTTGTCGCGCTTCATCGCGGCCAGGGCATCGCTCACCGGCAGCGCGCGCCAGTTAACCGGCAGGCCGTACGCGCTCAGGCACGCGCGCTGCCGCTCGACGAACGCGTCGTCCACCAGCCCCAGGTCGCGCGAGAGATGCGCCGCGGCGTTCATGCCGATCGCGATCGCCTCGCCGTGCAGGAAGCGGCCGTAATCGGAGACCGTCTCGATCGCATGGCCGAACGTGTGCCCGTAGTTCAGGTTCGCGCGGACGCCGGTCTCGCGTTCGTCTTCCGCGACAATCGCCGCCTTGATCTCGCAACTCCGCTTGACGGGGTAGTGCAACGCCTTGAGGTCCTTACCGAGAATGGCGTCCGCGTTCGATTCCATGTACTCGAACAGCGCCGCATCGGCGATGACCCCGTGCTTGATCACTTCGGCAAGCCCCGCGCGCAGTTCGCGGTCCGGCAGCGTTTGCAACAGCGCGAGATCGACGAGCACGCCCGCGGGTTGATGAAACGCGCCGATGACGTTTTTCGCCAGCGCGTGGTTCACCGCCGTTTTCCCGCCCACGCTGGAATCGACCTGGGCCACCACGGTCGTCGGAATTTGCAGGTACGGCAGCCCGCGCATGTAGACCGACGCCGCGAACCCGGCCACGTCCCCCACGACGCCGCCGCCCAGCGCGATCACCGCGCTCGAACGGTCCACGCCGGCCTTCAGAAACGCGCCCGTAATCTCCTCGACGCGGTCCAGTCGCTTCTGTTGCTCCCCCGCGTCCAGCGAAACCACGACCGGGCGATAGCCCGCCGCCGAGAGGATGGACTCGACCTGCGCCGCGTACAGCGGCGCGACATTCGCGTCCGTGACGACGCCGATCGCGCCCCGAGCCCCGGTCTTGTCCAGCAACTCAGGAATCTTGTCGAGAACGTCCACGCCGATCAGAATCGGATAGGAGCGTTCGCCGAGTTCGACGCGGATCAAATCGATGTGGTGTTCAATGGCGCCCATCGGCAAAGTGTAGCGCGAACGGTCGCCGCCGTGCACTACGCCGGACCGTCCCCGCGGTTTCGGCGGCGTCCACCGGCGAGCGCGACAACGATGACGACGCCGGCGGCACCCGCCGACCCCAGCGACGCCGCGATGCCCGCGTAGGCCGTCGCCGGCCGATAGACGAATCGCACACGGTGAGTCCCCGGCGGCACCTCCACGCCCTTGAAGTAGGAGAACGTCGTCAACAGCGGAACCTCGTCACCGTCTACGTACGCGTGCCAGCCGGGGTACGCGAAGTCGATGTAGCTGAGTATGCGATACCCGGGCAGATCCCTGACTTCCACCTCGACCGAATTCGCCGTGCGACGCCGTACGTTGATTTGCGAACCTTCATCGGATCGATCGAACAACAGCTCGGCCGACTCTATCGTGAGCGTGCCCGTGTTCGACAACATCGTCGGCGAGAATTCGATTCGCCCGAGATCCGAATCCGGCAACGGAATATCCAGTTCCTGCCACTCCGAATCCGCCGCGAGCGGGATTTCCGCGACCAGTCCTGCCGCGTCCACGTCGGCCTTGTCCGGCAACTGGATCGCGAGTATGGACTCGCCAGTGGAGCGAACACGAAGATGCAATGTCGTGTTGATCTGCGGCAGCACGGGAGGCGCAGACACCTCCACGCTCGCCACGTCAAGCGATCCGGTCGCATGGAACGCAATCGGAGCGGCGAGCAACTCGATCCGTTCGACGTCGTCCGAGTAGGCCCGAGCGGATAGCGTCTCAGCGTTGACCTCGATCGCGTGCAACGGCGGCGGATCGCTTACGAACGCCGTCGTGGTCACGGGGAATTTCGTGCCGCGCGGCGGAATCTCGCCGGAGACGAACTGCCGATGCAGCCAAAACGCTCGCTTCATCAAAAGATACGGCCGATCGCTCCACCGGCCAACCTCCACCTCGCCGCGCCAGAACGAGGTCACGTCCGGCGGCCCGGCGAGCTCCGAATAGCCCCTCAACTGCAACGGATCGTAGCCGTTGATCTGCCCTTCCAGCGCATACAGCGCCGAATTCGGCATCAACCGGCTGTTTCGAGTATTGCCCGTCCACATCGCTCCTTCCCGCTGCGCCGCATCCAGCGAAAGCGTCGCAAAGGAATCCCGCTGTGCAGACACGGCGCGGATTTTCGCCGACTGCCAGTACAGCGGCTCCAGAAGCGCGATCCCCGCGGCGAACGCCACCGGCCACTTCCACAGGGGCAACCAGATCGCTCCAAGTGCAGCGGCGGCGCACATGAGTGGAAACGCCAACGCGCGCAACGTCGGAACGCCCATGAATTCCGGCGTCGTCAGGGAGTACGAGTAGAGCGTTTCCGCAACAAGCAGCGTCATTGCAACCGTGGCGCCGGTAGCCAGGAGACGAATCGTTCGCGAACCAATCGGCGTGCGGAGCCGATCCAGACCGAGCCCCGCAAGCATCGACAGCGGAAACACGGCGATCAGCGTGAGACGGCCCGGTGAACTGATCGGAAATGGAGCCAGCGGTCCGATCATGCGGTGCATGATGCTCGAATCCGTCCGGCTCGACGCCAGCAGCACACCGCCAACGATGAAGAAGACGGCCGCCTCGCGCCGTAGTGGCGAGAACAACCCGATCACGCACAGTATCGCGGCGCCCGCGCCGATGCCCTTGATGCCCTCGTGCGTCTCGCCGCCGGGATAGAAAAACATCGCTTCTCCCAGGCTGGCGGACTCCTCGCTGTGCTCCAACTCGATTTTCTCCGAAGCGCCCTCGATTCGCTGGGTATTCCGGATGAACTCGATCGACGGAAACACCAGCGCCGCCGATAGTGCGACCGCCGCGGCGATCGCGATGGCGGCCCCATACAGGTCCCGCGCCGAACCGGCGATACGGCGCTGCGCAACGGACCCGGCGATTCGGGCGGTGATCCAATACAACACCATGCCGATCGCCACGAAGTAGGTCAGCCCTGGCGAACCGGCCAGAATGGTCATCGCAAACACTACACCCGCGACCGTGTACCGCCCGACGGCTTGCCGAGCGGACTCCGAACGGCCCGCCCAATCGACGGCGAGAAGGTTCCACGGCAGCCACGCGACAACGAAGATCATGTGGTGGTGCAAGAAGAAACGCTGCAAGTATGCCGACGAGAGTGCGAACACCACGCCCGCGAACGCCGCGCCCGCGCGCGAGAGTCCCCGGAAGCGGCCGAACGCGTAACCCCCGAGCGCGGCCGCGACGCCGTGCGCGAACGCGAGCACCGCAAGACCCACCGCCGTGTTCCAGGGCGTCGGCGTGACGGTCAACAGACTGCGCAGGAGATTCGGAGGATAAAACAACAGATACTGCGGGTTTCCCGCGATCGGCTGGCCGCAAAACACGAGCGGGTTCCACAGCGGGAACTCGCCCGCATGCAGACTGTGATCCATGAAGTAAAGCGCCGAGCCGGTGTAGACCCACGCGTCGAAATTGCCGAAGAACTTGAGCGATTCCAGGTCATTCAGCAGCGGCCAGTGAATGCCGAGCAGACCGGCGAGCGTCACAACACACACACCGCCGGCCGCGACAAGCGACTTGCGTGTCTCCGGTGTATGCATGCGTCGCGCAGATCAAGCCGTGTTGGCCGGCTTCGGCTTGCGCAGCGTCCAATACAACAGCGCCGCCCACGCAATGAGCGAAAACAACGAAACTGCGATGCTGGCGTAAACGAGTCGCGCTCGGAACTCGAAGCGCACCCGATGCGTGCCCGCCGGCACCTCGATCGCCTTGAAATGCGAGAACGCCGTCATGATCGGGACCTCCGCGCCATCCAGATAAGCGTGCCAGCCGGCATACCGAAAATCGATGTGGCTCAGGATCCTTGGACCCGGCACTTCAAGCAGCTCGACTTCGACGGCGTTCGGTGAACGCTCCACGACTCGGATCTTCGAGACTTCGTCCGCCTCATCGACGATCAATTCCACACGCTCGAGCGTCATTGTTCCTGATCCGTCCGGAAAATCCACCACCAGACCCACCACGAACTCCGAGAGATCGGGCATGGGCAGCAGGGTGCGCGACGAAACCCCCAGAGTGCGCTCGAGCGTCACGCCGGCGACCATCTGCGGTTCGGTCTCTCCCGCGCTCGCCTGCGCAACGACCGATACCCGAACGCGCGCATCGCAACGGTATCGAATATCGAGCGTCTTGTGTTCCGGCGGGATCGCGGTACGGCTCTTCCACATTAGCGGCGAATCCGGCGTAGGCCGCCGAGTCGGGGTGAATTCCACGGCGCGATCCGTCACGACGAGCGCGCGCGCGTCCGGGGAGAATGGCGCCCGCCGCACCGATTCAGGCCGCACCTCGGGCACGCTCAATCGCTGCGGCGCGCGCAGGTACGCCGTCGTCGCGGGCGGAAACGCGCGCGACGCGTCAGGAATCTCCCCGGCAACGAACTCCCGGTGCAACCAGAACGAACGTTTCAACAGCAAAAACGCGCGATCGGAATGTTGTCCGGCAGTAAACGGATCCACTCCGCGGCGAAATTGATGCTGCCTGGAGCCGGGGTCGAGCAATTCAAGGATGCCCTCGATGTACAACGCCTGGTATCCGTTGATCTCCGGCTCCAATGCGTACACCGTAGTATTGGGTTGCTGCGACATGGCCCGGGAATTCCCGCGCCAAAACTCCGGGTGCCCGCGCGCGACGTCGTCGCCCAACCCGAAGAACATCGCGGGGTCACGCGTGAGGTTCGAAACAAATCGGTGTCCCCAATAGACCGGTTCGCTGAAAACTCCCAGGACAATCACCGGCAACACCCACGCGAAGCGGACGCCGATGAGCCTCGAGACAATCGCCGCGGCGACAACCAACGAAAATATCAACGCAATGTACGACACGCTGAATTGAACGGTTGGAAGCTTACGGTACAGAGCAATCGAAATTGCGAGAGCGAAGAGCGTCACGAGGATCCCGCAGAGCGCGCGCGCATTTCGCCCCGCCAGACCCGTTCGTATCACGTCCACGCCGTATCCGGCCAGCAACGCGATCGGCACACACGCGATCAGCATGCCCCGCGGCGCCGCGGTGATCGGCAACGGCGCGAGCCCAACGACCAGATCGAGCATGAGCAGCGAACCGTCCCTGCTCGCATCCACCAGCAACAGCGCGAGCACCAGCAAGCGAAGCGGCGCCCGCCACTGACGCGTGAAAAACGCCGTCAACGCAAGCAGTAGACCCGTCGCACTAAGGGTCTTGATGCCCTCATACGTCGCGCTTCCACTGAAGACCGAAAACAACTCGAACAGGTTCCAGCCCTCATCCCCCAGACCGGGTTCGTATCCAGCCCCCCCGCCGCGAGGCGTGTGCCGCGAAAACTCCAGCGCAGGCGCGATCAGTGCCGTCGCCAGCAGCACCGCGACCGCCACAGCCACGCCGCCGACCGCGATATCCCGCTGCAGCGATCTGGTGATTCGTTCCCGCGATTCAACCTTCCGCGCCACGTCGATCCCAAGGTCTGCGCGCACGACGAGCCAATTCAACGTGAGCCCGAACCCTGTCAAGTACGCCAATTGCGGCGAGCCGGCCAACAGCGACATCCCGAACGCCGCGCCCAGCAGCAGCCCCCAACGAATCGCCGCGCGCCATGAGTCCGCCTGCATCCCACGTTGCAGACAACACAGCGCGACGGGCCACCAGGCAACCGCGTAGACGATGTAGTGGTGGCCGAACACCCGCCCCGAATACGCCGCCGAGAACGCATACGCGAACCCGGCCACCGCCGCCGCGATCGGAGACTGCGACAGCGCGCGGCCCGCCGCATAGGTCCCGTACGCAGCCAGCAACACATGCAGCCATTGCAGAATCGCCATGCCAACGTGCGTGCGAAACGGCGTCGGGTCGAACGTGAGTGCACTTCGGATCAGATTGGGCGGGTAAAACAACAAACACTCCGGATTGCCCGCAATCGGCTGCCCCGTAAGGACGAGCGGGTTCCACAAGGGAAATTCGCCGGAGTGGATCGCATGATCCAGAAAAAACTGCGACGGGCCGTACAGCCGCCAGCTGTCGCCGTATCCGAAGAAACGGTAAGTGCCCGGCGACTCCAACAACGGCCAGAACGTCACGACAAACGCGAGCGAAACCACAGGCCCGAGCGCAAGCGCAATCGCGTGCCGACCGATGAAGTTCAACGCCCGAATCCGAAACCGTTAGTGCGCCCGTCCTGGCTCCACAACGGAGAGGCCGTCGAGACCCCGCACACCCGAACAAAGACCGGCCAAACGGTAGAGCGCAGCGGCGACGCTGTCAACCCCGCCGATCACGCGCACGCCGCGGCGACCCCGTCAACCCCGCCG
>CAYPNI010000143.1:0-9388 GCA_964411925.1 uncultured Nitrospirales bacterium
GGATAGCCGGAACGAACGCAGCGACGAAGAAGGGACGATGGAACCATGAAATCGACGGCCGCGCACGATGAGCGCATCGCGAAGATGTCCTTTGCCTCCGTGTATCCGCACTACGTGACCAAGGTCGAGAAGAAAGGCCGGACGAAGGACGAATTGCATCAGGTGATCAAGTGGTTGACGGGGTTCGACCCGAAAAAACTGCAAGCCCTGATCGACGAGAAGGCCACGTTCGAGGCCTTTTTCAAGAAAGCCAAGCTAAACCCGAATGCCAAATTGATCACCGGCACGATCTGCGGGTACCGCGTCGAGGAAATCACCAATCCGTTGACCCAGAAAGCCCGGTACCTCGACAAATTGGTGGACGAGTTGGCCAAGGGCAGAGCGATGGACAAGATCCTGCGCACTGCGGAGAAGCCAACCGCGCAACCCGGGAAAGTTGCGCGGTCGCGAAAATAGACTGGGTTACTCGTTGCGCAGCCCGAATACGTACAGGCTGTGCCCCGCGGCGATGGCGACGTGTTGGCGGCCGTCGATGTTGAAGCTGATGGGGTTGGCGGCGATTGAACCGCCGGTCTGGAAGTCCCAGAGCGGCTTGCCCGTCTCCTCGTCGAGCGCGTAGAAGTTTCCTTCCTCCGATCCTCCGAAGACGAGCCCGCCCGCCGTAGCCATGACGCCCGCCCACGCCGGCGACGGCAACCGGAACTCCCAGCGTTGTTCGCCGGTGAGCGCGTCGAGCGCGCGGACCGTGCCGTACGCATCGTCCAACAGCGCGCGTTCACCGCCGCCAATGTACGGCAACCCAGGAACGTACTTCGCCTCGCTCTTGTACACATACGAGCCGAATTCGCGCGTGGCGAAGTAGAACAGGCCGGTCCGGGGGCTGTACGACGGGCTGAACCAGTTCGTCGCGCCGTGCATGCTCGGAAAAACGAGCGAGCCCTCCTCGGTCGGCTCCGAGCCAGGAAGGACGATGGGCCGGCCCTTCTCCGTAAGGCCGCTCGCCCAGGTCTGCTTCGTATAGGGCACGCCGGAGTAGAACTCGCCGGTCTCGCGATCGAGGACGTAATAGAACGCGTTGCGGTTCGCCGTGACGATCAGCGTGCGCTGTTCGCCGCGCACGACGCCTTCGATGAGCACCGGAATCTGCGTCGAGTCCCAGTCGTGGGTATCGTGCGGCGTAAACTGGAAATGCCACCTCAACTTTCCGGACGCCGCTTCGATGGCGAGCAGCGAACAGGTGTACAAGTTGTCGCCGGGCCGGGAGTCGCCGTTCCAGTCCGGGGCCGGATTGCCCACGCCCCAGTAAAGCAAGCCAAGTTCCGGGTCGTAGCTGCCGATGTTCCACGTCGGCCCGCCACCGGTCTTCCAACTGTCGCCGCCCCAGGTCTCGTGTCCCGGTTCGCCCGGCCCGGGAATTGTGTACAGCCGCCACGCGCGATCGCCCGTCTTTGCGTCGTACGCGTCGAGAAAGCCGCGGATGCCCGCGTTGCCGCCGCTGACGCCGACGATAATCTTGCCGTCGAGCGCGAGCATCGCGCCGCTGATGCTGTGGCCGGTTGCGTTGTCGCCGACGTTCACTTCCCAGCGGACTGCGCCGGTCACACGGTCCAGCGCAACGAGATAGCAATCGAGCGTACCGATGTAAACCGTATCGTCGAGTACGGCGACTCCCCGGTTCACCAGCCCGAAACCGATGTGGACGAGATCCTCGGGGATGGGCCGCACGTGTCTCCACAGTTTGCGGCCCGAGCGGATATCGAGCGCGGTCACCGTGGCGGGCGGCTCGGTGATGTACATCACGCCGTCGGCGACAATGGGTGTTGTTTCCACTGTGCCGCCCTCGACGAACTGGTAGACCCACGCGACGCGCAGGTCGCTCACGTTCTCGCGGTTAATCTCATCGAGCGCGCTGAACCGGTGTCCGTTGTAGTTGCCGGAGTACGTCAGCCACGAGCCCGGTTCGGACTCACTGTTCAGGATGCGTTCGTATGGGACCTGCGCGGTGACAGAAGCGGCCGAACACACGACTGCGCACGACACGATCCATCGAAAGGAAGTCATTCCGGCCTCGTCAGCGTCGTCAAATAGGCGACCAAGTCGTCGAGTTCGGCGGATGTGAATTCGGTGGCGTAGTCCCGCATCAGGCTGCGGCCCTCCAGGACGCGATGGGATCTCAGCTCATCCTTGCGAAACGAATGGAGAGTCCCCTCAAAATCGCGCAACTGAAGCGTGAACGTGTCCTCGTTCAGCCGAATCCCTTCGATCCGCGCTCCGTCGGCCCGTTGTGCCTGCACCAGCACATAGCCCTGCGTGATTTCCGCCGCAGGCTGGGCAATCGCTCGTCGGAGGTGATCCGGGCCGCGGAGCGATCCGATGGTCGTCAATTCCGGGCCGAGTCCGCGCCCGGCTCCCGCGACGATGTGGCAATGGCTACAGTCTGCCGCTTCGTAAATCGCTTTGCCGCGCGCCGCGTCTCCGGGCACGGGCTCGCGCGAGGCCCTGCCGAGCGTACGCACGTACGCAGCGATCTGTCGCGCGTCGGAGCGGTCCAGCGCCCAGGACGCGGGCATGTCGGTCCCGCTGATGCCGTGCAGAATCACGCGGATCAACTCGGTGTCCGTCCGCGCGCGTGTGAACGGCTGTTGCCGGAGGTCAGGGCCGGTGCCGCCCGTGCCGCCGATGCCGTGACAGAGCGCGCAATGCGCTTCGAACAGACGCTCGCCGCGCCCGTCCGAATTCGAGCATCCTGTCGCGACGCCTCCAGCAAGGGCGACAATAATGGCGAAACGGGTCATCGGGTCTCACCCCCGGGCGGCGCATGAACGTGACACGAGACGCGGTGCGTGGGACTAACATACACGAGGCTCGGCGCGTCCTTCCGGCACGTATCGATCGCGTCCGGACACCGCGGGTGGAAGTGGCAGCCGGGTGGCGGATTGATCGGACTGGGCGCATCACCCTCGACGGGCTGCCGCGCGCGGGTGGCGCCCGGTTCCGGGACGGGGACCGCGGAAAGCAGCGCGCGTGTGTATGGATGCGTCGGGCGCTGGAAGATGTCGTCCGTCGTGCCGATTTCGACGATGCGTCCGAGATACATCACGGCGACCATGTCGGAGATGTGGCGGACCACCGCGAGGTCGTGCGCGATGAACAGATACGTCAGTCCGAGCTTTTTCTGCAAGTCCTGCAACAGGTTCATGATCTGCGCCTGAATCGACACATCTAGCGCGGAGATGGGCTCGTCGGCCACGATCAGGTCCGGTTCGACCGCCAGCGCGCGCGCGATGCCGATGCGCTGGCGCTGGCCGCCGCTGAATTCGTGCGGGTAGCGGTCCGCGGCCGCGCTGGGCAGGCCCACCATGGCGAGCAACTCGTTGACGCGCGCGCGTCGCTTCGACCGCGGCACGATGCGGTGTTTCGTCAGTGCCTCAGACAACACGGAATACACCGTCATCCGGGGATTCAGCGACCCGTAGGGGTCCTGGAAAATGAGTTGCATGCGCTTGCGCATCGCGCGGACTTCACCCGAGCCGATCGACGCCATGTCGATGCCGTCGAACACGACTCGGCCCTGTGTCGGCTCGATCAGCCGAAGAATCGCGCGGCCGGTGGTCGTCTTGCCGCTGCCGCTCTCGCCGACGAGGCTCAAGGATTTTCCGCGCGGAATATTGAACGAGACGCCGTCCACCGCGCGCACATGGCCCGACACGCGGGAAAACACGCCCTTGCGCACGGGGAAATGGACAGCGAGATCCTCGACCGTCAAGAGAGGTTGCGGTTGCGCGCTCATCGTGCGGCGGTCTCGCTCAGCTTCGCGGACTTGGCGGAGTTCAGCATCGTGGGCACGTGGTGCAGCCAGCAGCGCGCGGTGTGCGCCTCGTCCACGTCGAACAAGGCCGGCTCTTCTTCCGCGCAGACGCGCATCGCATACGGACAGCGCGGGTGAAACCGGCAGCCGCGCGGGAAGTGCGTCGCGGGCGGCACGTTGCCCGCGATCGTGTGCAGCCGGGCACGCTCGGCGCCGACTTCCGGGAGCGACTCGAACAGCCCCTCGGTGTACGGATGCGATCGCTGCGCGAAGAGTTCTCGGACCGGCGCCATCTCTGCGATCCGCCCGGCGTACATGATCGCGACATCGTCTGCCGCCTCGGCGACAACGCCCAGGTCGTGTGTGATGAGGACAATCGCCATGCCGCGCTCCTGCTGGAGTTTCCTCAGCAAATCGAGGATCTGCGCCTGGATGGTGACGTCGAGCGCGGTCGTCGGCTCGTCCGCGATGAGCACCTTGGGGTCGCACGCGAGCGCCATCGCGATCATCACGCGCTGGCGCATGCCGCCGGACATTTGGTGTGGGTAGTCGTCCACGCGCCGTTGCGGATCCGCGATGCCGACCTGGTCGAGCAAATCCGCGGCGGCCGCGCGCGCATCGCGCTTCGAGAGGCCGCGGTGCAGCCGCAGCACGGCGCCAATTTGGTCGCCCACGCGGAACACGGGATTCAGCGAGGTCATCGGCTCCTGGAAAATCATGCTGATGTCGTTTCCGCGCAGATCACGCAGGTCCGACGGGTTCTTCATCAGCAAGTCCTCGCCGTCGAACAGAACCGAACCGCCGACGATCCGCCCGGGCGGACTGGGCACGAGCCGAAGGATGGACAATGCGGTGACGCTCTTTCCGCAGCCGCTCTCGCCGACGAGCGCGAGCGTGCGCCCGGCGTGCACGTCGAAGGAGACGCCGTCCACCGCGCGCGCGACGCCGGCATCCGTGAAGAAATAGGTCTGCAATTCGCGGACGGAGAGGATCGGCCTGGAGGCGTCTTTCATCCAATCGCCCCGCGCCATCGTCCAACGTGGAAAACCATGCCGACATTGTAGGTGAATCGGGCGCGCGGCGGAAACCGGCGCCGCTGGCGGGTCGCCGCGGCATGTGCTAGGCTCAAAAATTCCGACCGTCTGACTGGAGTTGCCGCATGCGTGTACCTGTTCAACTGTTCTTGTCCATGTTCGCCTGCGTTGCCACGGCCGAGGCAGTGGCGGAACCGACTCGCCTGCTCATGCAGCCGGACATCTACGGCGACAGCGTCGCGTTCCGGCACGGCGGGGATCTGTGGGTCGCGTCGGCACAGGGCGGCCTCGCACGGCGCCTGACGACATCGGAAGGCGTGGAAACTACACCGCGGTTTTCGCCGGACGGCACGCGCATCGCCTTTACCGGACAGTATGACTCGAACGAAGACGTGTACGTCGTACCCACGGCCGGCGGGGAGCCCGTCCGCGTAACCTTTCATCCGCAGGACGACATCCTGCGCGACTGGACACCGGATGGCGCGCGGCTGCTCTTCGCTTCCGGCCGCGAAAACCCGCCGTCGTTCGTCCATCGCCTGTGGACGATTCCTGTCGGCGGCGGCATGCCCGAGGCGCTGCCGCTGTACGCTGCCGCGGACGGTGCCTACGCACCCAACGCGAAGCGTCTCGCGTTCGTGCCGACGACGCCCGCGTTCCAGCCGTGGCCGGGCACCGGGTCGTACGTCGGTTGGCGGCATTACCGGGGCGGCCGCGCGAGCCGCATACGCATCATGGATCTAGCGGAACTTTCGGTGAGCGATGTGCCGCGCACGGACAGCAACGATCACTATCCGATGTGGATCGGCGAGACGCTGTATTTCCTCTCCGACCGGGAAGGCGCCATGAACCTGTTCGCGTCCGACGCGCGCGGCGTGCGACGTGTGACGAACCACGCGGACTTCGACATCCAGAGCGCGGGCACCGACGGCGTGACCATCGTCTACGAACAGGCCGGCTACCTGCACCACTTCGATCCGGCGACCGGTCAATCCCGCCGGATTGACATCGAAGTGCGCGGCGACTTTCCCTGGATGCGCCCGCATTTCGAAAAGGTCTCGGAGGGCATCCGCTCCGCCCGGCTCTCCCCGACGGGCGCGCGGGCCGTCATCGAGGCGCGGGGCGAGATCTTCACCGTGCCCGCCGAGAAAGGCGACGCGCGCAACCTCAGCGACTCGCCCGCGGTGCATGACCGGACGCCGGCCTGGTCGCCGGACGGCGGGAAAATCGCCTGGTTTTCGGACGCGAGCGGCGAATACACGCTGATGATTTCGGACCAGTCGGGCCTCAATGGCACCAAATCCCTTCCGGTGATGGAGAACACGTTTTTCTACGGCCCGACGTGGTCCCCCGACTCCAAAAGCATCCTGTTCGCGGACAATCACCTCGACTTGTGGTGCATGGAGGTCGAAGAGGGCAAGCCGGAGAAGGTCGATCACGAGTTGTACGGGCCGCCGCCGGCCGATTTCCGCGCCGTATGGTCGCCGGACTCGAAGTGGATCGCGTACGCGCGCCGCCTGCCGAACAAGATGAGCGCGATCTTCATGTACTCCGTCAAGGATCGCAAGCGCTACCAGGTCACCGACGGCCTGTCTGACGCCATCAGCCCGGAGTTCGACGCAAGCGGCAAGTACCTCTATTTCCTCGCGAGCACGAACTACGCGCTCAACGTCGGCTGGCTGGACATGTCGTCCTACGACCGCGAGATCACGCGTGGGCTCTACCTCGCTGTCCTCAGCAAGGACGAGCCGTCGCCGTTCCTGCCGGAGAGCGACGAGGAGAAGTCCAAGACGGACGCCAAGGACGAAAAGCCTGATGAAAAAAAGGACGACGAGAAGAAGGACGAGAAGAAGAAGCCGGTCGAGGTGAAGTTTGACCCGGAAGCCATCGACCAGCGAATCCTGGCGGTAGACGTGCCGGTCGAGAGTTATGTTGCGGTTGCCGGCGGACCGGAAAACGTCGTGTTCTACGCGAAGCGTGACGATCGCACGCTCTCGCTGCAGAAGTACGATCTCAAGAAGCGCAAGGGCGACGCGTTTATCGGCGGCATTGACGGATTCGACGTATCCGCCGACCGCAAGAAACTCCTGTATCGCGCGGGCAACCGCCTGGGAATCGTCGAAACGAGCAAGGACTCAGCGAAGGTGGGCGACGGATCGCTCAACCTGGACGGGCTCGAACTGCGCATCGACCCTGCGGCCGAGTGGGCGCAGATGAACCGCGAAGCGTGGCGCATCATGCGCGATTTCTTCTACGACCCGACGCACCACGGCGCGGACTGGCCGGCGGCGTATGACAAGTACAGCGCGTGGCTGCCGAGCGTGCGCCACCGCAGCGAACTGACCTATCTCAACGCGATGATGCTTTCCGAGGTTGTCGCCGGGCACACGCGCACCGGCGGCGGCGACATCCCGAAGACGAACACGATCCAGGTCGGGCTGCTCGGTGCGGATTTCTCGTTCGAGGACGGCCGGTTCCGCGTCGCGCGGATTCTGCACGGCGAGAACTGGAACCCGGACTTGCGCGCGCCGCTGAGCGCACCGGGAGTGGACGTGGCCGAAGGCGACTACCTCATCGCCGTCAACGGCCGCGAAATCGTCGGTGGCAACCTGTTCGAGCAGTTCGAAGGGACCGCGAACAAGCAGACCGTGCTGCGCGTGAGCGCGAGTGCGAACGGCCGCAACGCGCGCGACGTGACGGTGGTGCCCGTGTCGAGCGACACGGGACTGCGGACGCGGCAATGGATGGAGGACAACCGGCGCAAGGTGGACGAGATGTCCGGCGGGCGGCTCGCCTACCTGTATCTGCCGAACACCGCGCAGGCCGGCTACACGAACTTCAACCGCTATTATTACGCGCAGCAGGACAAGCTCGGCGCCGTTATCGACGAACGGTTCAACGGCGGCGGCAAGGTCGCGGACTACATTGTCGAGTTCGTCGATCGGCCGCTGATGAGCATGTGGGCGAGCCGCGACGGCCTGCCGTTCACGTCGCCGAATGCGGCCATCTTCGGCCCCAAAGTAATGATCATCAACGAGTGGGCGGGGTCGGGCGGCGACTACATGCCGTGGGCGTTCAAGAAGCGCGGCGTCGGCCCGCTCATCGGCCGGCGCACGTGGGGCGGGCTCATCGGCGTCTCGACCTTCCCGCAGCTCATCGATGGCGGGTTCACCACCGCGCCGAGCTTCGCCATCTACTCGCCCGACCCGGACGATCCGCGCTGGATCGTCGAGAACGAAGGCGTAGCCCCGGACATCGAGGTCGACATCGACCCCGCGGACGTCGCCGCGGACCGCGACCCGCAACTGGAACGCGCCGTGCAGGAATGCCTGCGCCTGCTCGAGGCGAATCCTGTGCGACTGGCGCCGCGGCCCGCGCCGGTTGATCGGGTCAATGGGAGGTGAGGAATGGAACAATTCGACGACGCAGCGATCACGTTGTTCTCGCTGATAAGTACGCTTTGGCCAATTTATTCGGCGGTAATGTTTGCGCTCGCGTTCATCCTGTTCAAGCGGACGAACATCGCTGGAGCAAGCTGGATGGTAATTGGATACGGGTTTTCTCTTCTCCTGCACATCGTGTCCATTGCAATCGCTCAGGCGAACTCGTTGGAAGAAACGCCCGGATGGGTGTGGTCCGTCAGCGTGACCTCGACGTTGCTCAATATGGTTTGCCAAATCGTCGTTGCCGTGGGCTTCTGAAAGCTCATAGTGTTCCTTATCAACGTGCACGGGGCTCCTCATGGGGCTTAAGCAGGTAGCGCCGGACGCGTTGATTCGTGAGTCGCTCGGGCTTTCAGCCCGAACCACCTTGGTGCGTGGTGCATGGGCGGCGCGCCCATGCTACGCACTAAATCTTGATGCACGCCGCGCGGTGCGCGGTGAACTTCTCCTCTAACCGGGGCACCGTTGTTGCACAGTCGGGGCCGGCGATGGGACAGCGCGGGTGGAAGGGACAACCGCCGGGCGGGTCGATGGGCGAGGGCGGATCGCCCTTGAGCAGGACGCGGCGGCGCGTGCGCTCGGCCTGGGGATCGGGCACGGGCACGGCGCTGAGCAAGGCCTGGGTGTACGGGTGAAGCGGGCCGTCCAGCACAGCCTGCGCGGGGCCTTCCTCGACGATGCGGCCGAGGTACATCACCGCGATGCGCTGCGCGACATGCCGCACCACGGCGATGTCGTGCGTGATGAAGAGGAGCGTGAGCCCGCGCGTCCGGCAGAGTTCCGCAATCAGGTTCAGGATCTGGGCCTGTACGGACACGTCCAGCGCGGAGACGGGCTCGTCCGCGATGATCAGTTCCGGCTCGAGCGCAAGCGTTCGCGCGATGGCGATCCGCTGGCGCTGGCCGCCGCTGAATTCGTGCGGATACTTTCGCATGAACCGCGGCGCGAGCCCGACGGTCTCCATCAGGTCCGCGACGCGTTTCGCGAGGTCCCTGCGTTTTGCCTTCCTGTGGACGCGCATCGGTTCGGCGATCGCGTCGAACACCGTCATGCGCGGGTTCAGTGAGGCGTAGGGGTCCTGAAAGATCATCTGCGCCTCGGGGCGG
>CAYPNI010000144.1:0-9328 GCA_964411925.1 uncultured Nitrospirales bacterium
GGTGGGGCCGGAAGGACTCGAACCTTCGACCAAGTGATTATGAGTCACCTGCTCTAACCAACTGAGCTACGGCCCCTTACTTTCTTTTTGGGAAAAAAGAAAGTAAGCAAAGAAAAACCGCTGCTTAGACTGTAGCGAGAACAGGCTGCGACTCGCTACGAAAAAAAAAATTCACATCCTGTCCCGGTCTCGCCTCGGCCGACTAGGAGTTCAGGCTCCATTCGACGAACGATTTCAGCTCGCGGGCGCGGGTCGGGTGACGCATCTTGCGCAAGGCCTTGGCTTCTATCTGGCGCACACGTTCGCGGGTCACGTTGAACACGCTGCCCACTTCCTCGAGTGTGCGCGGATACCCGTCGCCCAGGCCGAACCGCAGGCGCAGCACCTTTTCCTCGCGTTCGGTCAGCGAGCCGAGTACATCGTCGAGCTTTTCCTGGAACACGCTGAACGCCGTCGCGTTCGCGGGGGACTCGGCCGCCTTGTCTTCGATGAAGTCGCCAAATGTGCTGTCGCCGTCGTCGCCCACCGGCGTCTCGAGGCTGATCGCCTCCTGCGCGATCTTCATGATGCTGCGCACCTTGTCCGTGGACATTTCCATCGCGTCGGCGATTTCCTCGGGCGTCGGTTCGCGGCCGAGCGACTGCACCAACCGGCGCGTCGTGCGCACGAGTTTGTTGATCGACTCGATCATGTGCACCGGAATGCGAATCGTGCGCGCCTGGTCGGCGATGGACCGCGTGATCGCCTGGCGAATCCACCAGGTCGCATACGTGCTGAATTTGTAGCCGCGCTGGTACTCGAACTTGTCCACCGCCTTCATCAGGCCAATGTTACCTTCCTGGATCAGATCGAGGAACGACATCCCGCGGTTCGTATACTTCTTGCCGATACTGACCACGAGACGTAGGTTCGCTTCGACGAGTTCCATCTTCGCCTGGTAAATCTTTTCCTCTTTGATATTGATCGTCTCGATGAGTTTCGAGATTTCGTCGGCGTTCAGTCGCGCATCGCCCTCGATCTGGTCAATCTTGCGCTGAGCCATCAGCACCCGGCGTTCCGCGTCGAAGATGACTTCCTTCTCGATGCCAATGCGGTCGGCCGCCTTGTTGCTCCGGCGCACCTGCTGCGCCGCCTTGTGAATGTCCGCCGCCGACAGCCCGATCTCGCGCTCGACGCGATCGATCTCGTCGCGCGATGACTGGATGCGCCGCTTGAGGCCCTTGATCTTGCGCGCGATCTTCATCATCTCTTTGGACTTGAGGTCGAACTCGGCGATGATCGCCGCCTGCTGCTTGCGGATCGCGTCAATCTTCTTCCGGATGTTGTCCGAACTGCGCGTCGAAATCTTGGTGCGGCGCGTCCGCTTTTCCTGCGACTCGGACTGCCCGCTCAGCACGCTCAGGCGGTCCATCAGTTCGGGCAGCTTTTTGACAAACTTGTTGTGGTCGCGGACGTCTTCACTCTCCGTAATCTGCGCGAAATTGAGCCGGCCGGCCATGATACGGGCGGCCAGCATCTGGATTTCCTTGATCGTGTACGGCGTACTCAGCAGCACCTCGGTCAGTTCGAGTTCGGCCTCCTCGATCCGCTTCGCGATCGCGACTTCCTGGTCCTTCGTCAGTAGCGGTACGCGGCCCATCTCGCGCAGGTACATCCGCACCGGATCGTCCGCGCGCTCATACCGCGAATGCGCCGCGTCGCGGCGCACCTCTTCGCGGCGCGCGGCCTTCTGCTTGCGCTCGGCCTCTTTTTGCGTCTCCGCGTCGAGGCGCATGTCGTCCACAACCTCGACGTCCACGTCGCTCAGCGCGACCATAACCTCGTCGATCTGCTCCGCCGAAGCGTCCTCGGGAAGGATCTCGTTCAAGTCGTCGTACGTCAGCTTGCCGGACTTTTCTTTCGCCAGCGCCAATGCCCGCTCCGTACCGGTCCCGCCGTCCTCAGACGTGCGCGCAGTCGCCGCGGCGGGTTTCCGGGCGGAGCCCGCGTGCGGCGATTTCGTGCCGGTCGCTGATGCGGCCTGCAAACTTCTCTTTCTCGTGATCGGCATAGCGCTCCTCTGGCCGGCGGTCCTACCGGCCGATCCTGCAACTCGATGTTGCTGCTTCCGCGTCATAACTTCATCATGCCTCGCGGCCACTCACGCCGCACCGACCTGCTCGATTCTCCGGTCGAGGCCAATCTTTTCCATCGTCAACTGCGTCAGGCGCGCGTCGTCGTTCCGCCGCTGCGCGAGGCGAATCGCATCCTGCAGCCGGGCCCGCTCACCGAGCAGCGCCTCGCGCTTGAACCGCGCCACGCGCTCGCGAACAATCGCCTCGGCCCGGTCGGCCCACGTATTCGACGCGGTCGCTGCCGCGGCGTAGAGCCGGCGCGACGCATCGTTCTCGAGCGCCTGCATCGGGTCCAGCCCGGGGCTCTCCGCCATCACACGGAGTACTTCCACCACCGGCCCCTGTTCCAGGTGGAAATCCACCAGGTCCCCCCACGCTCGCCGCGCCCGCTCGGGGCTATCCAATAAGATCGAAACAAACTCGCGGTCGTGTGCATTCACCTCGACCATCGGCGGCGCCGGTTGCTCCAAATTGGCGCGCTGGCGGCGGCCTTCCACATAATCTCTATACGACGCACGGCACCGGAATTCGTCCAGGCCGATTTCGTCCGACACCAACTTCACATACTCATCCTGCCGCAGCGGATCATCCAATACGCGGATCACCTCGAAAAGTTCCGTCGCGACCTGCGTGCGCCCCTCGATCGAAGCGATTCGGCCCTCGTTCATGCGCACGTAAAACGGCACGAAACCCGGCGCGGTGCGCACGCGATCCCGAAACGCCTCCGCGCCGTCCCGCCGAATGTAATCGTCCGGGTCGAGCCCGTCGGGCAACGCCGTCGCGCGCACCGAGAGTCCCGCCGCCGCCAGCACGCTCACGCTGCGCATCGCCGCACGCACGCCCGCGTCGTCGCCGTCGAACACGACGATGACCGTGCCCGCATAGCGTCGAATGGTCCGCGCCTGCTCGTCGGTAAGCGCAGTGCCGCAGGGCGCAACGGCGTTCTCCACGCCCGCCTCGAAACACCGCATCACGTCGAAGTAGCCCTCGACGAGCACGGCCTCGCCGGCCTCGCGCATCGCCTCGCGCGCCTCGAACAATCCGTACAGCACCTTGCCCTTGCGGTAGATCGGACTCTCCGGCGAGTTGATGTACTTCGCCGGATCGTCGCCGAGCGTCCGGCCGCCGAAGGCGACGACCTTGCCCGAAACATCACGAATCGGAAAAATCACACGATTGCGGAACCTGTCGTACGACCCGCGCGATCCGCGCATTACAAGCCCTGCGCCTTCAAGCGCGGGTTCCTTGATGCCGGCGCGACGCGCAGCGTCAGTCAAATGACTCCAGCCGTCCGGCGCGAACCCGACGCCGAACTTCTCGATCAGCGGACTGGGCGTCGCGCGTTGCGCAAGGTAGGACCGGGCAACGTCGCCGCGCCCTTCCGCCGCCAGCTGTTGCTGAAAATGCTTCGCTGCAAAACTCATCGCCTGGAACAGCCCCGGCCGATCGTCTCCGTCCTTATCACCGTGGCCGGAATACGCCGCGAGCTTGATCCCGGCGCGATCCGCGAGCTGCTCGAGCGCCTCGCGGAAGGTCACACCGTCGATTTCCTGCAAAAACGTCAAAACGTCGCCGCCCTTTTGGCACCCGAAACAGTAGAACGTCTGCCGTTCACGATTTACGTGAAACGAAGGGGTCTTCTCGCGGTGGAACGGACACAGCGCCTTGAACCGGCCGCCGCCGGCTGGCTTGAGGTCGAGATAGCGTCCGACCACGTCCACAATATCGGAGGCGTGTTTGACCTCCGATACGTTATCGCGACCGGTTTCAGCCACCGAAAACTTTCAACCCGCCTCGTACTACTCTACGCCGCCATCATGCAGACAGCACCCGCTGGCACCCGGATCTGCTCCATTTCAGTACCGTTCCGCGCCCCGAAACTCAAGTATATCAGGAAAAAGCACGGAAAATGTCGTGAAAAGGGCAGACCCTCCCGCCGAGGTGTCAAATCAGTCGAAAAAATAGCATATCTCCAAGCCCGAATCAACCCCGATCGCAATCGCGCTCGAGTCGGCCAATCCGCGCGATCCCGCGTTGCCGTCCAATCACGGTTCCTTCCCGTAGTCCTCCAGCTTGTACGGCAGCACGTCGGGAATGACATTTACGTCCGTCGTGAACTTGAAGGGCTCCGGCCCTCCGCTGTCGTACACCAGCTCGACAAAGTACGCTCGGAACCCGTCGGCCGGTTTGTCCACCATGCCGACGTACGTGTTCCCCTCCAGGGCCTCGAGCGACGTCTTCGTCCACGCGCCGCCGATCACGTCGAGCCGGAAATCGCGCGCGTTGGGGTTGGTCGCCTGCCACAGGTTCACCTCGCGCGGCTGGTCCTCGACCGTCACGCGTATCGGGCCGTCCTGCTCCAGTGTCCAGGAGAACTTCGGCCGCGGCGTGCCTTCCACGATGCTGCGGTAAAACGCCACCATCGAATCGCGCGCGTCGGACCCCGCGAGGTTGTGTTTCGCATTCTCGACGTAGCGCAGGTATTTCTCGCCCGGCATTTCCGCAAAGTAAAACTGCGAGTTGTCCGGCAGGAAGTACTGATCGCCTGACGCGTTAATCACGTACTTGGGCATCGATGCGACCTTGTCTCGCCCGAAATACCGGTACGGATCCTCGATGTCCAGGATCGCATTGAACTCGGGCGTACCCAGCTTGTACGGATAAAGCCCGTGCCGCACGTAGTCGCCCAGCGCCGGCGAGAAAAACCCGTAGGCCTCGTAGTGGTGCTCCGTGATCGCCTCGGTGTTCAGCGCATCGATCACAATCGGCATGATCGCAATCACGCGCGGGTCGGCCGCGCCGGTCAGCCACGTCGTCCATCCACGTTTCGAGCCGCCCGCGACCACGAACTCGCCGATCTCCGGCCCGCCCGCCGCCTCGCTCTTCATGAACTCCTGGACGGCGTCCATGGCGCGCACCGCGCTTTTCACCATGGCGAGCCGGACCAGCCATTCCTCGTCGCCGGTCATGAGGAACTTCACGCGCGAGTAGGCGATCAGATCGTCTTCGTACCGGCCTTGCTTCTTCGAATCGGCAAAAAACAGCGGCTGGTTGGGCACCATGCCCAATTCCGCGACGACCGTCTTCGTCCCCATCGCCAGCCCCAGCGTTCGCTCGGACACACCGAGCGGCGCATCGTCGCCGTTGTCGCCGCCGCCGATGTAGAGCAGCGCCTTGTTCGATGCCGCGCCGTCGGGCTTCACGACGGTCAGCCAATGGGTCCAGACCGGCCGATCGACGTCTTTCTCGGATCGCCACGTCTGCGACGTAAGCTCGAGTACCCACCCGCGGTAGCCCTCGCCGGAGATCTCCTTGGTCACCTTCCAGCCGTAGACGGAATCCGGTTTCGCCAGATAGCGGTCGAGCGCAGTCTCCCCCTCGGCCTGAACGTGCGCGCCCCATGCGGTCAACGAAATCGCCGTAATCAGCGCAATCGTCGCGCGTCGGGTCAACTGGATCATCGACGGTACTCCTGTGCTGTACGCGCTATTGCCGGAGCTTCTCCGAGCGCCATTCCTTCAATTCTTGCGGCGTCATCTGCAGCCGCGGATCGGTCGTCGCGTCGGGCTCTGGCGTGCGCGGGTTCTGCAGCACGCCCGAATACGCAATGCCGAGCCCCGCGAGCGACAACACGATGCCGATTAAAGCCCGTCCCGCGTCCGCGCGATACTGCTTGCCGATGGCGCCGACGATGCCCCAAACAAGACCGAGAATCGGAAACGGCAAGAGCGAGTACACCGTCGGGAATTCGTCGTCCCACGGCGTCTCAAAACTACGCAGGTCGGGAAACACGTACACGATCCCCATCAGGATCAGACCCGCCACCCCCGTATACACGCTGTACTTCCACGGTGGCCGTGACTCGCGCGCCTCGAACGGTTTCTCGTCCTCCGGCCCGATCGCGGCCACGTCCGCGGCGGGAGCGGCCACGCGGGCGGGGCGTTTACCAACCTCCACCCAGTCCCCATCCCCAGTGCCGGGTTTCCCGCCTTCGTCATCTCTTGCCATGCGTTCCTCGCTCCCTCTCACAACCGATGTCGCGCGTGCCTCGCCAGCCCCTCAAAAGTCGAGATATGGGTCGAGCGGCGGGGACTCCCAGAACAAATCCTTGTAAAGCGGGTCGCGCGGATAGAACCAATACCGCGGCTTGAAGCCCAGGTCCGGGTCGCGGTTCCCGCACCACGGCGGCGTGTTCATGCGCGTCGTGTTGTCGTAAACGTTCGCGCGCAGGAAATCGACGTAGTCGGTCGTGTAGGGCAGCGAGCTGAATGAGAAAAAGTTCCACACGCCGAACTGGTCCTCGCGCGCCGTCGTCGTCTCGCGGTACTTCTGAAATTCCACGTGCCCGTCCAGGTACAGCACATTGCCGCCGATGGGCAGGTGCGGAAACCGCACGAGGCCCTCCATCCAGGCCGTGTCGAACAACACCGGTATGCGCGACTCGCTGACGAAGTCGCTGCCCGGATCGTTGATGTCCCGCACGAATATCTTGCCGATGCCCTGCGCCGTTCGGAACCACGTGTCGCCGCCGCCCGGTGCATGGCCGAACCGCGACTCGAACTCCAGCCCGCGCCGATCGCCGAACGTGTCGTCGTTGATGTCAATCGGCCGCCGGTTCGACTGGTCGTTGAAGCGGTCTTCGGGGTCTTCGCCAATCTGCTCGCGCCGGGAATTGCGCGACTCGAACGACGTGCCCTCCAGCGTGACGCTATCGCGCATGAAGTCGATATCGCCGATGAACATGCTGTAGGCGAGCAAGTCCCACAAGAACAGCGCGTTCTCCTCCGTCTCGAGCGCATACGGCAGATAGGTGTAGAAATCGTCGGTAATACACTCGGGATCGGGGCGCAATCCTTGCAGACGCGTCAGCGGAATTTCGTTGCGCTCGTCGTCGTACAGCTCCGGGTCGATCCGCCCCTCCGCGAAGGTCTCGTCCATGTAGTAGCGGTCGCGCGCCACGTCGCGCAGACTGATCGCCGACGGACAAACCAGGATGCCCAGGTCCGTGATGTAGTCGGGGAACACCTGCGCGCCGTCGAACGTGAAGTTGTTGCGGACGAGGTTCTCCGGGTAGTCATCCTCGTCGCCCGAGAACGTCGCCGGGTCCTGCGTGCGCCGGTCCTGCACTTCGTTCAGCCGGAAATCCCGCTGCAGGTCGTCCGCCGGGTCGCCCCAGAACGCGTTCGGGTTTCCGTCGGGAAAGCGGGCGTCGTGTTCATCGGCGAACATCGAAAACGCCATCCAGATTTGCCGCATGTTGCTCGCGCACGAAAGGCGCCGCGTCTGTTCGAGTGCGCTCGACAACCCCGGCAACAGCAACGCGGCCAGTATCCCGATGATGGTGATGACCACCAGCAATTCGAGCAGCGTGAAACCCGATCTGTCCGCCCGCAAGTGCATGACGCCCTCCAGATTTCCGCGTAACGTCGCGGCGCGCGGATCGCGCGCCGATCGATCGGATGCTGGCCTCCCCGCAAATGCGAACCGAACACCCGGACCCGATATGCTAGCGCCGGACCGCCACACTGTCAACGTTAGCGCGGGGTTACAATGCCACTCCCCCCGGGCCCGTCCGTCGGGTCCAGGAGGTCCATGTCGCCCGCCGAGATCGGTCCGTCCGCGACGGACGCCGTCCCCCGGTTTGTGATAGTCTCAGACGCGACTAACCCGTTCTCAGGATTCACACGGCCGTGAGCGAACAACCCGCCTATGTACGGTTCCGGCGCGACAACCCGCTCGTCATCGGCGAGGTCGAACCGGGCAGCATGAATGACATCAAACAGATGAAAGTCTTCGGCGACCAGGTGATCGAAGCGGTCGCGAAGCACAAGGGACTCGCCCTGCTGCTCAACTTCGAGAAAGTCGCGTACCTCTCCAGCGCCGCGCTCACCGAACTCATCCGCATCCGCGAGACCGTCCGCGGGAATTCCGGCGCGCTGCGCCTGTGCGGGCTCTCTCCCGATATCTACAAAGTATTCGAAATCACGAAACTCGACGGCGATTTCGACGTACGTCCGAACGAAACCCCGGCCCACTCCGTCGCGCGCTTCAAGCACGACATTGCATCGTCCGCCTCTTCGCTCGCCCGTCCCGCCGCCGGCCCGTCAACGTCGCCATCCAAGGGCTAACGACCATGTTCCGGCGGCCCGTGGTCCCCAACGATGCGATCTCGCCCGGCCTCGAAGTCCGGCTCGTACCCGCGCGCATCCTCACGCAGACCGGCTGGATCGTCGGCAAGCTGCACGTCGCCGAGAACTGGCGCATGATCGACTACTTGAACCACGCGCCGGAATTCTTCTCGCTTGCAGACGTGGTCCTCGAGGGCCGGCCCAAGGTCCTGCCCCTGTTCACGCTGCGGCGGGCTGCGATTACCTTCATCGTCGTCGAGACGGAAGAGGATCGCACGATGGACTTGCCCGCCCGCGATTACGTCGTCCATCAGGTCGCCTGGTTGATGCAGAACGGTTCGCTCTACGGCAAGATCGAGATCGCGCGAAGCATCCGGCTCTCCGATTACCTCTCCAAAGCGCGCGCGTTCGTGATGGTGCGCGACGCCCATTTCCAGTTGCGCAATCCCTGGGACAAGCGCGTGATCGACCATCGCGAGAAGGTCGTGTTGCTCAATCCGCACGCCGCGATCGGGGCGGCGGAATATCCGGAGGAAGAATGACGCGAATCGTCGCCGGTATCGCGCTCGCTCTCCTTGCACTGGCGGGTTGCGCCCCGGAGAGCCCTGAAACCGCCGCAAAACCGGAGGTGATCGTCTTCGCCGCGGCGAGCATGGTCACCGCGCTCGACGGCATCGCCGCCGAGTACGAGTCTGCGCACGATGCGGACATCACGCTCAGCTACGCCGCGTCAGCGAACCTGGCGCAACAAATCGCCGCCGGCGCCCCCGCCGATATATTCATCTCCGCCAGCCTCGAATGGGCCGACGAAGTCGCGAAGTCGCGCAACGTCGCCCGGCGCGAGGACGCCCTGGGCAACAGCCTCGTACTCGTGGTGCCTGTGGAGAACCGTGCGGCCGTAGCCGGCGTAGACGACCTGGCCGGCGCCCGTGTCGCGCGGATCGCGATGGGCGAGCCCGCCTCGGTCCCGGCAGGCAAGTACGCACTCGAAGCGCTCACGAAACTGGGTCTCTGGGATTCCGTGAAGGCCAGGGTCGTGAACACGATGGACGTGCGGCAGGCGCTGCTCTACGCCGAGACCGGCGA
>CAYPNI010000145.1:0-9265 GCA_964411925.1 uncultured Nitrospirales bacterium
ATCGAGACCGGTACCGGCATCGTTCACACCGCGCCCGCTTTCGGCGAGGACGATTACCGCGTGTGCAAGGAGCGCGGCATCGGGTTCCTGTGCTACGTCAAGCCCGACGGCACCTTCGATGCGCGCGTGACCGATGTCGATCCCTTCGACCAGAAACCCTTCGCCGGCCAGTTTTGCAAGGAGGCCGACAAGGGCATCATCCGGCTGCTGAAGCAACGCGGTATGATCCTCAAGCACGACACCTACCGCCACCCCTATCCCTTCTCGCCGCGCGCCGACAAGGACCCGCTCATCCAGTACGCGCGGCGGAGCTGGTTCATCCGCACGTCGGAATTCGTCCAGGATTTCCTCGCGAACAACAAGCAGATCCAGTGGCAGCCCGAGCACATTCGCGACGGGCGGTTCGGCAACTTTCTCGAGAACAACGTCGACTGGGCGATTTCGCGCGAGCGCTACTGGGGCACGCCGCTGCCGGTGTGGGTGTGCGAGAAGACGGGGCACATGGAGGCCATCGGCAGCTATGCCCAACTGCTCGCGAAGCCGGACGTGCGCGGGACGGAGGTCTGGGCCGACGCGAAGAAGGCGAACCCGGAACTCAGCGAGCATCTCAAGGTCCACAAACCGTACATCGACGCGGTAACGTACCAGAGCCCGAAGGACAAAACCGCGCGGATGCGGCGCGTGACGGAAGTCATCGACGTGTGGTTCGACGCGGGCAGCATGCCGTTCGCGCAGTGGGGCTATCCGCACGTGAAGGGTTCCGAGGCGATGTTGTGGGACCGGTTCCCGGCGGACTTCATCAGTGAGGCGATTGACCAGACCCGCGGCTGGTTCTATGCGCAGCTTGCGATCAGCACGGTCCTCTTCGGCAAGGAGAAGCCGTGGCCACACCCGTTCAAGTCGTGCATCTGCCTCGGGCACATCCTTGGCGAAGACGGCACCAAGCTCAGCAAGCGGCTCAAGAACTACAGCGAGCCGTCGATCCTGTTCGAGAAATTCAGCGCGGACGCGTTGCGGTGGAGTTTTATCGCCAAGAACCCGCCGACGAGCAGTAGCCGGCTCTCGGAGCGGATCGTTGAGGAGGCACAGCGCGAACTGCTCGTGCGCTGGTTCAACGTCTACAGCTTCTTCGTGATTTACGCGAACCTCGACGGGTTCGACCCGTCCGGCGCGCCGGCGGAGTTCCTCCGCGGACTGACGAACGCCAACGCGTCGGGCGGGAAATCAAAGGCGCCCTACTCGCCACGCGGTGAACGCAGCGAACTCGACCGGTGGATTCTGCACGAACTCGATCGCACGATTATCGAAGTGCGCCGTGCGATGGACGGGCTCGAGTCGTATCCCGCCGCGCGGCTCGTGTCGGACTTCGTGGACGGCCTGTCGAACTGGTACGTCCGCCGCAGCCGGCCGCGGTTCTGGGCATCGGAATGGACGCAGGACAAGGCGGACGCGTACTGGACGTTGTACGAATGTTTGCTGACGGTGGCGCGGCTCGCGGCGCCGTTTACGCCGTTCTTCACGGAAGTGACCTGGCGCAATCTGTCCAAGCCCCTGCCCGGAGCGTTCGGGAGCGTGCACCTCGCGGCGTATCCGGAAGCCGACGAGTCGAGGATCGACCGCGCGCTATTGCGGCAGATGGACATCACGCGGCAGGCGGTAACCCTCGGCCTCAGCGCGCGGCGTACGGCAAACATCAAGGTGCGACAACCGCTTGCGCTCGGAGAAATCGTGCTGACCGACGCCGCGTCCCGCGAAGGGTTGGAGAAACAACTCGATTTGATCATGGAAGAGCTGAACCTGAAACAGGTCGAGTTCAGCACTGACCCCGAGCAGTATGTTTCGTACGAGATCAAACCGAACTTCAAGGTCCTCGGCCCGAAGTTGGGCAAGAAGGTGAAGTCCGTGGGCGCGGCGTTACAAAAGGCGAACGGCGCGCAGCTCAACGCGGACCTGCAGTCCGGATGCGCGGCGATCGAAGTGGACGGCGAACGGATCGAGTTCAGCGCTGAGGATCTCGACGTACGCCTGACACCGAAACCCGGGTTTGCCGCGGCGCAGGGCCGCGACATGGTCGTTGTCATCAGCACCGAGGTGACCGAGGAACTGCGGCGCGAAGGGTGGGTGCGCGATTTGATCCGCATCGTGCAGGACAAGCGCAAGGAACTGGACCTGGCCTACGACGCCCGGATCAAGGTGCAGATACATACCGAGTCGGCTGAATTGCGACCGGCGATCGAGCAGTTCAACGCGAAATTGCGCCAGGAGGTGCTCGCGGATTCGATCGAGTTCGCACCGATCGGGTCCGCAGGCGGGTCCGCGCATGAAATCGACTCAATCCCGCTCTCTGTCCACGTGCTATCGCCCTGACCCCTATTCTGGCGTGTTTTTTGGGAGTTTGAAGGGGTGGACCGGCGGCAAAAATTGTACTTGCACAGCCGGAAGGGCGGATGTTAAGCTAGCTGAACACCGGTTGACCTTGGCAAATCTCGGTCGTCCGGACCGATCGGGCGGCTAGACGGCGGACAATCGGATGGCCCTTCAAACGCGCGCGCTTACTGAACTTTCGGCAGGCGAGGTGTGCCGTGTCGAAGCCGTGGACGCAGGATTCGAGAACGCCGCACGCATGGCGGGGCTCGGCGTAAGTATCGGCCGCGAGGTCCGCGTGGTTCGCGCCGGCGAGCCGATGGTTGTCCAGATTTACGGATCGCGGATTGGCTTGGCGCGCGCGATCGCATCGCGCATTCGGGTCGCGCCGATTTCTGTCGAGGCGACGGCGCAAGCCTGATCGAACCCACCCCATGGCGACCGTGCACGATCCGCAGACGCAAACACTGCAGGCGCCGCCCTCCGCCACCGGGCCGATCATGCTGGTGAGCAATCCGAACGCGGGCAAGACGACGCTGTTCAACCAGATCACGGGCCTGCGGCACAAGACGTCCAATTACCCCGGCACCACGCTCGACCTGCGCTCGGGCCCCATCGACGTGAACGAGGGCCGCCACGTGCTCTACGACATGCCGGGGCTCTACACGCTCGACGGATGCGCCGGCGAGGAGCGTATCGCGGTCGAGGCGCTGGCCTCGTGCACGGACGGCGCGGAACGGCCCTCGGCGATTATCCTGGTGCTGGACGCGACTAACCTCGTGCGCAACCTGTATCTCGCGAGCCAGGTGCTCGAGCTGGGCGTTCCGGTTGTTGTTGCGTTGAACATGATGGACCTCGCCGAACGGGCGGGTACGCGCGTGGATGTCGAGACGCTCGAGGCGCACCTGGGCTGCGCCGTGGCGCCGATCATGGCGCGGCGCGGGACAGGGGTGGATCGGCTGCTCGAGTTGTGCGGGGAGGTCATTGAACGCGGCGAGGCGCCCAAACCGCCCAAACTGCTGCGCCAGGCAGCGAGCGTCACCGATGAGTTGCGCTATCGCTGGGCGGAGACCGTGGGCGCGAGTGTCCTGCAGGAGACCCGTCAGGGCCGGGGCCGCGCGACCGAACGGATCGACGCGGTGCTGATGCATCCCGTCGCGGGCATCGCGGCCTTTTTCGCGGTGCTCTTCGGCGTGTTCTATCTCATTTTCAGCCTTGCGAACGTGCCGATGGACCTCGTGGACGGAGCGTTCGCGTCGCTCGGCGCGGCGGTGTCCGGCGTGTTGCCGGACGGGCCGCTGGAGAGTCTCATCGTCGATGGGATTATCGCGGGCGTAGGCGGAGTGCTGATTTTCCTGCCGCAGATTTGCATCCTGTTTTTCTGTATCTCGATTCTCGAGGACACGGGATATCTGGCGCGCGCCGCGTGCGTTGTGGATCGCGTGCTGAAGCGTGTCGGGCTGCCGGGCAAGGCGTTCGTGCCGATGTTGTCGGCGCATGCCTGCGCGATCCCCGCGATCATGGCCTCGCGTGTGATTGAAGACCGCAAGGACAGGCTGGTCACGATTCTTGTGCTTCCTCTGATGACGTGTTCGGCGCGTTTGCCGGTGTACGCGATGGTTACCGCGCTGTTGTTCCCGACGTCGCCGCTCAAAGGCGCGTTGCTGTTCACCGCGGCGTACGGGCTGGGCTTGCTGGCCGCCCTTTCGATGGCGTTCGTGTTCCGGCGCACCGTGGTGAAATCAGAGCCGTCGCCGCTCGTGCTCGAACTGCCCAGCTACAAGATGCCCAGCATCAAGACGGCACTGTTCGCGGCGTATGACCGCGCGAAGATGTTCGTGAAGAAGGCGGGCACCGTGATTCTCGCGATTTCCATCGTGCTCTGGTGGATGATGACGTACCCGAAGACGGACGTGATCGCGACGCCGGACCAGATCGCCGCGATCGAGGCGGCCGGCGGGACAGTCGAAAGCTGGCAGGCGCAGCAGGAACTCGCCGGCTCCATCGCCGGGCGACTCGGTCACGCCATCGAGCCCGTCATCGCGCCGCTCGGGTTCGACTGGCGAATCGGCGTAGGCGTCATCGCGTCGTTCGCCGCGCGCGAGGTCGTGGTGTCAGCGCTTTCGGTCATCTTCGGGGTCGGTGAAGACGGCGCGGAAGGCGGGTCGTTGCTGATCGACAGGCTGCACGCGGCGACGAACGCGGACGGCACGCCCATCTTCACGTTTGCAACCTGCGCGAGCCTGCTGGTGTTTTATATCCTCGCGATGCAGTGTCTGCCGACGCTGGCGGTCACGCGCCGCGAGGCAGGCGGCTGGAAATGGGCCGGGTTCCAGTTCGCGTACATGAGCCTGCTGGCGTATGCTGTCGCGCTCGCCACGTATCAGGGACTGCGCCTGTTCGGCGTGAGCTGAGGAAGGAATTTGGACATGCAACAGATGATCGTCGATATCGTGGTTGCTGCGGCGATTCTGTTCCTCGCGAGCTGGCTGTTCCGCAGCTTTGTCGCGAAACGCCAAACGAAAGAATCCTGCGGAAGCTGCCCGCAGTGCGCATCGCAGGCGAAAACGGTGACGCAGCCCGAATCCGGCGCGGCGCGATCGGAAGGCTGAGGCAGCGAGTTCTCCGCACAGCGCGTGCGATTTCCCTCGATGAGATTGCTTCGTCGCGCAGCCCGCTCCTCGCGATGACAGGTAGCGGGTGACGTTACAGGCTCACGTCCGGCGAGAATCCCCGGCGCGTCATGTTTTCGGTGACGCTGCGCGGGTCGGCGAATTGCCGGAGGTAGCCCGGGCCGCCTGCCTTGAGGCCTATGCCGCTCATGTGGAACCCGCCGAACGCCTGCCTGCCCACCATGGACCCGGTGCATCCCCGGTTGAGGTAGAGGTTGCCGACGCGGAATGCGTGTTGCGCTAGTTCGAGGTGGGACGGACGCCGTGTAAACACTGCGCCTGTGAGCGCGAATTCAGTCGCGTTGGCGATTTCGAGGGCGGTTTCGAAGGTGCCGGTGCGCATCAGGGCTACAACGGGCCCGAACAATTCCTCCTGCATGAGGCGGTGGCGCGAATCGGCGACCTCGAAGAGGGCAGGGGGGACGTACCATCCGCCGGACGGGGCGCTGCCTACGAACAGCCGCCGTGCGCCGTCGCCCGGAGAGGCAATGACGTCCATCAGCCGGAGATGCGCTTCCTCGTCGACGACGGGCGGCATCTGACATGCCGGATCGCGTGGCGGCCCGAGGACGAGATCGGCGCAGGCCGCGACGAGGCGTTCGACGAGCGGGTCGTACGCGTCCCCGACTGCGATGACGCGCGAGCAGGCGGAACATTTCTGGCCGGCGTATCCGAACGCGCTGTAGACGATGCCCGCGACGGCCTCGTCCAGGTCCGCGTCGGCATCGACCACGATCGCGTTCTTGCCGCCCATCTCGCAGACGACGCGCTTGACCTGCCGCTGACCGGGTTGGGTCTTTGCGGCGCGCTCGACGATCTTCAGTCCGACCGCCTTGCTGCCGGTGAACGCGACTTGGGCGATATCGGGGTGGTCCACTAAAAATGCGCCGATCTCTTCGCCGCGTCCGGGTAGAAACTGCACGGCACCGGGCGGGAATCCGGCTTCCTGCATACGTTGGAACAGTGCGTATGCGATCGCGCTGGATTGCTCGGCCGGTTTCATAATTACGGTGTTACCCGCGACGAGCGCGGCCACGCTCATACCGCAAAGGATGGCCATGGGGAAGTTCCAGGGAGCAATGATCGCAGCTGGGCCTCGACCCTCGTACCACAGGTCGTTCGTCTCGCCGCGGACGTTCCCCAGGCGCTCGATGCCGAGCTCGATGGGCGCGCCGTGCGCGTAGTACCGGCAGAAGTCGATCGCCTCGGTCACGTCGGCGTCCGCCTCGCGCCAGGGCTTGGCGACTTCGAAAACCTGCATTGCGGCGAGTTGTTCCCGGTCGCGTTCCAGCGTATCGGCGAGTTTTTGCAGAAGGCCCACGCGCTCGGAGAGCGGGGTATCGCGCCACGCGGGCCATGCGTCAGCAGCACTCTTGACCGCGCGTGCCGCGAGGTCCGCCGTCGCGTAGTGGATGCGCGACACGGCCTCGCGTGTGTCTGCCGGATTCGGCCGCGTCACCGGCTCGCGCGGCCGGACGTCCTCACCGTCAATCACGACAGGCACTTCGAAGGGCAGTCGCCGGTGAATGCTGTCGACCGCGCGAGCGAAGCCGGATTGAACACGCGAATCGGCGAAATCCGCGTGTGGACAGTTCCGGTAGGCGGCGGTCTCCGCCGGCGCTTTGCCCGGCGCGATCGCCTTCGCAGGGTCGGCCAGCAGCGCAACTACGTCCGTGCCGTCGTGGTACGTCATCCGCAGGAAACTTTCGTTCGCCGTGTTTTCGAGCAGGCGGCGCACGAGATACGCCATCCCGTGCAGCAGGTCGCCCACCGGGCTGTACACCCGGACGCGGTGTCCGCGGCGACGCAGCGCCTCGCGCATCGGCTCGGCCATGCCGTGCAGCGTCTGAATCTCGAAGGAGGCGGGATCGGCGCCGGCCGCCTCGGCGCATGCGAGCGCATGCGCGACCGAGCGCAGGTTGTGCGTGCCGAGCGCGGGCGGCAGCATGTCGCGCCGATCGATCAGCCACGTGCTCAGCCGCTCGAAGTGGGCGTCCGTCTCGGCCTTCTGCCCGAACACGGGCTGCGCGTGGCCGTGCTGGTCGGCCTGGATGACTTCGAAGTCCCAGTACGCGCCTTTCACCAGCCGCACGGTAATCGGCGCGCCGCGTTTGTCTGCGAGCGCGTGCAGCCGTTCGAGATACGCCTCGGCCCGCGTGCAATACGCCTGTACCACGATGCCCAGGTGCGGCCACGCGCGAAACGTATCCGAGTTCGCCAGTTCTTCAAACAATCCATAGGTAATTTCATGCAGCGCGTACTGTTCGATGTCGAAATTGACGAATACGCCTGACGATTGCGCCGCCGTGAGAATCGGTTCGACACGCCGCCGCACGCGCGCGATGCTGCCGCGCGGATCCACGGCGTCGAGATGCGGTTCGAGCGCGCTGAGCTTGATCGAAATGTTCGCGAGCGGCCCCTTCAGCGGTGTTTCGCCGCTGTTCCACGCTTCCGTTTCCTTGGAAAGCGCGTCGATGAGGTCCAGGTAGCGCTGCTGGTATGCGTCCGCCTCACGCCCGCTCAGCGTGGCCTCGCCGAGCAGGTCCACCGTGTGCCGGAAGCCCTCGCGGTGCATCCGGCGCAGTGTAGGCAGCGCGTCCTTCGGCGTCGCGCCCACGATGAATCGCTCGGCCATTTCCGTTACACCCGCGCGCAGCGCCGAGCCGGCGAGCCTCCCGACGAGGCCCGCGCCGGTCAGGTGGAGCGCCGCGGAAAGCGCGGTGGGGAGTTTGCGGCCGGGCCGCGCGAGATACTCTTGCAGGTGCGCGTTGATTTCCTCAGCCGAGCGCAGGCTGGGCAGCACATCGACCAGCCGGAACAGGTCGAGCTTGAACTCGGCGTCCTCCATCGTGCGGTCGAGCAGCTTGCTGGCCCAGAAATCCCGGGCGAAGAGTCCCGGACGCGCATCCTGCATGTCGCGCCAGAGCGCGAGACCAATCTCGCGTGTGCGTGATTCGAGTAAATTCGCGGTCGTGGTCATTCGGCTACCGGATGTTGGCGCCTTGAGATGCCTGGTACTCGCGGATGATCTCGTCGAGCTGTTCGGTCGTCAGCCTGTGTTCCGCCATCAGCGCGTCCCTCGATTCATTGAACAATCGCGCTGCCTCCTCTTCATTCCGGATCGCGCTGTCTCGCGATCGGAACGGGTCATACAGCTCGTCCGCCCGCCGGGTCGCGTCCGCCTTGAGCCGCGACAACTGAGGGGGTATCGCCATGCGCTGTTCGAAGCTGAGCCCGAAATGCGTCTCGTCGCGATAGACCTCGGGGGACGGGCTCGCGTCCTTCGGTAACGCCCGCGGGGAGCAGGCGGACAACGAGGCGATGGTCAAGAACATCGCGATCGGGCAAATGGCTAGGCCGCGTAGAGTCACCCGCAAATTGTAGTCGTTCGGTCGCGGGAATGCGGTATTCTGGCCGGCGATGGACGCGAATATTCAGGAACGCCTGCGCAAACTACCCAAGGTGGACGCCGTGCTGGCGGAGGCCGGGTGCGGGCCGCTGATCGCCGAATTCGGCCGCGAGCGCGCGGTCGGGGCGCTCCGCGAGGCGTTGGACGCCGCGCGGGATGCCATCATGCGCGGCGCGAACGGGCACGCGCCGACCTGCGCCCAGATCGTCGCCGCAGTGGCGGCGCGCCTTGAAGCGGGCGCGCGTCCGTTGCTACGGCGCGTCATCAACGCGACGGGCATCGTGCTGCACACGAATCTGGGGCGCGCGCCGCTTTCGGCAGCGGCGATTGCGGCGGTGGGGGAGGTCGCGCGGGGATATTCGAACCTGGAGTACGACCTCGGCGCGGGCGAACGCGGATCGCGGCAGGCGCACGTCGATGCGCTGCTGTGCCGATTGACCGGCGCCGAGGCGGCGCTCGTCGTCAACAACAACGCCGCGGCCGTGATGCTGGCGGTCAATACCGTGGCCCGCGACGGGGAAGTCGTGACATCGCGCGGCGAACTCATCGAAATCGGCGGATCGTTCCGCATTCCGGACGTGATCGAGACCAGCGAGGCCCGTCTGGTCGAAACCGGCACGACCAACCGCACGCGCGCGGCGGATTTCGCGCGGGCCATCACGCCGAAGACGCGCGCCCTGCTCCGCGTGCACCCGAGCAACTACCGTATCGTCGGCTTCACCGAATCGGCGTCGCGCGAGGAACTCGTCGCGCTCGCGCACGAACACGATCTGGTCGCGATTGAAGACCTCGGCAGCGGCACGTTGATCGACCTGACGCG
>CAYPNI010000146.1:0-9209 GCA_964411925.1 uncultured Nitrospirales bacterium
GTCGCGTTGTACCCCTCGTTCATCGCGCCGTGCGCGAGCGTATGGTCCTCGCAATGCGCGAGGTAGGGCAGGTCAACCATGCGCGCGTATTCCAGCACGCGCCGCATCACGCCGCTGTTCTGGATGTCCTTGCCGTCGTCCGTGACGGCGACCGCGCCGACCGACTTGAGCTCGGCCATCTCGGTGATTTCCTCACCCATCATGCCCTTGGTCGCCGTCGCGCCCGGCCAGATGCGGATGCACGCGGTTTCGCGCGCGCGCCGATGCACGAACTCGACCATGCCGGCGTTGTCGATGACGGGTTTGGTGTTGGCCATCGTCACGACGGACGTGAACCCGCCCGCGGCGGCCGCCTCGCTGCCGGAGGCGATCGTCTCCTTGGATTCGAAGCCGGGTTCGCGGAAATGGACGTGGATATCGACGAGCCCAGGGCAGACGATAAGTCCTTTAGCATCAATGGTTTCGTCACCCTTCAGGCCCTTGCCGATCTTGACGATTCTGTCGCCGTCGACCAGCACGTCGCGCTTGTCCGAGAGACCGGACGCCGGGTCAATCAGATGGCCATTCTTGATGCACAGCGTCATTCGCCGCCCTCCGCTCGCGGGCGCGAATTGGCGAGCAGGTGCATCACCGCCATGCGAATCGCGACGCCGTTGCTCACTTGTTCGAGAATCACGCTGCGCGGGCCGTCCGCGACATCCGCCGCGAGTTCGATGTCGCGGTTGATCGGCCCCGGGTGCATGATCAGCGCGCTCGGCGGCGCGACCTTGAGCGAGTCGTTGTCCACCCGGAACAGCCGGATGTATTCGCGCAAGCTGGGGAATGCGCCGGTCGCTTGCCGCTCGAGTTGGATGCGCAGCGCATACACCACATCGGCGCCAAGCAGCGCCTCGCGCAAATCGCTCGTCACCTGGACGCCCATGCGCTCGACGTGCGGCGGCATCAGCGTGCGCGGCCCGCAGACGATCACCCGCGCGCCCAGCTTCGTCAGGCACCAGATGTTGCTACGCGCGACCCGGCTGTTGGCGATATCACCGATGATGGCGACGCGTACCCCGTCCAGCGTCGCGTCGGGATCCTCGCGCATCGCCCGGATGTGCTGGCGCATGGTGAACGTGTCGAGCAGAGCCTGTGTCGGGTGTTCGTGCGCGCCGTCACCGGCGTTCACGATGTGCGAGCGGTGCCGGCGGGCCAGGATGGCCGGCGCGCCGGAGTATCCGCTGCGGATGACGACGATGTCGCTGTGCATCGCCTCGATGTTCGCCAGCGTGTCGTGCAGCGATTCGCCTTTGACGGCGCTCGACGAGGAGGGGGAAAACGTGAGGGTGTCCGCGCTGAGGCGCTTGGCGGCGAGCTCGAACGAGACCCGCGTGCGCGTGCTCGGTTCGAGAAAGAGGTTTACGACCAGGCGTCCCTGAAGCAGAGGCACCTTTTTGATGCCGCTCTCGCGCTGCTGCACCGCGAGAAACTGGGGGGCCATATCGAGCACCAGCTCGATTTCCTCACGGCCCAGTTCTTCCAGGCCGATCAGGTGCCGCCGCGTCCACTGAACGGCCCCGGCTACCGCCATCGTCTGCCCGCCATCGTCGTCCGGTTGCCCGGCCTATTCCTCTTCGCTGTCGTCCGCCGCGTCCGGCTCGCCCGGTTCCAGCAGCACCAAGTCTTCGCCATCCAACTCGGCCAACCGCACCGAGATGTGATCCCGCGGACGCGTCCCGATTTGCGTGCCGAGATAGTCCGCCTGAATCGGCAGCTCGCGCAGCCCGCGGTCGATGAGACAGGCCAGCTGGATGCGCGCGGGCCGTCCGTAATCCATGATTTCGTCGAGCGCGGCGCGCACCGTGCGGCCCGAGTACAGCACGTCGTCGACGAGCACGAGGTTTGTGCCGTTCACGTCGAAGGTGAAATGCGTGTTGCCGGAAGGCACGTTTTGCGGCGCACGGCCCGCGCGGAAGTCATCGCGGTACAGCGTCGTCGCGAGCGAGCCCACCTGTGGCCGCGCGCCCGTCATCTCTTCGATGGCGTCCGCGATCCGGTCCGCGATGGGCCGGCCCCGCCGCAGAATGCCCAGGAGGACAAATTCGGTACCGGCGTGCGCCTCGACGATTTCACGCGCCATCTGGCGAATGGCCGCGTGCATCGATTCGGTGGACATCAGCACCGTCGCCGGGGGCGTATCGGGGTCCGTGTCCGGCATCAGTTCTCCAACAAAAACGCCCTCTCCCGTTGGGGAGAAGGCGCGGTAAGTGCAATCTGTCGTGTCAGGGTCACAAGCGAGGCAGCCCTCAAGTGCGCGCGTAGTGTACCACCATTACGCGGCACCGATCAAAAGCACGAAGGACCGGCTGAAACCCCCCAGGCCGGTCCTTCGGAACACGACGTCGCGCTAACGTCGCTTTTGGAGTTACTTAAGCGAAATCGAATCCTTCGCCGCCTTGGCCACGCGGAACTTGAGCACGCGCTTGGCCGGGATCTGGATGGTTTCGCCGGTGGCCGGATTGCGGCCCTTGCGCGCCTTGCGCGCAACGACCACGAGCTTGCCCACGCCCGGGATCACGTAGCCGTTCTTCGCTTCCTTGTAGGCGAGATCCATCTGCGCCTGCATTACGTTCGCGATTTCCTTCTTGCTCAGACCCGTCTTGTCGGCCAGAGTCGCGATAATCTGGGCCTTGGTCAGTTGTTTACCCGCCATGGTCATCTCCTTGTTCTGGTTCGTTCTGTGGTTAACGGAAAGACGCTACTTGGTTCCCACCTGGACCGGCAGCGCATATGAGGCAGCCACGCTGCCGCGTGACTGTCCGCCCCGTTGGAGGTCCGAAACACGCAGCCCCTCGATACCGCCAACGAATTACTCGCAATGGCTTACACCTTGCCAAGAAGTTTGTCAAGCCAAATCTTTGCGATCCCGTTGTTTTCACTAGACATTCGGGCGCGCGGCCGTCGGGCGGGAATACCCGTTGGCATACGAGGAGCGTAGTTGAAATAGACGCTTCGCGGCGACCGAAGGCGCTTCGCTTTGGGCTCGTAATCCATTGCAGCGTAATGGCTTATGAATCCTGCACTACGCCATCCAGGAGTGACGGGAGATTCGCGATGAACCCCGGCCACGACTCGAAAATGTGCCGTGCCCGCGTGCCTTCCATGTAACGCCGGTTGTCGCCCGCGAACAGACCGGCGTGCGCGCCGACGTTGATCGCACCCGCAACATCGGTCGGTTCGAGGTCGCCGATATGCAGCAGCGCGCCGGGCGCAACGCGGAGCGCCGACGCCGCGTGGTGAAAAATCGCCGACTGCGGCTTGGCGACGCCGACCTCATCGGAGAAACTGAAGGCCTGGATATGCTCCGCGAATCCTTCGCGTTCCAGCAGCGCGCGAATCTCGGTGCCTGGCGTCATGCCCGTGTCCGACACGACCCCGACCGGCACGCATCGGGCCGCGGCGCGCACGGCGTCGAGCGCGCCGGGAATGACCTCGGGCGGATCCCTTCGAAACGCCTCCGCGATTTCGTCGACGAGACGAGCCGCGGCCGCGGGTTCGAACGAACAGCCCAGATGCCGCGACAACATCGGAATCGCCTCGCGCGGATGGGGCGTGCGCTGCTCGGCGATATGGACGCGCAGGAACTCTTTGGAAACGGCCTCGAACGCAGGCGTCACCGTCTCGATCGCGCAGCCCGTCGTTGCTGCGATGATCCGCACGCGCGCCTCGAACCGTTCGCGCGATCCCGCTTTGGCGAAGTACAACGTGCGCCAGAAATCGAATGTGATGGCCTGGACCGGTTGTTGGGGCACGAGTCGCGCTCCGACGGCTGGAAACCGCTCGGCGACATCGTAGCGCAGCGTGTCGCTCAGCGCGAGTCGCGCATCAATTCGGGTCTGCGCAGCCCCATAGGCGATTCGCTCGAGTGGGATTCACTCGGGCCGCGCGCGCAGCCGGCCAAGTTTTTCGATGTACGACTCGATGGTGTGGTCCACGAACGCGCCGGCAATGTGGACGCCTTCGCCGATGGCGTGCGCGCGGTCGATCCGCCGGGCGAGTCCGGGCGAATGATGTGCGGCGGCCACGCGCCCACTCGCGGTCAGCAGCAAGCGTTCGCCTGCATGCACATACGTATCCAGTAGCGTCGGCCACGCCAATTCCGCCACGACGTCTTCATTGTTCACGACGCGATAGACCTTGCATCGGAACGAATTGGCAGCGCGACTGTCGAGCACGGCCGGCGAGCCGAACGTGGTCACGTTGAACACGTCGAACCCTTCGTGTTCGAGCTTCGCCGCGGCAACAAGCGCGAGGGTTCCGCCGATGCTGTGCCCCGTGATCCAGAGCCGCCGCGCGTCCGCGTTCTCGTCGTAGAGTGCGGCGAGCAGGTTCGTCCAGACGTTTTGCACGAGGCGGACGCAACCCTTGTGTGCGCGTCCCGCAGCCCACGGTGCCTGTCCAAATGCGAGCGCTTCGATCCATTCGCGGTCTTCGTGGGTCCCGCGAAACGCCACGACGACGTTTTCCGGGTCCGCTGCGACGAGTCCGAACACCCGCGTGCTGCGAAACGTGACCGTGTGATTGAACGTATCGCGGAACGCCGCGTCCTCCTGCGGATCGTTGCGATACGCCGCACGCGCCACCCGCGCGAGCTGATAGGCCTGCTCGGCGGCCGTTGAACCGGCATCGAGTCGAATCGGTGTGGCGTGCTGCACAGCCAGGCCCTCCTCGGGCGATGGTTAGACCACCGGTTCGGGAGTCGGGTTTTGGTTGTCGCTCGCCGCCGGAGTTGTGCCACCCCGGCGTCTGTGCCGATAATATGGCCCAGATGCCCCGATTTCGCCCGTTGTATGCCGCGCTGACCGTTGTCTATTGCACCGGGATTTTCGCACTTTCAGCGCAACCGAGCCTGCCGGACGTTGCGCCGCCTTGGTTCAGTTTTCCCGGCGCCGATAAAGTGGCCCATGCGGGTATCTTCGGTGGACTCGCCTTGGTTGTGTATGTCGGGCTGATTCGATCGAACGCCGACATAAATCCGCGCGCACGCTTCTTGATTCCGATAGCGTTCTCAGCGTTGTACGGACTGACCGACGAGATCCATCAGCTCTTCGTTCCGAATCGGAGCTTTGACCTCCTCGATTTACTTGCCGACGCCGTCGGGGCTACGATCGTAGTGGCTGTGCTGGAGTCCCTGCGCCATTGGCGCGGTGCACGGGAACTCCAGGGGGCGAGCGGCGATCCATCTTGAATCACACGGAGTGCCACGCGTAGATGGCGATACCGGGGGACTTGCGCAACGTCGATTCGGCGGAGACGCCGCGCCCGAGAGGGTGCGGTGGCTTGTTCTTCTTGTTCACGATTGGCATCGCCGCATTCTGGGGCGCGGGCCTGGGCGTGTTCCTGTACGTGCTGCAGGACGCGGAGAAATCCATCGCGTCGCTCGATAACTTCCGGCCAAAGACGGGCAGCAAGCTCTATTCGGCCGACGGCGTCGAGATGGGCCAGTTCGCGATTGAGACGCGTCAGATCATCAGCCTCAACGAAATGCCATTGCACCTGCAGAAGGCATTCGTCGCGACGGAGGACCACACATTTTACGAGCACCGCGGCGTGCGCCCGCTCGCCTATGGCTCGGTATTTCTCGATTTCCTGCGCACGAACCACCTGCGCGGCGCGAGCACGATCACACAACAGATCGTGCGCAACATCGAGGGAACCGGTGTTACAACGGAGGCGACGGCCGAACGCAAACTGCGCGAAATGCTTGTCGCGCTGCAGCTCGAGCGCAAGTTTACGAAGGACGAAATTCTCGAGTTGTATCTCAACCAGATCTTTCTGGGCGTGAGCGCGCACGGCGTCGAAGCGGCCGCCCAGCAGTACTTCTCCAAGCATGCCTCCGAAGTGACGCTGGCCGAGTCGGCCATGCTGGCCGGGCTCACGCGATCTCCGAACAACAACCAGCCATTTCGACATCCCGACAATGCGCGCCGGCGCCGCGACATCGTGCTCGCGCAGATGCTCGAACACGGCTTCATCGAGCGAGCCGAGTACCACGCGGCGCTCAAGGAGTCACTGGACGATTCCGTCATCACGCCTGAAGAGCGGGCGGCGGTTCCGTCGGCCGGTTCCATCGCGACCCGGCCAAATCGGTTCCTCGCGCCGTATTTCGCCGAAGATGTGCGCAAGTTCATCCAGAATCCGCCGACACCGCACGAGGTCAACGCCGAATCGGGCGAGCTCTTCGAGGGCGGACTCGAGATTTTCACCACGGTCGATCTGCGGATGCAGCGCGCCGCCGAGGAAGTGCTGCTCAAGGCGCTGCAGGAATTCGACGCCGAGGTCCTGGAGCGGCTGAAGCGTCAAGGCAAGGAGAACGAGTTCGTTCCGGTGAACGGCGCGTTGATTTGCCTCGACAACCGGCCGGGATCTGAAGGGTTCGTGCGGGCGATGGTCGGCGGGCGCGACTTCGACGCGAAGAAGTTCAACATTGCGACGCAGGCCCTTCGCCAGCCGGGCTCCAGCGTGAAGCCCTTTGTGTGGCTCGCGGCGCTGGACAGCGGCATGACCCCGTCCGACATCATTATCGACGCGCCGTTTTCGATGGTTGACGGTGTCGGCAACGTGTGGTCGCCCGTGAATTTCGACGGCGAATTTCATGGTCCCATGCCAATCCGCAAGGCGCTCGAGCTGTCCGTCAATATCGTTTCGATCAAGCTCGTGCAACGGTTGGGCATGCCGCTGGTGCGCTCCTATCTTCGTTCCGCCGGGTTTAAGCGGCCGATTTCAGACGTTGTCGGTCTCACGCTTGCGCTGGGCACGCCGGTCACCACCGTCATCGACCAGGCGACGTGTTACCAGACGCTCGCATTGGGCGGTGTTCGCGTCAGTCCGGTGATGGTCAAGGAAATTCGCGATGCCGATGGCATCGTCCGTTACGACTACCAGCAGTTTCAGTCGAAAGAGCGCGTGTTCAACGAAAACGTCACATATCAGCTCACGCACTTGTTGCAGGGCGTGTGCGAACCCGTCCGGAATGGCGCGTACTCGCCGTCGGGCCGGCGCACCGCGGACCTCGCCCGGCCGCGCGCCGGAAAGACCGGCACGACGAACGACGCGCGCACGGTTTGGTTTTGCGGGTACACGCCGCAGTTCACCGCCATCGTGATGATCGGCTACGACGATAACCGGTCCTTGGGCCGGGGCGTCACGGCAACGGGCGGCGCGATGGCTTCGCCCATCTGGACGGAGTTCATGATCCGTGCGCATGAAGGACTGCCCATCCGCGATTTCAAGGTTCCCTCGGGAATCGAGTTCTACAACATCGAGCGCGGCACGGGCGTCGCGGGCGGGGACTATCGCGAGGCTTACCTCACGGGCACGCGTCCGCCCACCGCGCTGCCGATATTTGGGCCGATGGAAGCGCCGCTGGTCGTTCAAACGACCGATCACTTTTAATCGGATCGTTCAGCGGACCGGGCCGGACTCCGCCGCGGCTTTGCGCCGTCGCTGCGCGAGGACCCATATGCCCTGGCTGGTGACGCTGTGCTCGGAGAGCGCCCAGCGCAGGATCTCGGGGTCTGTGTCGTCCAGCCCGCATCTACTCAGTTCTTGCTTTGTGATGCCGAGCGCGAGGTCGGACGCCTTCTCGAGCAGCGCTTCGCCATCGAGGTCCATCGCCGCCAACTCGTCCGCCGCGGCGTCAAACGCGGCGACCGCCTCGAGCAGTTGCTCACCGCCGAGTCGCACGGCATCGCTCGGCCCGAAGTGCGTCACGTATACGCGCCGGACGTTCGCCGCCATGATGCGGCGAATCGTTGCACAGGCGATGTCCGGTTCGAATTGCGGAGGCGCGCAGACGTAACTGAAATAGGGCCGCGTACCACCCTGCAGTTGGGGATAGCTCAGGCCGAACGCGTCGCCGGTAAACATCTCGCCCGCCGCGGCGTCGTGCACGCAGAAATGGTGCGGCGCGTGCCCCGGCGAGTCGATGAACGAGAGCGTCCTCGTGCCCAGCGGCAACGCGCCGCCATCCTCGATCGCGCGGACACGGTCGGCGGGGATCCCTTCAATCTCGCCATAGAGTTCGGCGAACTTCGCGTCGCCATAGACCCCTCGCGCGCTCGCCAATAGACGGGACGGGTCGACGAGGTGCCGCTCCGATTTCGGGTGACAAATGACCGTCGCCTGGGGGCAGGCCTTCGCCAGCTCCGCAGCCCCGCCGCTATGGTCGAGGTGCACGTGGGTGATGAGCAGGTAGCGGACCTGGCCCGGCTGAAAGCCTGCATTCCGCAACGTTTCCAGCATGTGGGGCACTGAAAAACGTGTGCCAGCGTCGATAAACGCCGCTTCTCCCGCATCGGCCAGCAAATACGCGGCAGCCCGCCCGGGATACATGTAGTGGGCGTCGATCGTACGCACAATGCGCGTGGAGCCGTCGGGCATGGGCCGTCCTTAGTCGTTTTGGGTCAAAACCTTAGTGCCGCCCACCATACCGCACCCGCCGCGAGATTTCACTTGAGCCGGTCGGCGTCCGTTTGCTATATTTCGCGCTCGCTTCGTGTGTCTGCACGACCGCAACCGGGGCTCAGAATGTCTCGCGAGAGGCTGGCCTCACGTCCGAGGCCGGGCCCGATCCCAGTATGGCGATCGCAGGAGGAACGTGTTCTTGAAGACCTATGAAACGCTTTTCATCGTCCAGCCCAACGCGACGGACGACGAGGTGCAGGCGGCCGCGACGGGCGTCGAGAGCCTGGTGACCGGAGACGGCGGCGCCGTCACGGTCAAGGACGTCTGGGGCAAGCGCCGGCTCGCGTACGAAGTCAAGAAGTTCAGCGAGGGCATCTACATCCTCATGCGGTTCCAGACCCCGGGCGACTCCGTCAAGAAACTCGAGACGCACTTCAAGCTGAACGACGACATCATCCGCTACCTCGTTGTTGCGTTCGACGAGCAGGCGCTCCGCCGCGAGGAGGAGCAGAAAGTGCTCACGGCGGCCGCGCTGGAGCGACAGAACGCCGAAGGCCGCCGTGGCCGCGACGACGAGGACGAGGAAGACGACCGCCCGCAGCGCGGCGGACGCCGTGGCCCGCGCCGGCGCGACGACGACGACGACTAGAACGGGGACACGATCATGGCCGACCTCCGCATGCCCGATCTGAACAAGGTGTTTCTCGCGGGAAATCTCACGCGGGATCCCGAGCTTCGTTTTCTGCCGTCGGGCATGGCGCTGT
>CAYPNI010000147.1:0-8957 GCA_964411925.1 uncultured Nitrospirales bacterium
GCCTGCGCCGAGTTCACCGCGGCGATGGGAATGCGCTTGGTATAGAACGGAAGCAGACTCCCGAACTGGACGCGGATCTCGCGGCGCTCGACCCACGTGGTCATCGGAAGGATATTCAGCAGGAACGCGGACGTCGCCAACGTCATGATCCCCGGAAAGCCCCGCTCCGGAGAGACAGCCGGATCCGCATCCGGTATCGGAACGAGGAGTGCGAGTCCCGTGACGCCCAGAATGATCGCCGCCGCCATGGCGATCGGGTGAAGAGCCTGTCGCTCGACGAACAGGTAATCGTCACGGGACATAATACGCGCGGACGATTCCGCAGGCGCGTTGCTATTCCACGTCTTTTGGCTTGAGAACCCAGCTCGTCTTGTAGGTCAGCCGACCGAAGGAGTATCCCTGCGGCGTCTGGACTTTCTTCTCAACCTTCCACCCGCGAATGACGGACAGCCAGAACAAGTATGCGCGGTTCGACGTCTTGATGCGCCCCCGCTTCATCAGTTGGCTCGTGCTCTCTTGCGTGAAGATATTGCTCATTAAACCGCCTCAGCCTTGCCTATAAAATGAATACTGCCTGTATGAAGACTCGACTCGTTGTGACGTTCAACCCGTGATCGCAGCCAACGGCCCAAAGCAGCACGAACCGCGCAATTATTGAACGGTCCAGGCAGCACATCGGTCGCCGCGGAAAATGAGAAATCAGAATACCGCGACAACAGCGTAATTCTAGCCCAGACAGTCAATCGTTGACAAGATACACGTATTTTGGGGGCGATTTGCCGGGTTCCACCCGTGGAAGGCCTCAGGCCTCGAGCGGAAACGCGCTCATTTCGTAAGTATACGTGCTGGTATCGATCAGCCGCCGCCGGACCACGCCCGGGTCGAATTCGCGCGGCGTCGGGGTCGGATAGTGCGACGTGAAGCACGCCAGGCAGAACTGGTTTGCCTCGAGGCCCGTCGCTTCGACCAGCCCCTCGATCGTCTGGAACGCGAGCGTGTCAACGTCCAGGAATTCGCGCATCTCTTCCACCGTCATGTTGTGCGCGATGAGCCGATCGCGGTTCGGCGTGTCGATCCCGTAGAAACAGGACCCGACGATCGGCGGGCAACTGATCCGGAAGTGAATCTCCGCTGCGTTGCACCGCCGCAACATCTTGATGATCTTCTTCGCCGTCGTCCCGCGCACGATGCTATCGTCGATCAGCACGATCCGCTTGCCCTCGATCGCGCTGCGCGACGGATTGAGCTTGATCTTGACGCCGAAGTCTCGAATCTTCTGGTCCGGTTCGATGAATGTCCGGCCGACGTAATGGTTCCGGATGAACCCCATGTCGAACGGGATGCCCGATTCGTGCGAATACCCCAGTGCCGCGGGGTTCGAAGAGTCCGGCACCGCCATCACGAGGTCCGCCTCGACCGGCGCGACCTTGGCCAGGTTCGCCCCGAGGCGCTTGCGCACTTCGTCCACGCTCTGGCCGAAGATGTAGCTGTCCGGCCGCGCGACGTACACGTACTCGAAGATGCACTGCCGCGGCTCCGTCTCCGCGAAGGGGCGTTGCGACTCGATCCCGTCGCGCGTGACGCAGACGACCTCGCCCGGCTCGATCTCGCGCACCCAGTCGGCGTCGATGATGTCCAGCGCGCAGGTCTCGCTCGCAAGGATGTATGCATCGCCCAGGCGCCCCAGCCAGAGCGGGCGGAACCCCATCGGGTCCCGCGCGGCGACCACGCAGTCGCCATTCGTCGCGACGATCGTGTACGCGCCAACGACACGCCGCAACGCGTCAACGATACTCGCCGCGAAGTCCGGCTCCTTGGAGCGCGCAATCAACTGAATGATGACCTCGCTGTCGGTCGTGGACTGGAAAATGGCCCCGTCCTGCTCGAGTTCCTCCCGCAGGGGGTCCGCGTTAACCAGGTTGCCGTTGTGGCCGAGCGCCATCGAGCCGCGCGCGTAATCGACCGGCAGCGGCTGCACATTCTTGAGTTCGCTGCTGCCGAACGTCGAGTAGCGGACGTGACCGATCGAAATATCGCCGCGCAAACGGTTCAGTTTGTGGCGCGGGAACACATCGGACACCAGCCCGATCCCGCGGTGCGCGTTCAGGTGTCCGTTGTTGCTCACCACGATGCCAGCGCCCTCCTGGCCGCGGTGCTGGAGCGCGTACAGACCGAGATAGGTCAGCGTAGCCGCTTCCTTGTGCCCGACGACGGCGAATACGCCGCACTCGTCGCGCAGATGGTCGTCACTCGTGTCCCGCGTGACGTTGGGATGCCGCCGCTGGATTTCATCGAGCCGATCGAAGTAACGCGCTGCTTCGCCGTTCATACGAATTCCGTCCCCCCGGTCAACAAACGATACGCCTCGGCATATTTCTCCCGCGTCTTCATCACGACATCGTCGGGCAGCGGCGGCGGCGGCGAATTCTTGTCCCAGTCCTGCCCGTCAAGCCAGTCACGCACGAACTGCTTGTCGAAACTGGGCTGTCCCCGGCCCGGCTGGTAACGGTCCGCCGGCCAGAACCGCGATGAATCCGGCGTGAGTACTTCGTCCGCCAATACCAGCTTGCCGCCGATCGTGCCGAATTCGAACTTCGTGTCGCAGAGGATGATCCCGCGCTTCGCCGCGTAATCCCGCCCGCGTTCGTACACGCGGATCGCGGCGGCGGAGGCCTCGTTGTTGAGCTTCTCGCCGATGATCTTGCCCGCTTCTTCGGGCCCGATGTTGATGTCGTGGCCGTCGGTCGCCTTCGTCGCCGGGGTATACAGGGGCTTCTCGAGCTTGCTCGACTCCACCAGGCCCGCCGGCAGCTTGATGCCGCAGACCGTGCCGCTCTGTTTGTACTCCTTCCACCCGCTGCCCGCGAGGTATCCCCGCACCACGAACTCGATCGGCAACATCTCGCACTTGCGCACGAGCATCGTGCGGTCCTCGAACTGCTCGGCGTGGTCCTGGAAATCCTGCGGCAGGTCCGCCAGATCGACGGAAATCAGGTGGTTCGGGACGATGTCCTTGATGAGATCGAACCAGAACACGGACAGTTTCGTGAGGATTCTGCCCTTGTCCGGAATGCCGACGGGATCCACCCAGTCGAAGGCCGAGATCCGGTCCGTCGCCACGATCGCGAGCGTATCGCCGAGATCGTAGATGTCGCGCACCTTTCCGCGTGACGCCGGCTCGCGATTCGGAAGATTCGTCTGCAGCAACGCCTCAGAGACCATGCCCCACCCCCGCTGTTTCTGGAAAAAAGGTTCCGCGCAAGTACTCCTCGTTCGTCTTGAGTAAATCGTCGAGAAGCGCCTTCGAGCCGAGCGCACCCGGCATCAATGGGTTTGCGAGCATAGCCTGGAATGCAATCTCGCGATCGCCCGTCATCGCCGCTTCGACCGTCAGCGTCTCGTACGCCTTCACGCATTGCATCAGTCCGCGGATGGACGCGGGCGGCGTGTCCTGCTCGATGGCCATCGCGCCGTCCCCGCCGATGCGTGCCGGGACCTCCACACAGGTCTCGTTGTCGAAGCCCGGCACCGCGCAATGGTTCGCGCAACACACGATCTGCCGGCGGCCCGAGTCGTTGAGTACCGATTCCATCACCGCGAGCGCCGCCGTCGAATAATGCGCGCCGCCCCGCTTCGAGAGTTCGTCCGGCTTGGTGTTGCGCGCAGGGTCGGCGTATCGCGCGAACAGCGCGTCCTCGATCTTGAGCACGTCCTCGCCGCGCGTGGTCTTCGCGGCCGACTGCCGCGCGAGGCACGCCTCGGTCGCGTAGAAATACTGCAAATACGGGTTGCAGTACATCCCGAGCGACGCCATCGTTTCACGCATCGCGTCCGCGATCGGCCCTTTTTCCCACTCGTCCTCGGCGCGGGCGGTCAACGCGTCTAACGCGTCCTCCATCCGATTTTCCCCACGGACCCGCACGCCATAAACCCACGCGAGGTGATTGAGCCCGACATAGTCGAGTTCGACGTCCTCATGCGCGCACCCTAGATTGCGCGCAACGTCCATCTCGATGCCGATGGGAATGTTGCAAAGGCCGATCGCGGACACCGAGGCGTGACGAATGATCGCCTCGGTAACGATGCCGGAAGGATTGGCAAAATTCAGCAGCAGCGCCTGCGGGCAATGCTCTTCCATCGCGAGTGCGACGTCGACCACGACGGGAATCGTCCGCAGCGCGCACGCGAAGCCGCCCACGCCCGTCGTTTCCTGGCCGATGACGTTGTGACGCCGGCCGAGTTTTTCGTCCGCGATGCGCGCCTGCATCCCGCCGACGCGGACTTGCGTGATCACGAAGCGCGCGCCGTCGAGCGCGGAACGAAGTTGGGTCGTCGAGTCGATGCGCGCGCGGCTGCCGGCCTTCTGCGCCATGCGCCGGCAGAAGGAGGTGACGATTTCGAGGCGATCGGCGCGGACGTCCATCAGGACGATTTCGGATGCGGGAAGACGGTCCGGGCGCGAGAGCAGCCCGTCGACCAGTTCCGGCGTATAGGAACTGGCGCCCCCGATTACAGCGACTTTCATGAAGCGAGCAGCCTCCGCAGGGAACCGCCGGAATGACCGCGCCTCAATCCGGGGAGAGTTCCTGCCGCGCCTGGCACCACTCTAAAAACAGGATGATACGGGAGGCGGCGCGAGGGTGTCAAAACGACCCGAAGACGACAGCGATCCTCGTGGAATTCCTGCTCGTCATCGCACTCGTTAGCGTAATCCGTCCGGTCGGCAGCCGCGGGTATTCTCGACTTCGATAACGAAGACGAGCGCGATCGCGGCCCGCGGGCGCTTAAGTCCAGCCTCGCGCGCGCCGAACCCGTTTTCAGGCATAATTCCTCCGGTGGAGGGGAACGGGGACCCTGGCAGGGCAAACAGGCCCGGCGCCGGGCCCCGAGTAGGCGTGGCACACGTTTTCGGCCGCGACGGATTCGATGCCGATAGCCGCATTCGTCTTATCGATACTCCTGATGCTCCCGTTTCTGGCGTGGGGCGTCCATACGCTGCGTGAACGCTACGTCCGCCACGAGGAAATCTCACGCCCGGCCGAACTGCTCTCGCTCATCGGCGTCGCGCTGTTCATCGCGCTCCAACTCGTGCTCGTGCGCGTGTGGATGGGCAACGTCAGCGTCGTGTTCGCGTTCACCGCGCTGGCGCTCGTCGCCGCGTCAACCGCGCTCTACGGGCCCATCTTCGTTTCGTACATGTCCAAGACGGCCGTCGACTTGATTCATCAGCCCGAGGACCGGCACGCCGACGAGCCGCGATTCAATCTCGCCGAAGCGCTCGAGTCGCAGGGCGACAATGATGGCGCGCTGCGCGAATACATGGTCATGGCGCGCATCTTCCCCAAACATAGTGAGACCGCGTTTCGCGTAGCCCATGTGCTGATTGAGCTGGATCGACTGGAAGAAGCCGCGGAATCGTTCGAACGCGGATTGAGCCTCGCCACCGATGCCGAACGCGCCATCCTCGCCACGAACCGCCTCGCCGACCTCTACCGCGACCGGCTCGACCGCCACGACGAAGCCGTGCGCGTGCTCACAGTCTTTATTGAACGTTTCGCGCAATCGCCCCACGCCGAGCTCGCCCAGCGCCGCCTCGATCGCCTTACCAGCGCGGCTGGTGCGACCCGCAGCGAAGCCGCCGAGAGTCTCTGACGGCTGATCCAATTCGACTCCCGTAGCAATGTATTTGCCGTTGACATCCTGCCGCCACTGAAGTAAAGTCGGCCGATAACTAGTGCGCTGGTTCAGACATCGGGACCCGCGCGCCAATACATCCAACGCGGCTTGGCGACTGCCTATTCTCCGGAGGTCCTACCTGATGCGCTGCTCCACTTTCTCACCGCTACGGAAACCTCTGTGGACGCTCGTCGCGTTCCTGGCGGGAGTGACCAGCGTCTTCGGGCAATCCATCGCGCTCGGTCCTCAAGAAACCCTGTTGAATTCTGAGTTCTACGACGGCAGCGCATCGGGATTGGAACCGGCCTCCGCAGGCGGTCGGGCGGCGTTCTTGCCGGCGATCAATCCAACTGGAGGAACGGTCGCGTTTTGGACAGCCTCGTACGATGCGCTGGATCAGGCGACCTTGGCCCTGTTTCTCGTGGACATAGGAAATCCGTCGAGTTGGCGGCGCTTGACCGTGGATCAAAGTTTCGGACCCGAGCCGATCTCCTGGACGCCTAACAGCGCATCGATCTTCACGGGTTCGCGGCGCGTCGACGTCGCAACCGGCCAGATCGAAAACACTTCGGTGCAGTTTGGGTTTCCAGTTCGTGATGTTTCGATTACGCCAGTCAATGAGGGGTACCTGGGCATTGCCCTCTTGAACTTCAGCAATTTCAACGATCCGCCCAATTCAATCGCGAGCGCACGATTGACTGCGAGCGGGACGGTCGGCGGCGATCCAAACGTTCCACAGGGGAGTATTCTGACGATCCCTTCCGGCCAACAAATTACGGGATTGGCTGTGTCGCGTGGCGCGACCGCGCTGGCGTTCGCTGTTCAAGAATCCGCATCGACCAATTGCGGGGTCGATTCGGATCACACAAACCTATATGTCGTTGAAGACATACTCGAAATCCTCACCAACCCGGGGACTCAGATCAATTCACTCACTGATCCGCGTGTCGTCCCCATCCGTGTCTCACCGGGGGCGTCCCCCGAGTTTGTCTATCTCGCCGGCGATTCATTCTCGGAAGATGGCGGACTCATTTTCTACAGCGAAGATTTCGCCGCCGTTTATTCTGAGTGCGATCCGCTTGGCACACTCGAGAACGCAGATTTCGACATCATGCTATCCAACGCGTCGGGGGCGGACTTACCGAACACCCTAGACGGGGATCTGCGGCTGACCCTCGCGGGCAACCAGCGAATTTCAGATGCCAGCGCGGGCGGGTTGCGCCTGCTGATCGAAGGCGCGGGGACAAACACGTTCGGGCATAGCGAGATTTTCATTTCGACGCTCGTCTTTGCTTCCCAGGTGGCCGGAACTGACGTGTCCAACACGCTTATCAACGCGGATACGGACGGCGACAGCATTCCGGATACGCCGTTAACCCTCGGTGACAATGCCATCCAGTTGGGCGCGCCGGCCTCCGTCGGTGATGCCTCTGGCACCAATGTGCTTCTCCCGGCGGGGACATACATCGATTTTCCGTCGGGCGCGCCTCATGAAATTTCGATTCGAACGCCCGTCGAGCCGATCGATCCCGGACTGCTGCCGCCGGGCGACCCGGTTGCGTCTTTGGCCCTTGTGCGAGATTTCGGGCCCGATGGCACGTACTTCTATCCGCCGGTCCAGGTCACTATCCATTACACCGATGATGAATTGTCCGGTAACAGTGAAAACGGAATCGCCGTGTTTCTGTTCAATACGGGCACCAACGAGTTCGAGCGCATTCCGGACGAATTCGTGATAGACATAGACGCGAATCAGAATACGGTCACGTTCCTCGCGCAGCATTTCTCCGTGTTCGGAATTGGTTTCGGTGACGGTGTGCCGGCAGTTCCACTGAGCAAAGGGTGGATAGTCTTCGCGGCGATACTGTTCACGGTGGGTTTCGTCTGGCGAATCCGGCGCGGGTGGGCGATCAGCGATCCGCGCTAGAGGCATCGCCGCGCATCGGCGCGGTAGGGATGACAAGGTTCGCGGCGTTCAGGCTGCGAGCGATGTCGATCACGCGCAGCACTTTGCCGAAATCCGCCCCCTCGTCCGCGCGCAGCACGATGGGCGCGGACGCGTCGCCGCGCAGGATGGCCGTCAGCTCCGCGCGGAGCCGTTCCTCGTCCACCGCCTCGCCCGCCAGGTATGCCTGGCCCGTCGCGTCAACGGTCACCTCGTACGACGTGAGTTCCGTCGCCGTCGCGGATTCGGCCTGTGGCAGCGTAATGTCGATTGCGGAATCCTGCCGGAACGTAGACGACACCATGAAGAAAATGAGCAAAAGAAACATCACGTCGATGAGCGACGTAATATTGATCGTCGGGCGGCGGCGATGGCGCGTTGCGTTAAATGGTCCGTTCATCTGGTCCGGAAGGGTCGCGCTCTTGCGCGACCGTAGCGCTAGATCGTAGTTTTTTCAGTCCTGGCATTCAACGCGCTTTGCCGAACGTCTCCAATGGGGGTATACTTGAGTTCGGGGAAGGCTGTGTGGGGTTGACCAGAGCTGGGGGATCCTGAGCGATCATGGGTAAACGTATTCGCGTGTGCGTCGCCGACGACGACACCGCGCTCGCCGAAGTGATTTGCGAAGGGTTGCAGGCGACGGGCATCGACGCGGTGCCGGCTTCCGGGGGCAAGGAAGCGCTGGAAATCTGCCGGCGCGGCGACATCGACCTCGCATTGCTCGATATCAACATGCCCGACATGGAAGGGTACGAGGTGTGTAAGCGCATCAAGGCCGATCCGGCCAGCGCGAACACGACGGTGATTTTCGTTACGGGACGGGGGGAGCCGGAGGACCATGAGAAGGGCTTTAGCCTGGGGGCGGTGGACTACGTAACCAAGCCGTTCAACCTCCCCATGCTGATGGTCCGCGTGGAGGCGGCTATGCGCATGAAAGCGTCCCAGGGATTAGGCACCATCGATACCGAGACCAGCACGGACTCGGTCTACACCGATCAACTCACCGGGCTCCGCAACCAACGTTACTTGATCGAACGGTTGCAGGAAGAAGTCGACAAGGCTCACCGCTACGACTACCCCGTCTCGTGCGTCGTCTTCGACGTGGACGGTATGCAGCCGCTCGACGAGACCGCCGGGCCGGTATCGCTCGACGATCTGCTCGCCGAGGTCGCAATGTCGATGCGAATCTTCACGCGCTCCTACGATGTCCTCGCGCGCTACGACGGCACCCTCTTCGTCGCGCTCCTCCCCCACACCGAACTCGGCAATGCCGTGCGGTATGGCGAGAAGATCATGAACGACGTCGAGGCGACCGTGTTCTCCGACCCGAATTTCC
>CAYPNI010000148.1:0-8891 GCA_964411925.1 uncultured Nitrospirales bacterium
TGCAAATCATCTGTTTGAACTGCACGCTCGACGGAGAATCGCTAACGTTCACGGTGCGAAAGCCCTTCGACCTGCTCGTGAACGGCGCGATGGTGAAAGATGGTCGGGGCGGCGGGATTTGAACCCGCGACCTCTACACCCCCAGTGTAGCGCGCTAACCGGGCTACGCTACGCCCCGACGGGGTTGGACGGTTCGCTCAGGCATCGTCGCCGGCCGGCGTGTCGAGCAAGTCGAGCAGCGAGCGCGCCTCGGTTTCGATGCGGTCGACCAGGTCGGCCGCGTCGCGCCGCGTCTTGGGCGGCGCCTCGCCGGTCAGCTCGCGCGCCAGCGCGCGGCTCGCGCCGTCGCCAGTCATCCGCTCGTCGCGCAGCAACTCCTTGATGCGCCGCGCGATCGACAAATCCCGCTCGGTATACAGCCGTTGGTTCCGGCGGTCCCGTTTCGGCCGCAACTGTGGGAATCGCACCTCCCATTGCCGCAGCACGTGATCGGGAACGCCTACCGCTTCGCTGGCTTCGCGTATCCGATACCGGCGTTCGTCCAAGCTTCGTATTCTACTGAATCTGCGCCGCGACCCTCAAGGCACGTTGCCGATGGCGGCGATCGGACGAGGTCATCGACCGTCGCATGGGGCGCGTCCAGCCTCGTCGTCGTGTGCTCAAATTGTGGTCTCTTTCGCGCTGGGGTATACTCCGCGCGTCTGGACACTGGGGTGCGAAGGGGGCAGCCGAGCAGCCATGCATCGTGTACGGTTGGGGTTTATCGGGGCGGGGTTCATCGCGCGGTTTCATGCGCTCGCGCTCAAGCAGGTCCGGGGCGTCGACCTCGTCGGGGTCGTCTCGCCCAACCGCGCGGGCGAGTTCGCCGACTTCGCCCGAAAGAGCGGCCTGGGCGATTGCAAGGCGTACACGTCCATCGCCGAACTCTGCCGGAATTGCGACGTCGTCTGTATTCTCGCGCCGAACCATCTCCGCGTCGAGTTGATGACGCAGATCGTCAACGCGGTCAAGGCCGGCGCACAGTTGCGGGCGGTCGCCTGCGAGAAACCGCTCGGGCGAAACGTCGAGGAAGCGGAACAACTCGTCCGCGCGGCCACGGCGACGACGCTGCCCACCATCTATCTTGAAAACCAGCTTCACATGAAGCCGTTCAAGCGGCAGTTGGAGCAACTCGGACCGCAGCAGAAGTCCATGGGCCCGATGATGCTCGTGCGCGCCTCGGAGGAGCACGGCGGGCCGCACGAGCCCTGGTTCTGGGACCCCGTGAGGCAGGGGGGAGGCGCGCTCTCCGACATGGGCTGTCACAGCATCGCCGCGGCGTGGTACGCGCTGACGCCCATTGGCAAACCGCTTACGTTTCTCGAACCGATTCGGGTGTACGCCGAGACCGCGCTGCTCAAGTGGGGCCAGAAGCGCTGGCGGGCCGAACTCAAGAAGCGCATGGGCGTTGACTATGCCGTCACGCCCGCGGAAGATTTCGCGACGGGCATCATCACGTTTCGCAATCCGGAGACGCGACAAATCGTCAAGGCGCAATTCAGCACGTCGTGGATGTACGAAAAACAAGGCCTTCGCGTCTACATGGACGGCACCGGGCCAGGCTATGCCTTCGAAATGAGCACCTTGCAGTCGCCTTTGAGCGTGTTCATCGGCGACGTCGCGGCGAACGCCGTCGCGGACGCGGAGACAGCGCTCGAGAAGTCCACGTCGTCGCGCGGCCTGCTCGCCGTGCATCCGAACGAAGCCGATCTCTATGGGTATACCGACGAGTTCGAGGACCTGCGCGACGCGGTGTTGCTCGGCCGGCCCGCGCTGGCGGACTGGAACTACGGTCTCGAAATCACGCGCCTGTGCCAGGCGGCCTACATGTCCGCGGAGGTCGGCCGCATGGTGAACCTCGAAGACCCCATGATCCGGCGCGAACTGGTAACCTATAAGTCGGCGATCGCCCAGGGCCGCGGCCGCGAAGTGCTCGCGATTACGGATTGATCGGCTCCTCGTACAGGAGCAGGCTGACGCAGCCGGACTGGGAGATCGCCTCGTCGTACAACCCGCTCCTCGCAATGACGAGTGAAGGAGGACGCCATGCCGGCCGTCGCACTGACCCGCGAGACTCATTCGGATTTCACGCATCGTGTTCAGGCGCTTCGCGCGGACTCGAATCGCAAATTCGGCAAAATGAGCATCGAACAGATGCTCAAGCACCTGCGAAATGCGTTCGAGGTCTCGTTGGGCGAGAAATCGTTGCCGGATGAAAGCAAGCCCATCGTCCGCGACGTGCTCTTTTTTCTTATCGCGCGCGTAATCACGACCTGGCCGGGCGGCCGCATCAAGGCGCCGGACTACTGGAGCCCGCCCGCGGACTACGACTTCGAGCGCGAACGCAAAGAGCTGCTCGGCGCGATGGATCGCTTCCTGGGCGCGTTCGAGGCCGCGCCGGACAAGATCGGCGTCCACCCGATTCTCGGCCCGCTCACCATGCGCAAGTGGAGCCAACTCATGGGCGTCCACATGCACCACCACATGCGCCAGTTTGGCGTGTAGCATCGTTACCGGTTGACGAGATTGCTTCGTCGCATACCCCGCTCCTCGCAATGACAGGGTTGGGAGCGTCCTCGGCAGTAGTCATGCTCATCGAACAGGAATACACCTGCCCGAACTGCTGGCAGACGAGCACCGTCACGCTCGATCTGAGCACGTCCCACCAGGCATTCATCGAAGACTGCACCGTCTGTTGCCATCCCATCCAGTTTCGTTACACTGCCGCAGACGGCGAACTGACCAGTTTTGATTACGAGTCGTCGTGAGTTTGAGCACGTTTGTGCGAGGTCGGGAACAGGCCCAAGCAGAACCCCGCTTACGCCTACCACCCTTGGAAGGGAGTGTTTCAGATGTTTCAACGGGCGATTTTAGGGCTCTTTCTCGTGGTTTCCACGACCGCTTCGGCTGAAGATCCCTTCATCACCAGTGAGCTTATCTTCCCGCTCGAAGACTGGCACAACCACGGCTCGTGCATCGTCGTATGCCCGAATGGCGACCAGCTCGTGTGCTGGTTCCACGGCTCGGGCGAGCGGCAATCGGACGACGTGCTCATCCGCGGCGCGCGGCGCGTCCAGGCCACCGGCAGATGGTCCGAGCCCTTCGTCATGGCGGACGTGAAAAACTTCCCCGACACGAACTGCTGCATGATCATCGACCCGAAACAGCGCCTGTGGCTGCTCTGGCCGACGATTCTGGCCAACACCTGGGAGTCCGCGCTGATGCAGTACCGCATCTCGACGGATTACATGATGGCCGACGGCGCGCCGAAGTGGGACACGACGGATTTGCTCCTCATCAAGCAGCGGGAAGACTTCGAGCAGCGCCTGCGCGAGAAAACCGAGGCCTACGTCGGGCCGAAACCCTGGCCGGAGCGCGTCGAGCAGTGGGCCGAGGGGAATTACAAACAGGCCGCGGACAAACTCACGAGCCGCATCGGCTGGTTCACACGCGCGCACCCGAAATTCCTGCCGGACGGCCGCATGCTGGTCGGTCTCTACTCCGACGGGTTCTCCATCTCGCTCGTGGCGATCACGGACGACCTCGGCGAGAACTGGCACGTCAGCGAGCCCATCGTCGGCGGCGGCAACATCCAGCCCAGCTTCGCCCAACGCCGCGACGGCACCATCGTCTCGTATATGCGTGACAACGGCCCCGCGCCCAAGCGCGTCCACGTTTCCGAATCGGCCGATCGCGGCGAGACGTGGAGTCCGGTGGCCGATCACGAGTCGATGCCGAACCCCGGCGCCGGCCTCGAAATCGCCAATCTCAACGACGGCGACTGGATCTGCATCTACAACGACCTGCCGACGGGCCGCCATTCGCTCGCCGTGTCGATCTCGGACGACGAAGGCCGCACCTGGAAATATACCCGCCACCTCGAGAAGCGCGACCCCGGCGAAGGCGCATTCCACTACCCGTCCATCACGCAAAGCCCCGACGGCACCATCCACGCCACCTACAGCTACTTCATCGACAAACCCCGCGACGGCGAGACCAAGGGCAAGTCCATCAAATACGCCGCGTTCAATAAAGCGTGGGTGATGGCGGGGGATGGGAACTAGCTTGGGTCCATCACCGGTCTTTCCAAAAGCGGTGCATTTCGAGGTAAGTGAAGGAGGCGGACCAAGTGATCAGGACGAAGCCGGTCAGGGCTTCGACGGAGGCGATAAAACGGATGGGGCCGACGGGAGTGATGTCGCCGAACCCGACGGTAGTGTACGTGGTGACGGAGAAGTACGCGTAGGTGAGCAGGCCGCCGTCCGCGTTTTGAAGGCCGCCCATGATGCCGGTGAAGGCGGCAGCGAGGTAGCCCCAGGCGAAGACCCACGCTTCGGCCTGGTGCACGACAAGCAGCGCGAGGATCAACGCCAGGATCCGCTGGCGCGGGCGGGTGTCGAGCCGGGGCAGCCACCTGGTAAGCAGGCGCAGCGCTTCGTAGTGCATCAGCACGCAAATCACGCTGATGAAGAGTCCCAGTACAACGACCAGGACCTCGCCAAGGACGGTTGACTCTTCCAACGGTCACTCTCCGCGCAGGTAGGTCTCCAGAAATTCGACGACGGCTTCGTAGCCGGTGATCTGGTTGGCCTTTTTGCGGAAACCGTGGCCTTCGTCGTCGAAGACCATGTACTGGACGGGCACGTCGTTCGCCTTGACGGCGGCGACCATCTCGTCCGACTCGACCTGGAGCACGCGCGGATCGTTCTTGCCTTGCAGGACGATCATCGGGTCTTTGATGTTCTTCGCGTGGAACAGCGGCGAGATGGACGTTAAATACTCCTCCTGCGTGGCCGGGTCGCCCAGCTCGGTGTAGAGCGATTTGCGGCCCGCTTCCCACCACGGCGGGATGCTCTTGAGCGTCCGCACCCAGTTCGTGACGCCGAAGATGTCCACGCCGACATCGAACACGCCCGGCCGGAACGCGAGCGCGGCGCAGACCATGTATCCGCCGTAGCTGCCGCCGATGATGCCGATGCGCTCCGGGTCGACCCAGCCGGTATCGATGAGCATCTGCTTGCTCGCGACGCAGTCGTCGAGGTCGGCCGAGCCGTGCTTGAGGTCATCCATGGCGAAGAACGTCTTGCCGTAGCCGCTGCTGCCGCGGTTGTTGATGCCGTAGACGGCGTAGCCCTTGTTCACGAGATACTGGATGAGCGCGCTCCAGTCCGCCCGTGTCTGCCCGCCCGGCCCGCCATGCACCCAGATGAGCCCGGGGACCTTGTTCGCACCCGACGCTTGTTTGGGCTTGTAGAGGATGCCCGGAATCTCGACGCCGTCGTAGGACTTGAACCGGACCACCTCCGGCTCGACGAGGTCATCGGCGTCGATCTCCGGATGCAACCGCCGGGTCAACTGGGTCGGATTCTGACTTCCCTCGCCCTCGTAGAAGATGTCGCCCGGCGTGCGCCCGCCTTCGCTGTAGAAGACGCGGGACTTCTCGTCCGGGCTGAGCGCGATGCGGCCGATGCCCTTTGAGTCGATCACCGTCTTGGTCAGATGCTCGCGCCGCAGCGTACCGTCCGCCCCGGCCTCATACACGTAGACGTCCGACCGAGCGTCGTTGTTTACGCCGATCGTCCAGAACCGGCCCGTGCGCGTGCGCGCGATGTAGGAAATGTCCCAGTCGAGTTGCAGCAGGGGGGACTGCGTGCCCGTTTTCATGTCAATCGTGACGAGATACTGAAACTCGCGGCCTTCGTTGGTGAAGGCGTACAGCGTCGCTCCATCCTTCGAGAATTCTGCCGCGGAACAGACCACGTCGCCGTCCGGGTTCATGAGTTCTCGCCGCTCGCCGCTCGCGCGGTCGAGGAGGAACACGTCAGAATCCTTGTTCGTGTTCGGCTTGCCAAGCGCGAGGTACCGCTTGTCCGGCGAGATCGCCTGCACGTCCATGCCGGTCTCGTTCTTGTACAGGAGCGTCTTGGCGTAGCCATCGAGCGAGACTTCATAAAGATCGAAATAGCGCGGATCGCGTTCGTTGGTCACGACGAAGAAGGAATGTTCATCGTCCGCCCAGCCCGCGAACGACGCCTTGAGCCGCTGCCCCGGGGTCACGTCCACGTCGCTGCCGTCCAGCTCGCGCACGTACACGTGGTTCAGTTCGTTCCCGCCCTGGTCCGCCTCGAAGATGAACCGTTCGTCCTGCGGAAAATACGACCGGCTCAGCATCGACTCCGTCGTGGACTTCGTAAGTTGGATCGCGTCGCTCCCGTCAACGGGCAACGCGAACACGTTCAGAATCCCCGTGCGGTCGCTGGTTACGAGCAGTTTGCTCCCGTCCGGCGAGAAGGACGCGCCCGACACGCTCTCCGAATTGAGGAATTGCTCGATGGTGTACTGCCTGGGACCCGTCTGAGCCCATACGGTACCCATCAGTAGCGTCGAGACTGAGAGCGATACGAGCGTGCGCATGTGCCCGGCCTCCGGTGAATCAAGCGTGATTTATCTCGATGATGTCGCCGCATAGTTCTTCGATGATCGTGATCCTGTCCCGCTTCTCATTGGCCCGCTTCGCGATGCATCGGACACACGTCATGTCCGCCTCCGCTCCGTCAACCCGCGACGGCAGCGTTCGCGCATCCGGCATGCAACGCATCTCGCACTCGGTTAGCCGCCTCGTGTGCGCGCGTTGCGAACTCGCCCAGCGCCTCCCCGGCCCGCGCCATCGACTCCAGCATCAGCGGGCCCGCGTATTGGCGCGGAAGACACGCGCCCACGGCCTCGAAATCCGTGTTCCCGTCGCCCGGCAGCCAATGCCAGTCGCGGCGGCCGTCGGTGTCCGACACGTGCATCACCGCCAGGCGCCCCGACCATCGCCGGAGCAGCGCCAGCGGCAGCTCGCTGTGCAACCGGTCATGGGCCACGTCGTAGCACAAACCGAGTGCGGCTGAATCAATATGCTCGAAGAGGAAATCCAGATGTCCGGGCGCGTGGGTGTTTTCGATGGCAAGCGTCACGCCGGCGTCCTCCGCGCACCCGACAAGCCGCCGAAAGTCCTCGGCGCAGTCGGCGTGGGGGAGCGGCAGCGATCGTCCGCGAGTGACATGCATTACCATGCGCGGAATCGAATGGCGCGCGCAGTCCGACACCCACCCACAGTGGAGGTCCACCGCCCCGCCGCGCACATCAGCGTCCTCGCTCCAGAAATCGTTGCACGCGAAGTACGGCACGTGCAGGTGGTCGATGTCGAGCCCCGAATCGCGGATCACCGCCGGAACACGGTCGCGGATCGCGCGGATCTCGGCCCGTTCCTCTTCCCACCAGACGGCCGTCATGCCGAACCCGGCTTCCCGCAAAATAGAAAGCCGCTCGGGCAGCGGCGTCGTTCGTGTGAACGACAAGTGCAACCCGAGCGGGTTATTCATGTGCGGTTGAACGTCACTGGACGATGGACTCGGACGGAGCCTTGCCTTCCGTCGTGCCCCACGACGTCGGGGGCACGATCTCGTCGATTTCTTCTTCCTTCGAGAATTTCTCGTGGCAGGCGTTGCAGTCCTTCACGAGTTCGAGGTAGTTCTCCTTGATCACCGCGTAGTCCGCCTGGCTGCGCACCGACTCCGCGAGTTTCGTCACGATCTGCTGGGACTTCTCCGCTTCCGCGATCCACTCGGGCGTATGCTGGAACTCCTCGTCGCCGCGCGAATACATCAAGTTCGTCAACTCAGCCAGGCTGAACGCCGCCACGTAAAGTGCGCGCCACTCCGCGCGTTTTTGCGGCGGATTCTCGACGGCGTCCTTGAGCTGCTCATACGTCGGATCGACCAGTAGTTTCATCAGTTCCGCTGAACTGATAATCGCCTTCTCCGGACCGTTGCCCCCGGATTTCACCTCGTCGGCCGCGTGAACGACCAGCGTCGCCGTAAGAATCGCCGCCAGAACAAGCGAGGGAATCAACACGTAAATGTACTTCCGCGCCATGATGTTACCTCCTCAAACCAAGTGGCATACTACCGATTAGCCGGGCTCCGATTCTACCGGCACACTCATGAAGAGACCGCGGCATGAGACGTGGCCGACGCCGAATCATAACTGCAATTGCCGTATTCATCGCTCTTGCCGTCGCACTCACGCTTGCCGTGCCCGCGGCGCTCTATTACCGCGCGCGCACCGCGCCCGTTCCCGCCGGCGCGCCGACCGCCGCGCCTTCGGGCGAGGGCTGGCTGGATCTCCTTAGCCAATCAAACGAACAGCACTGGCGTTACACCACAGACGACCCGGACAACTTTGAAATTCACGACGGCGTGCTGCATATCTTCGGAAACGCGTTTTTCCCCCTGAAGTATGTCGTCTACACCGGCGAGACGTTCGGGGATTTCGAACTTCATCTCGAATTCCGGCTAGCCAAGGGCGCGAACAGCGGCTTGTTCCTGCGTTCCCAGCCGGACGACCCCGTGCAGCGCGGCTTCGAAATCCAGATCCTCGACGATCACGGCGCTCGCCCGAACAAGCACGGCAGCGGCGCCATCTACGACGTCGTCACCCCGATGTTTAACTTGTCACGGCCGCAGGGGGAGTGGAACTCGTTCGATGTGCGCGTCGAAGGGGCGGAAATCGATGTCGTGATGAACGGCTGGCTCGTCGTCAAAGCGGACCTCGCCCAAATGACCGAGCCGCTTGGGAAATTCGACACGCCATACGCGCAACTGCCGCGTCAGGGAATGATCATGCTTCAGGATCACGGCGGCGAAGTCTGGTTTCGCAACCTGCGCCTGCGCCCGATCCCCGCGCCCCAGCAACCTTCTTCGCCGCCAACCCAGATTCCGCCCCGAGCGGTCGAAGAAGTGAATTAGTCGATTCAGAGTCTAACTATGATTGCACTTGATGTCGTCGCAACTTCCGTCCGGATGTTC
>CAYPNI010000149.1:0-4705 GCA_964411925.1 uncultured Nitrospirales bacterium
GCTGTTGTAGTCGCTGTTGTAGTCGCCGTTGTAGTCGCTGTTGCCGTTTCCGCGAATCTCGCCGTTAACAGTCCGCGAATCTCCGCGGTTCCCCGTCTTTCCGGAATTACCATGACCGCCACTGCACCGACGATTTCGATGCCGCCGTGCGCGCACACGCCGAGGCCCTACACCGGTCCTTCGAAGGCCGAGATCGCGTCCATGCGCCAGCAGTTCGCCAACCCCGCGATCTTCACCCTGTACAAGGATCCGCTCCTGATCGTCGAGGGGTACATGCAGTACTTGTGGGACGAGACCGGCCGCCGCTACCTCGACTGCCTCGCGGGCATCGTGACAATCGGCATCGGCCACTCGCACCCCACATACGTGAAGCGCGTGACCGAGCAGATGGCCACGCTCAACCACGCGACGACGATCTACCTGCACCCGAACTTCGCGATGCTCGCCAAGAAGCTCGCGTCGAAGATGCCCAAGGGTCTCGAGGTCACGTACTTCACGAACAGCGGCACCGAGGCCAACGAACTGGCCGTGGCAATGGCGCGGCTCTTCACCGGCAACAGTGACCTCATCACGCTCCGGCACGCGTATCACGGCAATTCGCCGGCGGCGATGGGGTTCACCGGGCTTGGCAACTGGAAGTTCCCGCTCGAGGGCGGCGGGCGCGTGCACCACGCGATCAACCCCGATCCGTACCGGAGCCCATTCACCGGCACGCCGGAGGAAATCGCGAGTCGGGCGGCCGACGATGTGCGCGACCTCATCCGGACGGCCACATCGGGCAAGATCGCGGCGTTCCTGTGCGAGCCGGTGCAGGGGGCCGGCGGCGTGACCCACGGCGCGCCGAACTACCTCAAGGAAGTGTATGGGCACGTGCGCGCGGCGGGCGGGCTCTGCATCGCCGACGAAGTGCAGACCGGCTTCGGCCGCACCGGCGAGCACTACTGGGGTTTCCAGAACTTCGGCGTCACACCGGACTTCGTGACGATGGCCAAGAGCCTTGGCAATGGCGCGCCCATCGGCGCGGTTACCACGCGCGCCGACATCGCCAAGTCACTCACGCAGAAGACGCACTTCAACACGTTCGGGGGAAACCCCGTCTCGATGGCCGCGGGGCTGGCGGTACTCGACATCATTGATGCCGACGGGCTGCAGCAGAACTGTCGCGAGCGCGGGAAGCAGTTCCGCGCCGGACTCGACAAGCTCAAGAAGTCGTATCCGGTGATCGGCGACGTGCGCGGGCTCGGGCTGATGCTGGGCGTGGAGCTGGTGACCGACCGCGCCACACGAGAGCCGGCGAAAGGTCCCGCGGCCGACGTGCTCGAGGCCACACGCGAGGCCGGACTCCTGATCGGCAAGGGCGGAATCGACGGCAACGTGCTGCGCGTCAAGCCGCCGATGTGCATCACCGCAGCCGACGTGGAGTTCGCGCTCGACGTGCTCGACCGGAGCTTCGCGGCGGTTTGACGGCGGGCCGGTAATGCGGCTCTGGTCGCTGCACCCCAGGTACCTCGACGCCCGCGGGCTCGTCGCGCTCTGGCGCGAGGCCCTGCTCGCCAAGCACGTGTTGCAGGGCCGGACGAAAGGCTACCGGCACCACCCGCAGCTCGAGCGATTTCGCGCGCATCCGCGCCCCGTTGCCGCGATCAACGGATACCTCGCCCACGTGCACCGCGAGGCGGTGCGCCGCGGCTACTCGTTCGACAAGTCGAAGGTCGGGCCTGCGCGGACCGGACTCGAACGCATCGTGGTGCCGCGTGGCCAGGTGGCGTACGAGTGGGCGCACCTGCGCCGGAAGCTCCGCGTGCGCGACCCCGCGCGTCATCGTGCGGTGCGTGGCGAGAAGTCACCGGCGTTGCACGCACTCTTCCGGGTGGTGCCCGGTGGCATCGCCGAATGGGAGCGCGGCGCCGGAGACTAGTTCTTCGTGTACACGATCGTGTGCGACGTCGCGCCGTCGAGCTGCACGACGGTCGCCTTCGTTGCCGTCCAGGTCGCGTTCGACGTCTGGTTCGTTTCGGCGTTCGTGAGCACGGCCGTCTTCGAACCGGTCGCGACGGTCCAGGTGCCGAACGTGCTGTCGTTGTAGATGGAGACAAAGCCTGCCACGGTTTCGCGCGAGGTCACCTTCGAGACCCACTTGCCGTTGGCCGAGATGTCGAGAGTGCCAGACTGGATCTCGAGCGTGTAGCCGGTGTCGGCGAACATCGTCCAGGGCAGGGTCTTGGCGTCAACCGTTGAGAGCGTGTACACACCAACCGGCGTGGCGGGCGCCGGCGGTTCATTCGACCCCGGGCCCGTCACCCCATCGCCACTGCACGCGACGGTGACGGCTAACACAGCGGCGACGCCGAGCGTCAACCATCGTGACGCGCGGGCGCGGTGAACTTCCAGCTGGCCCGTTGGTCGTTCGTTCGCTAGCGTGAGCATTGCGGCACACTCGGAACCGGGAGAAACAATGCGGTCGCTGTTTGCGGGATTGGTCGCCATAGGCGTGCTCTCAGCGTGCTCAGGCGGAAAGGATGCGCCGACGGCGCCGGACAACGGCACCCCTGGCGCGGTGACCGTGGACGTGTTCACGCCCGGGCTGGTGTTCAGCCCGGCGTTCGTGACGATCAATCAGGGTGACACCGTCCGCTGGATGATCACCGGCGTGGCGCACGACGTGACGTTCGCGGCCAAGACCGGCGCTCCGGCCAGCATCCCGGTGACGCAGAACCAGACCGTGTCGCGGACGTTCAACACCAAGGGCACGTTCCCTTACGATTGCTTCACGCATCCGGGAATGTCCGGCCAGGTAACGGTGCAGTAGCGGCATCGCGTACGGCATCAGAGCGTGACGCCCCGGAACGTCGGGGTCCACCCCGGGAACACGGTCGCCAGCTGCGTGTTGCCCACCCGCCGCTCGAGGATCTCAGCGAGCACGTCGCGGTAGTCGAGCGTCACCTTCAGGTCCTGCCGCGACTCGAGGTTCTCCATCGCCAGCCCTGGCCAGCTGTTCACGAGCACTCGCCCACCGGCAATGCCCTGACCCATCGTGAACATCGTGGTCGCGCGGCCGTGGTCGGTGCCCTGAGATCCATTCTCGCGCGCGTTGCGGCCGAACTCGGAGATCACCACAACGGTCACGCGCGCATCGGTGGCGATGACGTCTGCGTGAAACGCCGCGAGGCAGGTGGCGAAGTCGGTCGTGAGCGCCGACATCGCTCCCGTGGTGCCGCCCTGCGCGGCGTGCGTGTCCCAGCCGCCGATGTCCACCTGCGCCGCCTCGATCCCGACATCAGCACGAATGAGCGTGGCCACCGACTTGAGCGCCCGGCCGAACGAGGTGTTCGGGTACACGGCGCTGTTCATCGGCGCATAGCCGTTGAAGTTGACCGATTGGAGCAGGGCGATCGTGTTGATGGCGTCGAGCGCCGACGCGTTGAGGGGCGCCGGCGCGTCAAGGTAGTTGGCGGCGAGTACCGCCTGGCGCGCCGCCGCGGTGCTTGCAGCACCGCCGATCGTGAAGTTGGCGGGATTCGCGATCGGCAGGGTCTTGGGCGCCCCGACGAGCGTCTTCTGCAATCCGTTGGCGAGTCCGAGCGCGCGAAGCGGCGCATCTGAGCGCATCGGCGGCATCACGCTCAGGTGCCGGCCAAGCCAGCCCGTGAGGTAGTTCGGATCGGCGGGCTTGCCCACTTCCATGAAACGTTGCGCGTCGAAGTGCGACCGGGACACGTGTGTCTGACCGGCGGCGTGCATCACCAGGAGGTTGCCTGATGCATACGCCGGCAGGAGCGGCGTCATCGCCGGCGCGAAGCCGAAGAAGTTGTCGAGCGCCGTCACCTTTTGCGCGGCCGGCAGGCTGGCGTCCGGATGCGGAATCGCGATCGTGCTCCGGCCCGTGTAGTACGCGGGGTCGCCGAATGGCACGCAGAGGTTGAGCCCGTCCGCTCCGCCGCGCTGGAAAATCGACACGATGACGTCGCGGTCGTGGGAGAACGCCTCGGCGAGCACGACCTTCGGAAGCCACTCGGGAAACACGGCTGCGGCCGCCGCGGCGCCGGAAATGCCGGCGGCGGTGCCGACGAACTGGCGACGCGTCAGCTCGCGGTATTCGGTGCACCCGCAGTCGTCGCCGTGGTCGAATGTGTCGGTCATGTGCTGGTCTCCGCTGCGCGGAATGGACGGGCTAGTACCACTGGAAGCTCCTCGACGCGACCGCGAGCGAAAGCGTCTCGCGGAACAGCTGGTCGTTGAAGTTTCCGCTCTTGAGGTAAGTGAGCAGGACGGAACGCGCCGCGGCGTCCATCTCGCCGCCGAACAGGTTCACGTTGAGCATGTCGATCGCGGCGTCCGGCGTACCGGCCAGGTACGGCGCGCTGTTGATCACGATGTTCCCCGTGCGGAAGTTCGAGAGGGTCGTCCCGAACTGCCATCGGGGCATCAGGTTGCCGGACCAGTACTCGAACAGGTCGGGGTAGCCGTCCGGCGTCTCCCACAGGTAGAGCGGCTGGCCAAGCGTGACCAGCTGGGCGTTGAGGCCGATGGTATTGGTCACCGTCGCATTTGCGGCGCGCAACGCGGAAATCACGTAGTGGAACGGCCGCTTGAACTTGGCCGGCGCCGCGGCGACCCAGCCGCTGTTGAGAATGGCGCGCACCACGAGCTTCATGTCGCCGCCGGTCACGCGGAACACGCTCGAGATCGCGCTCACCTGCGCGGG